>JALWKC010000172.1 GCA_026996795.1 Lysobacterales bacterium | reverse complement strand
AATCGCCCGGTGCCTGGAAGGTGTAGTCGAATGCCTGCGTCGGGTTCATTTTCATGTTTTTCCTTTGCGGGTGAACATACGGTTTGAATGGCGCTATTTGCCAGGGGCGTGATTGCGAGTGGTTGATAAAATGCCGTGTGTAGCCAAAGACATTATTGACCCACGCTTGCGGCTGCAAACGGCTTTTCAACCAGAAGGACCGATGCATGACGAGCAAATGCTGTTGTTCTTTGCTTTGTTTGCCACCTAATCTCAGCTGGTGATCCGGGCAGTAGAAATAAACCGGCAATGCGCTGGTGTAGTCCAGTATTTGCGCGTAGGCGCCGTGGACATAGACCTCGCCGCAAAAAACCGGATCAAAAGCCAGTGCGTTGAGCACGCTCAAGGCATCAACACCAGAACGGCGGTGAAGCGTGGTGTAATCCACTTTGGACTCTATTTCGTTGGTCTTTTGCACAGCCAGGTGGTGATTTCTATATGTGAGAGTGAGCGAAACCAGTGGCAATAGACTCATGGTAAAAAGAAAGAAGGTAAGCCCCATCACAAGCGGTTTGCCGGCTTTTGCCAGCACATTCCATAAGCCAAAGGCGATGATGGCGGCCAAGAAAGGCGTCAGGACGAGCGTCATGTAAAAAGGAATAAAATCCCGCAAAGCCAAAATCATTAGTGCCAGCACCGAGAAAATAGCCAGCATGCCCGCCGTTATCTGGGCTTGCCGCACTCGCCTGAACGCATAGGCCAGCAAGCCGGAAACGCTGGCAAGGAGTGTCAGCAGGTAACTGAGAAAGGATATTTTTCCCAATGCGGGGCTGTAGGCCGATATTAGGTACTTTATTTGCAAGGGCCCTGAATAAAGCAACGACTTGATGAAGCGGGGAAATCGCTGAAAGACGTTCAGGTGTTCATTGGTTTGACTCACCCCCGCCTTTCTTTTGCTGTAGATTTCCGCCAGGGACGTCATGCCCTGCAGATCACTGAAGTGGTTTCTGGCCTGATCAATCAGGTAGGGAGCAAACGGAAGACAAAAAAGCAGCACGCCGGCCAGGAAGGAACGGCAGTTCACGTGCTTTCTTTTCTCAATAACAACCCACAGCAGAATAATAGCCAGTATCGCGCTGGAAGGGTGCGCGTGTATCGCCAGGGCCAGAAACAGCATGGCCCATTTGAACCAGCGGAAGTCATTGGCTTTGTAGAGCGCGTAAATCGCATATAAAAACGCCAGGGTGAGTGTCTGGACCAAGTTAATATGGAGAAAAAACACTGAATCAAATGTGTGCCAGCCAGGCAGGAACAAGGCGGCTGCCCATAAAAGGCCAAATTTTTCATCCAGCAGTGCTTTGCCCAGGCGGTAGGCAAGCAGAATTTTCAGGCTGGCAAAAAGCCCGACCCACAAAGCCGCAAGCGCCAATGAGCCGGTTAACAGTGGCAGAGAAAGAAAATAAAACCAGATCGGCCCCACATGGGCAAAGCCGCCAACGTCCGGGCCAACCAGGGGCAGGCTCATGCCATCGGCGATGTTTTTTGCATAGAACAGATCCCGGGCACCGTCCATTGAAATGACAGAAAACAGCCTGGCAATGGCGTTGAGAAAAACCAGACCAACAATGAGGTAGAAATAAACGTTTTTTTGGTGATTTGGCATTATCGGGGGGGGTATTAACCTGGCATCAATATAGGTGATGCTCAGCTGTGATGCGCTGTTTGCGCCATGAACTGAACAATTTTACACTACAATCTGCTTGCGCCAGATTCAATCAGAGGCTTCCTGGTGATCTGTCTGGCGGCTGCCTGAACTTTACCAGTAGGCGGCTGGAAAGTCGTGAGCTTGTCATCGAACTCTTTTGTGTTTGCTGCCACAAACATTTCGCGCATTCTCTTTGATTCGAGGTTGCCCCGCAGAAAGGGGCTGGACTCCGCTACCAGCAGACCTTTTATTCAGCAGGTAAACAGTGACAATGCCAACGTCTCTGGCAAAACGCTCATTGGTCATGGCTGGATAAAGGGCTGGACAAAAGCCGCGTCAATCCGGTGTTGCCTTGAAGGTTTTGTTTGTTTTGGGTCATTTGGGGTTAATAGCCGCTTCCAGGTCGCGTTCGTGCATGGGGCCGATGCGCTTTTCCACCCGCCGGCCGCTCGGGTCATAGATGACGGTAGTGGGCAGTGGCGTGCTGTTGAGGATGCCGGCCGGTGGGTTATACACGTCCACGGTCAGTATCGGGTAGTTGATGGAGAACTCGTTGGCAAAGCGTTTCAGCTTGTCCGGGTCGGCGTCTTCGTAGGCGATGCCCAGGATTTGCACGTCTTTCGGGTGTTTTTGCTGAAATTTGACAAAATCGGGGATTTCCTTACGACAGGGTGGACACCAGGTGGCCCAGTAGTTGACCACCACCCACTTGCCGCGGTAATCGGACAATTTGTGGGTCTTCCCATTCAGATCAGTGAGGGAAAAACCGTCTCCGGTGGAATCGGTTTGTTCGCTGCAGGCAGTAAAAACGGTACAGGCCAGCATGGTTGCTATCAGTCGTTTCATAAGTTTTCTCGTAAATTTTTGAAAATTACCGGACTTTTGTTTCCGCTGTACTGAGTTTCTTGAACAGTGTTTTGACCGGCTGCTGCATGTCGGGTTCGATGGCATTCCATAAGGACTGCGCAAAGGGTTCAAAGTGTTTCAACTCGTTCAGGGCATGCTCCGGCAGGGCGAAATTGCCCAGCTGGTAGAGTGTTTTCAGACTGAGTGAGTCCAGGTCTCTCAGCAGCAGGTAATCGCCGTCTTCATTGCGCTCGATGAGCCGCTGTTGTTCCAGCCAGTCCAGTGCATGAGACAGTTCATCGTCGGGAATGCTGGCACGTTTTTCACTCATTTCCGCCATGGATACGGTTTCGCCCCGGCGGCTGGCCTGCCAAAGCCGGTGCAGGATATCCAGCACCAGCAAAAAGCGTTGGTTTTTCCGAAAGCGCGCGGTCTGGTAACGCCAGCGAGTGCTTTCCAGCGTGGCGGCAATCACCCCACCCAGTAGCACAATCACCCAGGAAACATACACCCAGACCAGAAACAGCGGAATGGTGGCCAGGGCGCCATAGACTTTCTGGTAACTGGGGAAGGTGACCACATACCAGGCAAAGCCGCGTTTGGCCATTTCAAAGAGAATGGCAGCAATCAGCGCCCCGATCAGCGCAGATCGCCACCGAACCTTGCGGTTTGGGATAATCAGGTACATGAAAAAGAAGGCGCTGGCCGAGGCCAGTACGGGCAGGATTTTGAGCAGATAGACCTTGATGTCGCGCAAGCCCGGGGCCGTGTTGAACAGGTAGGAACTCATGACCAGGCCGCCACCGACCAGCAATGGCCCCATGGTCAGAACGGCCCAGTAAATCAGTACCTTGTGCAGAAAATTGCGTGATGGCTGGGTGTCCCAGATGCGGTTCAGGGCCTTTTCGATGGTCATCATCATCATGATAGAGGTCACGAACACGGCCAGTGACATGCCGACGGTGAGGCCGCGTGCCTTTTCCACAAAGCCGTTCAGGTATTCCTGAATGGTGTGGCCGGAGGTGGGCACGAAATTCTGGAAAATAAAGT
>JALWKC010000171.1 GCA_026996795.1 Lysobacterales bacterium | reverse complement strand
GAGTGGTGTTCTGGCGAATCTGGCGGCGAATCCTGTCACGCAGGGCATCGTCCAGTTTTATGCCTTCGGCAGTCACCACAAACAGCACGACACGCTCATCGCCTTGCCAGTGCTGTCCCACCGCGATGCTTTCGATGATTTCCGGCAGTTTTTCCACCTGGCGGTAGATTTCCGCGGTGCCGATGCGGACCCCGCCGGGGTTGAGGGTGGCATCCGAGCGGCCATAGATGATCAAACCGTCATGGGCGGTGATTTCCGCGCGATCGCCATGGCACCAGATGCCATCGGGCGCCCAGGTGTGCTGAAATCGGTCAAAATAGGCTTTTTTGTACCGGCGGTGTTCCGGGTCATTCCAGAAAAAGACCGGCATGGCCGGAAACGGCACGCCACAGGCCAGCTCGCCCGGTTGGCCGGTGACGGACTGGCCGGTTTCGTCCAGCACTTTCACATCCAGCCCCAGCCCCTTGCATTGTAATTCGCCCGCATACACCGGCAAGGTGGGGTTGCCCAGGGCAAAGCAGGAACAGATGTCGGTGCCACCGGAAATGGAAGACAGGCACACGTCGGCTTTGACATGCCGGTAGACAAACTCGAAATTTTCCGGCATCAGCGGCGAGCCGGTGGAAAGGATGGTTTTGAGGGATTGCAGCGAATGGCTGGCAGCGGGCCTGAGGCCGGCTTTTTCCACCGCCTGTATCCACTTGGCCGAGGTGCCAAAGTGGGTGATCTGGTGGCGGTCAATGAGGTCGAACAGGCGCTGGCCATCGGGGTAAAAGGGCGAGCCGTCATACAGTACCAGCGAGGCATCGGTGGCCAGTGCCGAGGCCATCCAGTTCCACATCATCCAGCCACAGGTGGTGTAGTAGAACAGCTTGTCGCCGGCCTGTAAATCGGTGTGCAGTTTGAGTTCTTTCAGGTGTTGCAGCAGAATCCGGCCGGTGCCGTGGACGATGCACTTGGGTTTGCCGGTGGTGCCGGAAGAATACAGAATGTACAGGGGGTGGTCAAAGGCCACGGGTTCAAACTCGATGCTGTCTTCGGCCTGGTCATGGTATGGCTCGATAAAATCGGGCCACCGGTCGGACTCCCGCAGCGTGTGCAGGTCGGGTTCTGGCTGGCTAAACGGCACCACCACCGTTTTCTCGATGGATTCGATGGCATCCGTGATGGCCTTGACCTTGCCCAGGCTGTCGTGACGTTTGCCGTTGTAGAAATAACCATCGGCGGTAAACAGCACTTTCGGCTCAATCTGACCGAAACGGTCCAGCACGCCCTGGATGCCGAAATCCGGCGAGGTGGATGACCAGATGGCGCCGATGCTGGCGGTGGCCAGCATGGCAATCAGGGTTTCCGGGCAGTTGGGCATGAACGCGGCCACGCGGTCGCCCTTGCGGATGCCCAGCTGGCGCAGGGCACAGGTGGTGGCGGCCACGGCCTGATACAGTTCCCGGCGCGTGAGTGTGGCTGTGTCGCCATTTTCCTTTTCGAAGGCAATGGCCAGCGAGTCATCGCGTTTGTGCAGCAGGTGCCGGGCAAAATTGAGCGTGGCGCCGGGAAACCACTGGCTTTCCACCGCATGAGCGCCTTTTTTCAGCACGCCTGAAGCCGGTTTGTCAAAGTGCACCCCAAGAAATTCAGCCGCCTCCGGCCAGAATGCCTGTGGCTGTTCCACAGACCACTGGTGCAGTTGCTGGTAGCTGTCCAGGGACATGCCGTGTCGCTGATTCAGCCAGTGCCGAAAGGCAGTGATCGTGGCCTGGCTGATGCGTTCTGGCGAGGGTTGCCATAGCGGCTGGTTGGGCGTTGTAGGCATCGCTGTCCCCTGCGTGCTGCAAAAAACCCATTTTAGCAAAACCCGGAGCCAGCCGGTTATAATACGCCCGTTTAAAACCATGACGGAAACCGCCCATGAGCACCGAAACCCAAAACCAGCAAGCCGACGATATTGAGCGCGAATCCATGGAATTTGACGTGGTGATCGTGGGCGGCGGCCCGGCCGGTCTGGCCACGGCCTGTCGGCTGGCGCAACTGTCACAGGAATATGGCAAAGACTGGCAAATCGCCGTGGTGGAAAAAGGCTCGGAAATCGGGGCGCATATTCTCTCCGGCGCGGTGTTTGATCCCAAACCGTTAACCGAGCTGTTTCCCGACTGGAAAGCCCAGGGCGCGCCGGTGAAAACAGCGGTCACCGAAGATGAATTTCATTATTTGCGTCCGGGCAACAAGGCCATCAAGGTGCCCAACCTGTTTATTCCCAAGCCCATGAAAAATCATGGCAATTACATTATTTCCCTGGCCAACCTGACCCGTTGGCTGGGCGAGCAGGCCGAAAACCTGGGTGTGAATATTTTTCCGGGCTTCCCCGCCGACAAGGTCATTTATGGCGACAACGGTGAAGTGCAGGGTATCATCACCAAGGACATGGGCGTGGCCGCGGACGGCACACCCAAGCCCAATTTTGAGCCCGGTTACCGCCTGCTGGGCCGCTACACCGTGTTTGCCGAAGGCTGCCGCGGGCACCTGGGCAAGGAATTGATTGAAAAATATGCGCTGGATGCTGAATCGGACCCGCCGCATTACGGCATTGGCCTGAAGGAAATCTGGCAAGTCGCGCCGGAAAAATCACAGCCGGGTAAGGTGGTGCATACCCTGGGCTGGCCGCTGGATAATCACACCGAAGGGGGCGGTTTTCTTTATCACCTGGACGATGGCGTGGTGGCGTTGGGTTACATTGTGGCGCTCAATTACGACAACCCGCACCTCAGCCCGTTTGAGGAATTCCAGCGCTGGAAAACCCACCCGGTGATCAAAAACACGCTGGAAGGCGGCAAGCGCATCGGCTATGGCGCCCGTGCCATGCACAAGGGCGGGCTGCAATCTCTGCCAAAACTCATCATGCCCGGCGCTGTGTTGGTGGGCGATGACGCCGGATTCCTCAATCCGGCCAAAATCAAGGGCTCCCACACCGCCTTGAAAACCGGCATGCTGGCGGCAGAAAGCCTGGCCGAGGCGCTGTTGGCTGACAGGCAGCACGACGAGTTAAGCGCTTACCCGCAACGGGTGAAAGACTCCTGGGTGCATGAAGAACTGCATCGCGGCCGCAATTTCGAACCGGCGCTGAACAAGCTGGGTACCTTTCTGGGGTCAGCTTTCACGTTTATTGACCAGAACGTTTTCCAGGGCAAGTTGCCGTTCACCTGGCACAACACCACACCGGACTACGCCACCCTGAAACCGGCTTTCCAGTCTTCCAAAATTGCCTACCCGAAACCGGATAATGTCATCACGTTTGACCGCCTGTCTTCGGTCTTTCTTTCCAGCACCAACCACGAAGAAGACCAGCCCTGCCACCTGAAACTGAAAGACCCTGAAGTGCCCATCAAGGTGAACCTGCCTAAATGGGACGAACCGGCTCAGCGCTATTGCCCGGCGGCGGTGTATGAAGTGGTGGAAGAAAACGGCCAGCAAGTCTTCCGCATCAATTTCCAGAACTGCGTGCACTGCAAAACCTGCGACATCAAGGACCCGTCCCAGAACATTCACTGGACAGCACCTGAAGGCGGAGGTGGCCCCAATTACGCCAATA
>JALWKC010000170.1 GCA_026996795.1 Lysobacterales bacterium | reverse complement strand
GGTGCCTCCACCGTGATGCTTGGCAGCCTGTTTGCCGGTACCGAGGAATCGCCCGGCGAAGTGGAACTGTACCAGGGCCGCACCTACAAGGCCTATCGCGGCATGGGGTCGTTGGGCGCCATGGCCAAAGGCTCCAAAGACCGTTATTTTCAGGACGAAGTGGACGCTGAAAAACTGGTTCCCGAAGGCATTGAAGGCCGCGTCGCCTACAAGGGCCCGCTGGCGCCGGTGGTGCATCAGCTCACGGGCGGCTTGCGGGCCAGCATGGGCTATGTGGGTTGCAAGAACATCGACGAAATGCGCTCGCGGCCAAAAATGGTCAAGATCACCAACGCCGGCATGAGCGAAAGCCATGTGCACGACGTGAACATCACCAAAGAAGCCCCCAACTACCGTACCCGTAATTAAGGAAAGGCCATGTCCGCTGCCCCCGACATCAAACGCAACCGCATTCTCATTCTGGATTTCGGCTCGCAGTTCACCCAGCTCATTGCCCGCCGCGTGCGCGAAGCCGGGGTGTACAGCGAAATCTGGCCGTGGGATGCCGACGTGCAGGCCATGCGTGAATTTTCGCCTCAGGGCGTGATCCTGTCTGGCGGGCCGGAATCGGTGCATGCCGAAGACGCCCCGCAGGTGCCGGGTGATATTTTTAACCTGGGCGTGCCCGTGTTGGGCGTGTGTTATGGCATGCAGGCCATGGGCGAACATTTTGGGGGACGGGTGGCACCGTCAGATGAGAAGGAGTTCGGCTACGCCGAAGTGGAAGTTATCGCGCCGTCCCGTTTACTGGATGGCATCGCCGATCGCCGCAACCCGGCTGGAAATCCGGTGCTGGACGTGTGGATGAGTCACGGCGACAAGGTGGTGACCCTGCCAGCGGATTTCATTGCCACGGCACGCACGGAAACCGCGCCGGTGGCGGCTTTTGAACACACCGACCAGCCGTTTTTCGGCGTTCAGTTCCATCCGGAAGTCTCCCACACCAAACAGGGTGAACAAATCCTTTCGCGCTTTGTGCATGACATTTGTGGCTGCGCGGCGGACTGGTCAACCGAAAACATCATTGATACTCACATCAAAGCCGTGCAGGAGCAGGTTGGCTCCGACAAGGTCTTGTTGGGGCTGTCCGGCGGGGTGGATTCCTCCGTGGTGGCGGCCTTACTGCACCAGGCCATCGGCGATCAGCTTACCTGCATTTTTGTGGATACCGGCCTGCTGCGCTACCGGGAAGGCGATGACGTTATGGCCATGTTCGCGCGCGAAATGGACATCAACGTCATTCGCGTCAATGCGCGGGAACGGTTTTTCAATGCCCTGGCCGGCGAGACCGACCCGGAAAAAAAACGCAAGATCATCGGCGAACAGTTTATCCGTGTCTTCGAGGAAGAAGCCGCCAAGCTGAAAGACGTCAAATGGCTGGCCCAGGGCACCATTTATCCCGACGTGATTGAATCGGCGGGTAGCACAACCGGCAAGGCGCATGTAATCAAGTCCCACCACAACGTCGGCGGCTTGCCGGCCGAGATGGGGCTGGAACTGGTGGAGCCGCTGCGCGACCTGTTCAAGGACGAAGTACGCAAACTCGGCGTTCACCTGGGCCTGCCCAAAGACATGGTTTACCGCCACCCGTTTCCCGGCCCCGGCCTGGGGGTGCGCATACTGGGTGAAATCAAACCCGAATACGCCGACATCCTGGCCCGCGCCGATCATATCTTCATCACCGAACTGCGCAAGGCCGGCTGGTACGACAAAACCGCCCAGGCCTTTGCAGTGTTTCTGCCGGTCAAATCCGTCGGCGTGGTGGGCGATGCCCGCCGCTACGCCTACGTCATCGCCCTGCGCGCGGTGGAAACCGTGGACTTTATGACCGCCCGCTGGGCACACTTGCCCTACGAACTGCTGGATACGGTTTCCCGCCGCATCATCAACGAAATTGAAGACGTCTCACGGGTGGTCTACGACATCTCCAGCAAACCGCCAGCCACCATCGAATGGGAGTGACTCCACGATTCAATAAGCATTCCTTAAAGCCGGTCTGCCGGGCTGATCACCGGCAGACTGCCTGGGCGATTCATTACGTGCGTATAAACCATGGTTGTGGACACGTGCGCGTGCCCCAGCAATTCCTGCACCGTGCGGATATCCTGTCCGGATTCCAGCAGGTGAGTGGCAAAGGAATGGCGCAGCGCATGCGCATTGACACGCTTATGGATCCCGGCACGCTCAGCCGCTTTCCGGATAGCGCGTTGCAAATTGGTTTCGTGCAGGTGGTGCCGGCGTAATTCACCACTTTCGGGGTCACGAGACAACAGGTTTGAGGCGAACACAAATTGCCACTTCCATTCTTCAGCCGCGCCCGGGTACTTGCGCGCCAGGGCATCGGGTAATTGCACCGAGCCCTGCCCATGAGCCAGATCCAGCCGGTGTTGTTGCTGCCTTTTCTTGAGGTCCCCCTCTATCAGGATAGTTGTCACCTCTTTTCAGTTGGGTTCTAATCAAACCCGAGAGGGGGGTAAAGAGAGGAGCATCGGAAAAATGGAAGGGTATCGAAACTTTCCCACCCAACTGATTGTCTTTATTTCGTCCGCTAATGGGCCATCGACGAATGAGCGCCAGGCGCAACAGGGCGTTTCTGGTCTTCAATTCAATTGGCTTTAGCGTCTGAATCGCCAGAAACCCCACTCACACAAACCCAAGAAAACCTAAGGAGAATTGCATGAAATCTGCTTTTTATCCTTCCCGTTGGCTGGCCCTGGCCGGTCTGGTATTACTCACCATGACGGCTCATGCCGGCAAACTGCCGGACTTTACCGAGTTGGTGGAGAAAACCGGTGACGCGGTGGTTAATATTGAAGCACATACGGAGTCCCAAGCCCCGGCCCAATTGGTGCCAGTGGACCCTTACCACCGTCGGATTATCCCGCCCATGCCGCAGGACAGGGTGTCCATCGGCACTGGCTTTATTATCTCGCCAGATGGCTATGTATTGACCAACCGCCATGTGGTCAACGGAGCCACCAAAATCATCGTGCGGTTGCCGGATCACCGTGAAATGGAAGCCACACTGATTGGCCAGGATGAGCCCAGTGACATCGCTTTGTTGAAGCTGGATGCGAAAAACCTGCCCAGCCTGAAAATGGGCGACAGTGACAAGCTGAAAATCGGTGAATGGGTGATGGCCATTGGTTCACCGCTCAGTTTTGAACATTCCGTCACCAAGGGCATTGTCAGCGCCAAGGGGCGCAGCATGCGAGGTCAGCAATATGTGCCATACATTCAAACCGATGTCCCCATTAACCGGGGCAATTCCGGTGGTCCGCTGATTAATATGGATGGGGAAGTGGTGGGCATCAACACCCTGATTCTGTCCAACACCGGGGGATACATGGGCCTGTCCTTTTCCATTCCCATCGAGGTGGCCGCCTCGGTGGCCGAACAGTTGAAAACGCATGGCACCGTGGAACGGGGTCTGCTGGGCGTTGGTATTGAGCCGGTGAGCCAGAAAATGGCCGATTACTTGCGCATGAAAACCCCGCATGGAGCGTTGGTCAATCACGTAGCCAAGGGTTCGGCCGCAGAAAAAGCCGG
>JALWKC010000169.1 GCA_026996795.1 Lysobacterales bacterium | reverse complement strand
AGGCGGCCTGCTCGGGACTGACCTGGTTCTGGTAAACCAGTTCCAACGCGCGGCGCCAGCGGGCGGGAAGCTGTTTCAGCACCTCTTGGAAATAGTGCGCCATGCTGACGTTTTCCACGTGTTTTTCCGGGCCGGTTTCGTAATCCGACTCCATGTCTTCCACGTGTCTGCCATCATCGGGCTGGTAAAACTCCCAGAATTCCTCGTCGGTGATCTCATCCAGCGGGTCGTACCATTTCTCTTTGGGCGTCATCTGGCTTTCGGCCTTGAACTTGGCTGATTCTTCCGCCAACACGTCAATGGAAAGCTGAATCAGCCATTCTTTCAGGCTGTTTGAATCTGCTGGCCGGTTGCCGGATTCAAACGCCCGCACCAGCACTTCGTCCAGCACATCCTGTACTTCGGGGAAATCCCACGGCAAATCACCCTGGGAACGCATGTAGTTGACTTCGTGTTCAATAAACTTGCGCACTTCCGGCAACAGCGCGCTCACGGCGCTGAAAAAGTCCTGTTTCTGCTGGGTGCTGCTTTCACTGGCAGCGCGATGCAGTTTGTCCAGCTTCTGTCGGTTTTCACGTGTGCGACGCTTGCTGTCGGCCTTGCGTTGCAGGCGTTCCAGATACTGTTCCAGGCTCCAGGCCAGATCGTCCACGGCACCCAGAGTGGCCACTTCCAGTTCAGCGTCATCACTCTGGGAAAAAAGCACTTTGCCAGGCAGTTGCAAGCGGGTGCGCACACTGTAGGCATCTTCTAGCGAATAGCGGTCGATATGCACATGAAAATGGGCCTGATGGCCACCGGCATAGCGATTCAGCAGGGGCACGATTTTTTCGTTAAAGGCTTCCTGGGCGATGTCTTCAGCCAGGGATTGCAGGTCTTTGTCCAGACCCAGCACATTGGCTTTTTCTTCTTCCAGAAAATTTTTCCAGGTTACCACCAGGTGGTAGTCGTTTGTGGTTTTCTTATGCTGCATCATGTTTGCCTCGGGGTTGTTATGATTTTATGAGGGGCATTTTTACGTCTTTCAGGCTATTTCTATTATGGTGCCGGCTGACAGGGTTTCAAGCAGAAGTGCCTCTGATTGCGCGGTATTTTCCTGTGACCGCCTGCGGTGACTGGAATGATCGGCCCCATAGCTTGCCTAATCGCGAGTTTGCTCTATGATTGGAGTGCTCATCACGGGGTTTTTGCATGCGACAACGCCTGTTTCTTTCATTGCCAGTGCTGCTGTGCAGCGCGATGCTGTGCTTTTTCCCCGTCAATGGGGGCCTCGCGGTGACTGATTCTGGTACGGTCACCATGCCGGAAACCGATGCCATTTACATTCCCGGTACCCATTTCGGCATCAAGGAAGGCCTGCCTTCGCCCAACACCAACGGCATGGCGCAAACCCCGGACAAAGTGTTGTGGATCAGCACCGAAGAAGGCCTGGTGCGATATAACGGCGTGGCTTTCGAGGCCATCCAGCGCGGCGATGTGGCCGGCGACGATTTCCCCACCAATACCCTCAATACACTGTGGCCTACCCCGGATGGCAAACTGTGGCTGGCGTTCAGCAATGCCGGTGTCGGATTGTTCGACCCTTCCACCAACAGCATGCGGTTACTGGGGGTACGCGACAGCCGATCAGATGCCATCATGGGCGATGACGTCTGGCACTTTGCCCAGGATCGGCAACAGCGCCTCTGGATGCTGGAATATGGCGAGGGTTTTTCAATCTGGGACCCGCGAAGCGGCCACATGCAACACATCGTGGCCAAAACCGCCGATGCGGATTCGTGGCTGCCCAGCAACCAGCTGTTTGATTTTTTTATCGATAAAAATGACGTGCTGTGGGCTGTGACGCTGGACTCGCAGGTGATTCGCCATGATCTGCAAAGCGGTCAGACCCGCGCCTTTGACCTGCGCACCGATGCCGAAGACCCTTTCAGTAACCCACTGTACACCATCAAACGGATCCATGGCCGGGTGCTGGCCGGCGGCTACGACGGCCTGTTTGAATATCAGCCAAAAACGCAACGCTTCGTGCAGCTGCTGAACCGCAAGGACATGGAACGCAGCCCGGGCAATTCACAATCGCTGATGAGCTTGCTGGGCGACCGTTACGGCGGCATCTGGATCGGCACCACCAATGGCCTGTATTACTGGCAACATCAACGCCTTGCCCCCGTGTCACTGTTTGAATTTGGCCAGCTGTTATCCTTGCGCGATACGGTCATGGCGCTGTATCGGGACCATGAAGGCGGCACTTGGGTCTTGACTGACAGCAATGGCATTTTCAAGCTGGCCAACAACTGGAACCAGTTTGCCTATTTTCTGCCCTTTACCGAAGAAGACCGCCTGTCGGGCAATCATATCAAGGCCGTGGCTCCCGCTGGCGGGCAGCGATTCTGGCTGGCCTACGTGAAAGGTCAGCGTCTGGACGAGGTCAGGCTGGACAACTCCGGGTTTCACCTGTTACGGCAGAGCCTCGACAACCCGGATGTGCCTTCCCGCCCCATTTCGCTGTATTACGACACGCACGATGACCTGTGGCTGGGCTCACTGGACGGCCTTTACCTGCTCCACCCACGCATCAACTTTCATTCGCGGCGATTGAATGTACCCAAGGACCTGGCCCGTGGACCATTGGTCGGGCGCATCCCCAGCCTGCAACAACTGGGCCAGCGCCTGTGGCTGACTGTTTTTGATGCCGAGCATCCGGCCTTTGTGGCACTGGATCAGCCCCCTTTACGCATTCAGACTTACCGGCCTGTGGTTTTTAACCCACGCGAAGGGGAACAACGTTTTCTTCCCGCTCCGGAGTCTGAACAAGGCCGATTGTGGTTAATCTCGCCCACGCATTTGCGTGAACTGGACACGGCCAACGGTTCCTTGCGTGAACTATTGAGCAATCAGACCAGCCTGCAGGATTTTTTCTTCCGCCCTGGCAGCAACCGGGTCTGGGGGCTGGTTGATGGCCAGCTGAATGCCTACCGCTGGCAGGCCAATCAGTTGCAGGCGGTGCCTGAGGAAAACCCGCTGACCCATCCCGCAAATACCCGCGCTCAAGGCAACACAGATCCTGTGATCGAGCGCGCTTTTTATACCCACGTGCTGGAAGACAAACGCGGTAACCTGTGGCTGGGCAGCAACATTGGCCTGTTACAGGTCAACCTCGCCAGCGGCCAGCGGCGCTTCTACACCGAAGCCGAAGGCCTGCCCAGTCGTGAAATCATCGACCTGCAACTGACTGATTCAGGTCAGGCCCTGATTGTCACCAAATGGGGGCTGGTCACCCCCAACCCGCTCTACCAACCGGCACCAATCCGGACACCACCCCTGATTGTGCAAGGCATCTATCATGGCGATCAGGCCTTACCGCCAGATCAACCCGTTTCCCTGCCCTACGATTATGGCCTGCTGCGGCTGGAATACGCCTTGCTGGCTTTCAACAATCCCGAAGCCACGCAGTATTTTTACCGGCTGCGACCCGATCAGCCATGGATGCAGGCCGATGGCCCGCAACTGAGCCTGATGCAATTACCGCCGGGTCAGTATCAGGTACAAATCAAGGGCAGAAATTCCGGAGGCGAAGAATCGGACCCGGTCACCGTTTCCCTGGCCATTCTGCCTCCGCCCTGGCTCAGCACTGGCGCCTTTGTACTTTATGCGGCCTTGATACTGGCCCTGCTGGGCCTGGCAGCCTGGCTCTGGCGCCGCAAGATCAGCCGTGATTACGCCCTGCGGCACGCCGCTGAAAAGCGCGAGTTTGCCGAAAGCCAGCTGGCCCTGACACGCTCTTTGGTGTCCACACTGGATTTCAAGGAAGTGCTGCACCGGGTGGTCGAACAGATCCGAAAGCGGGTGCACGCCGATGATGTGTTGTTGCTGTTGTGGGACGACGAAAGTCAACAACAGGCCGTAGCCACCAGCCCGGAACTGACGCCATCGACCGGGGAACTGGAAGCCCTGCAAGGCATGCACCCGGCCATGGCCGCTGGCAACAATCAGGTGCTGCAAGTCAGCCAGGACGACCAACACAGCCTGATTGTGCCGTTTTCCAGTGCATCACACACCCACGGCCTGTTGCGTTTGCGGCGCCGGAAACGGCCCTTTACCAACCGCCACAAAGCCCTGTTGCAGGCCTATTCCGCCCAGGCCAGTGTGGCGCTGGAAAACGCCCGCTTGTTTTCCGAGGTGCAACGGCTGGCCAAGGAAGCCAATGCCGCCAGCCAGGCCAAGAGCGATTTTCTGGCCCGGGTCTCGCACGAAGTGCGCACGCCCATGAATGGCGTGCTGGGCATGACTGAACTATTGCTGGACTCCGAGCTTTCCGAAGAACAGGCGCTCTATGCCGACGCCATACAACGGTCCGGCGAACACCTGTTAAGCATCATCAACGACATTCTCGACCTGTCCAAAATCGAAGCCGGCAAGCTGCAGCTGGAAAGCGCTGATTTTGACCTGCAACAGGTGCTGGAAGAGGTGGTGCAACTATTTGCCCCACCGGCACGCAAAAACCGCATCGCCCTGTATTTTCTCCTGGACCCGTCACTATCAACCTGCCGCCACGGCGATGCCCTGCGCTTAAAACAGATTCTTTTCAACCTGCTTAGCAACGCCATCAAGTTCACCCGCCGGGGGCATATTGTGGTGCGGGCAGAAGCCGACCCGGAGGACCCGCAACGCGTGCGCTTCAGCGTTGAAGACAGCGGCATCGGCATTCGCAATGACAACGCCAAAACGCTGTTTGAACCCTTTGTGCAAGCCGATAACGCCACCAGCCGCAAATACGGCGGCACCGGCCTGGGCCTGGCCATTGCGCGCCAGCTGGTGGAAAAAATGCAAGGCCAGATCCAGGCCCAGGGCAGCCCCGGCGTTGGCAGCCGGTTCAGCTTTTTGGTGCGCCTGCCGCTGTGCGCCAATTCCCCCAAACAGCCCGCATGCGCCTGCCCGCCTACCCGCATTGCCTTGCTCACCCGTTCCCCGGACATAAAAGCGCAGGTGGACAACGCGCTGGCGCTGTGCGGCCTGACGCCGGTCACCGGGGCCACCGAGGCCGACTGGCTATTGGTGGATGCCAGCGCCGGGCTGAGTTCCGAACAACAGGCCGTGCCGCAGTCCATCGACCCGGAAAAAACCCGGGTGCTGGTGCTGGCATACTCATACGAGGACATTCAGGCGCTGGGCGAAAGCCTGCCTGCTGATGCCAGACGAGTGCTGCTGCCATTGACCCCGCGTAGCCTGTGTCTGGCCCTGACTGGCGCCGGACCAGCAAACGACCCGCCGGTCAATGAACCCTCACCCGATTCACCAGACACCAAGGCATTCGGGGACACCCGCGCGCCTGCAACCCAACCAGTGAAGGTGCTGGTGGTGGAAGACAATCCCATCAACCACCAGGTGGCCACCGAAATGCTCGAAAAAGCCGGCTATGTGGTGGACGTGGTGGAAAGTGGCGAGGAAGCCCTGGCGCGGGTTCGTGATGAAGACTACGACATTATCCTCAGCGATTACCACCTGCCTGACCTGAACGGCATCGACATGGCCCAACAACTGGCGCAACGGCAATTGCAACAGGGCCGGGAGCCCACGCCAGTGGTGTTGGTCACGGCGGATTTGACCGACAGCACCTGGCACAAAGCAGCCGCTGCGGGCATCCGCTCGCTGCTGCCCAAACCATTCAGCCAGGAGGCGCTGGTGGACGCCATAAACGCGGTACTTAACCCGGATTAAGCACGGCCAAGGTGAATTGCCGGCGTTTCTTGATGCCCATCAAAACCTGTCGCTGTTTTTGCTCACCCACACCAAAAAAACCTTGAATTCTGGCCAAAAACCATGATAATGAGAACGATTCTTATTTGAGGCCAGCCATGCAGTTAAAGGACATCCCCACCGGCACCGCCTACCGCGTTTCGGCACTCACGCGCTTTCCTCACTTGCGCCGCCGTCTGGCCATTCTGGGCATACGCCCGGGCATGCTGATTGAACTGCTGGCCCGCTATCATCACGGCGCGCTGGTGCGAACCCCCTTCGGGGAACTGGCGCTGGGCCCGGAGTTGCTGGAATCCGTGGAAGTCAATCCCGGTTAAATCGCGCCTGTCATGCCTGAAAAACTCACCGTTGCCCTGATCGGCAATCCCAATTGTGGCAAAACCACCCTCTATAACCGCCTGACCGGACTGCATCAGAAAACCGGCAACTGGACCGGCGTCACCGTGGAAGGCCACACCGCCACCATCAGCATCGATGGCCAGCCCTTTGAAATGGTTGATCTGCCGGGCATCTATGCCCTGTCGCTGGAAGGCGAAGGCGAAGACGAGCGCCACGTTCAGCAGTACCTGAGCCAGCAACGCCCTGACATCATCCTCAATATTGCCAATGCTGATTCGCTGGAACGCAGCCTGTTTCTGACCACAGAGCTGCTGGAATACGGCATCCCCACGGTGATTGTGCTCAATATGGTGGATGAGGCCGAGCGCAAGGGCAAGCGCATCGACACCGATAAACTGCGCGAGCTGACCGGTTGTCCAGTGGTGGAAACCGTGGCCCGACAAGGAAAGGGCCTGGACACCCTGAAGCGCACCCTGCGCGCCATGGCGGATAATCCGCAACCCTGCCCACTGCCGCCGGTCAACTACCCGCAGGCGGTGCTCGACCAACTGCCGCCGGTCTGCACCACAGCGGCTTGCCGCGCTGACCAAATCAATCAGTTGTTAACCAATAGTCCCTCGGACGAACTGGAAGAAGCGCTGTTTTCAGCCCGCTTCGACCACGCGCACCGGCTCATCGAACAGGTGCAGAAACGCAGCCCCGGTTTGCATGACGGCTTTGCCTGGCTGGATCGCATCACCACTCATCCTGTCAGCGGCTTGCTGATTTTCTTTTTGGCCATGTACGTGATGTTTTTCTTTGCCATCAACATTGCCGGTGTGTTCGTGGATTTTTTTGACCAGGCCTCCCACGCGCTGCTGGTCACCGGCGGCCATGAACTGCTCAATCTCCTGCACGCCCCGGCATGGCTGGCGGTGTTGCTGGCCGACGGCATCGGCGGCGGCATCCAGACCGTGGCCACCTTCGTGCCCATAATCGGCTTTTTGTATCTGGTACTGACCTGGCTGGAAGACTCCGGCTACATGGCCCGGGCGGCCTTTGTCATGAACCACTGGATGACCAAACTGGGCCTGTCCGGCAAGGCCTTTGTGCCCCTGATTGTGGGCTTTGGCTGCAACGTGCCGGCCATTATGGCCACCCGTGGCCTGCCCTCGCGCCGGGAGCGTCTGCTCACTATCATGATGGCGCCGTTTATGTCCTGTGGCGCACGCCTGTCGGTTTATGCCCTGTTTGTGGCGGCCTTTTTTTCCGACAAGGCGGCCCTGATTGTTTTCAGCCTCTACCTGATCGGCATTGCCTTTGCGGTCTTTACCGGCCTGATGCTGCGTTCCACATTGCTCAAGGGCACGCCCGAACCGTTTGTGATCGAACTGCCACCGTGGCGCTTTCCCAGTTTCTGGAATCTGGTGGTGGGCACCTGGAACCGACTCAAGGGATTTTTGCTGGATGCCGGTAAAATTATTGTGGTGGTGGTCATGGTGATCAACATCCTGCAAGCCATTGGCCCGGACCTGAAACCCACCAAAAATCCCGGCCATTCCCTGCTGTCGGCCACCGCGCGCAGCCTGACACCGGTTTTTCACCCCATGGGCATCGAGGACGACAACTGGCCTGCGGTGGTGGGCATCCTCTCCGGTGTGCTGGCCAAAGAAGTGGTGGTGGGCACCCTGGATGCCATTTACGGCAGCCTGGAACAGGCCGAACACCCCGATCAGTCACCGCCATCGATCCGCGAGGAATGGCGCGAAGCCCTGAATAGCGTGGTCACCAACGCCCACGCACTGGCTTCCCAGATCACCGACCCGCTGGGCCTGTCCCTGATTACCGTCAGCCAGTCGGAAGTGGCAGAAGCCCAGGGCGTGAGCGAAAAACTGTTTGGCACCTTGCGCGAAAAATTCGGTTCATCGATCGCCGCTTACGCCTATTTGCTGTTCGTTCTGCTGTACTTCCCCTGCGTTTCGGCCTCGGCCGCCATTGCCCGTGAGGCCGGCGCCCGCTGGGCGGTGTTTGCCGGTCTCTGGAGCACCTCCCTGGCCTGGTTTACCGCCAGCACCTTTTATCAGACCAGCCGTTTTGGCCAGCAACCACTGCACAGTGCGCTGTGGCTGCTGCTGTATGCGGCGTTTCTGGGTTCGGTGTATTACGCCCTGAAGCTGGCGGCACGGCGAGAGCTAGCCCATGCTTAAGGAAGTTCTGATTGAATCTGGCACGAGCAGATTGTCGTGTAAAATTGTTCAGTTCAAGGCGCAAACCGCACGCAATAGCGAGCTATTGTGAAGGTTTGCAACACAGAAATGGACGATTTTACCCCGCAAGATGCCGTGTCACGATTCAATCAGAGCTTCCTTAATAAACTACGCGACTACCTGCAACGCCATGGCCAGTCCCCCTTGCGGGAAACAGCCATCTGGATGGGGCTGGAGGAAGACGCCACGCGCCAGCTGCTGGCGTTTCTGATCAAAAAGGGCGAGGTGGAAAAACTGCCCCAAGGCACCCTGTGCGAAGGCTGCAGCGCCTGCCCGCCACAGACCATCGAAATCTACCGCTGGCTGGGCGATCAGCCCACACGCCAGCAAGGCATTCCCCTGCGCCTGTCGCGCTAATGCGCTATTCCTGTCCCGACTTTCTTTTCTCTCTTGGATGACCAGGTTTTAGCTCGCGACCCAGAAACCGGGTCAGGGTGTGGAACAGGTGGGTGCGGGTTTTCTGCCCCCAGATGGAATGCTTGCTGCCGGGGTAGTTCATCATTTCAAAGGGTTTGTCCAGGTCCTGCAGGGCCTTGTAAAGCTTGGTGCTGTTGGTGAACAGCACGTTGTCGTCGGCCATGCCGTGTACCATGAGCAAGGGGTCCGCGAGGTGCTCGGCATAGGCAAACACATTGCTTTTCCGGTAGCCTTCGGGGTTTTCCTGCGGGGTGCCCAGGTAGCGTTCGGTGTAATGGGTGTCGTACAAGGTCCAGTCGGTGACCGGCGCCACGGATATGCCTGCTGCATACAGTTCCGGGTGTTGCATCAGGTTCATCAAGGTCATGTAGCCGCCATAACTCCAGCCAAACACGCCGATGCGTTCGGCATCCACCCACGGCTGCTGTTTCAGAAATTCCACGCCTCTGGCCTGATCGGCCACTTCCACCTTCCCCAGCTGGCGGTAAATGGGGTCTTCAAACGCCTTGCCGCGATTCCAGGAGCCGCGATTGTCGAGGGTGAAGATCACGTATCCCTTTTGCGCCAGCATTTTCAGCCAGTAATCGGTGCCCTGGGGCCACTGGTTTTTGACCAGTTGCGCGTGCGGCCCGCCATAGTGGTAAATCAACACCGGGTGCTTCTGGTCTGGGTCAAAATCACGCGCCCAGATCAGGCGGTAGTACAAGGTCTGGCCATCGTCGGTGCTGAGCTGGCCAAAGGTGATCTTCGGGTCATTTTTCAAGTAGGGAAAATACGGGTGATGTTTATCCAGCCGGTTTTCCTCCACCGCAAACAAGCGCGTGCCATCGGCTTTGTGCACGCTCACACGCGGTGGCGTGTCCACGGACGAAAAATGGTCGATGTAACGGGCCATGTTTTTGGCAAAACTGAGCGCATGCTGGCCCGGCTCGGAGGTGATTTTCTGTGGTTTATCAGGGGTATTGGTGTCCAGCGGGGCGCGGTAGGCGTGTTGTTCCAGCGGCGTTTCGGCATTGGCATCGAAATACACCCAGCCGTTTTTCTCATCCACGCCGTAAACGCGGTTGACCACCCAGTCACCGGCAGTCAGGGGGCGAATCAGCTGGCCGTTGCGGTCATACAGGTACAGGTGGCGATAGCCGCTGCGCTCGGATGACCAGACAAAACGGCCGTCCTCCAGAAAACGCAGGTCGTGACTCAGGTTGACCCAGGTGGGTGAGGTTTCTTTCAGCATCACGCGCGCCTGCCCGCTGCTGCTGTCGGCAAACAGCAGATCCAGGGTTTTCTGGTCACGGCTTTGGCGCTGGTAGGAAAGTGTTTGGGAATCCGGCAGCCAGTTGACCCGTGCCAGGTAAATGTCGGGGTTGTCGCCCAGGTCCATGTCCGTGACCCGGCCGCTTTCCAGGTCCAGGGTTTTAAGCTGCACCCACGCATTGGGCGTGCCGGTGGCCGGGTACCGTTGTTCAAACACCGTGAAGCCCTCGGCATTGATCTCGTAGCGCTTTTCGATATTAACCGGGCTTTCATCCACCCGCGTGAAGGCGATTTTGCGGCCATCCGGCGACCACCAGTAACCGGTCATGCGGTCCATTTCTTCCTGGGCCACAAATTCGGCCATGCCGTTTTTGATCGGCCCGCCGCCATCGGTGGTCAACGGCGTTTCGACGCCGCTGGCGATATCCACCACGTACAGGTTCTGATCGCGCACGAAACTGACCTTTTTCCCATCAGGCGACAGCTTGACATCGGTTTCGTAACTGTCAGTTTCGGTCAGGCGGCGCACGGCTTTGTCTGCCGGCTTTGACAGGTCGTAAACAAACACGTCACCGGCCAATGGAAACAGCAGGGTGTGGCCGTCATCGCCCCAAAAATAGCTGACGATGCCCTTGGCAAACAGGCGCATGCGTTCGCGCCGGGCCTTTTCCTCATCGGAGAGTTTTTCGACCCCGCCGGACAGGGCCTTGGAATCCACCAGCCGATGTACGCTGCCGTCACTCACCCGATAAGCCCACAAATCCAGCCGGCTCTGGTCGTCGGCCCGGCCCTTGAGAAAGGTCACCCATTGGCCATCGGGGGAAATTTTCACCGAACGTGGTGCCGCGCCAGTCAGGGACGGATCAGCGAAAATGCGCTCGACCGTGAGTCTTCCTGCGGTTTCATCGGCAGTAGTGGTCGTAGTGGCAGTGGCAGAAGTGGCAGTCATAAGAGAAAACGTCAGTAAAAAAGTGAGAAGAAAGGTCATGTGTTGAAAGCCAAAAACTTGGGGGACAAAAAAACAGATACCGTCAGGAACCGGCCGGGATTTCCCTTTTCAGGATTAACAGGTTGCCGAAGCCGTCCTTGGGGGTAGCGAATTCCCAGGAATCCATCACGGTGTCGATAAAATTGATGCCCAGGCCACCGGGCCGGGTCTGTGTCAAATCGCGTGGCCGGATGCTGTTGTCGTAAACGTCCGGGGCGTAGTCGCGCAGGTAAATCACCAGCGTGTTGTTTTGGCGTTTGAAGCGCAAAACCGCCTGCCCGGAGGTGTCGCCCTTGTAGGCGTGGCGGAGCAAATTGGTGACCGCCTCGTCAATGCACAGCACCAGTTTTGCCTGCTCTTCTTCCTCAAAGCCCAGCGAGGCCGCGATTTCCTGCACTTTCTCGCGAATGTGCCTGAGATTGGCCGGATCCACCCGGAAACGCATGCTGCCCAGTTCCTGTTCCTGGATGTGGTCGCGCTTTTCAATCAGTAACACCGTGGAATCGTCCTTGAGTGCCTGTCGGCGTATTTGCGCAATCAGCTTGCCGATGCGGATTTCCGGCGTGTCCGCCTGCAGTTCCCCCAGGTAACGGCGCAGGCCACGCATGCCCAACGGTTTACCATCGGGGCTGCGCGCGTCAGTGAGTCCGTCGGTGACAAAATAAAGCCCGCGATCACCCAGCTGTACGGATTCTTCGGGGAAGGTCAGATCAGGCAGGATGCCCAGCGGCGGGGCACCGGCAATGCGCTCGACCACGCGCCCGTCGGGTTCCCGCAGCAAAGCCGGTGGCAGGCCGGCATTGGCCCACACCACCTTGTCTTCTTTTGGCAGGTAATAACCGGCAGCGGCGCACACGAACAGGCCATTGGGTGTGGTCTGGCACAGTTCCTCATTGGCCTTCTGCAGCCACTGGCCCGGCGGGTTGCGGTCCTTGCCCAGCCAGCGCAACAGCGAGGAAGTGCGCACCATGAGCATGGAGGCATCCAGACCCTTGCCAGACACGTCACCAATGACAAAACCAAAGCAGTCATCGCCCAGGGCAAAGTAGTCATAGAAATCGCCCGAGACCTCGTGCGCCGGCAGATTGGAACCAACAATGGGGAACGGTGGCGGTTGCCGTGGCGGCAACAGGGAACGCTGCAGGCGGCGTGCCAGGGTCAGTTCCTTGCGCAGGCGTTTTTGTTCCACCAGATCCAGTGCCAATTTGGCGTTGTGAATCGCCAGCGCAATGGGTGAGGCCAGCACCCGCAGCACATCGCGGTCACGGCGGGTAAATGATGCCTCGTCCTTCTTGTTCAACAACTGCAAGACGCCGAGCTTTTCGTCCCCCACTGTCAGCGGCGTGCACAGCACCGAGCGGGTGCAAAAACCTGACAGTTCGTCCACGTAGCAACTGAAATCCGGCTGGCTGCTGGCATCGCGAATAATCTGGCACTGGCCAGTGGTGAGGGTTTTTCCCACCAGCCCCACGTCCCTGTCCACCGCCAGACCCTTGATGTCCACCGGCCCGCAACTGGCGCGGCAAACCAGCTTGTCACCTTCCAATAAAAAAACCGAAGCGGCCTCGGCATCCATGTAATCGGCAATCTGCTCCACAGCCAGATTGAGGGTTTCGTCAATGTCCAGCGATTGGGCAAACTCCTGACTCAGATCCGCCAGCAGCCGCAGCTGCTGCAGCGTACCGGCGGAGCTGGCTTCTTCGGCCACCGGCACGATGCCATCCCCAGCACCGTTTATCAGTGTATCGCTGGCATCCGGTG
The DNA here is from genome assembly GCA_026996795.1 of Lysobacterales bacterium. Classification (GTDB taxonomy): domain Bacteria; phylum Pseudomonadota; class Gammaproteobacteria; order Xanthomonadales; family Marinicellaceae; genus S144-45. The sequence goes on along the minus strand of JALWKC010000169.1, from coordinate 1,670 downwards.
CTGCCTGTTCAGGGGTATTGGGAAAGTCCCCCGGGTGGCCAGGCTCCGTACTCATGGTCCTGGCCCGTCCTCGGGGCCAGGATGGCCCGAAGCGGCTTTATCCGTTCGTTGTCCCCGGTTTTTTTCGCGGTTTTTTGCCTGACGCGTGCGCCGCAGTTGTACCAGGGTCAGCACCGGGCCACTGAGGGCGTAGCTGAAGGCGGTCACAAACAGCACCTTGGGCGGGTCCAGCGCCAGCAGCACAAAAATACCCACCAGCAACAGGACCCAGCCAAATGACACGCGTTCCTTGATGGGCAGGGTCTTGAAACTGTAATAGCGAAAACGGCTGACCATCAGCAGGCCCGTGATCACCGTCATCGGCAAGGCCACAAAACGCAAGTCGTGCGTGCTCAGCCCCAGGTCTTCGGCCACCCACACAAACGAAGCCAGCAAGCCGCCGGCCGCCGGCGAAGGCAAGCCCTGAAAGTACGCCTTGTCGATGACTTCCACCTGCACATTGAACCGCGCCAGGCGCAAGGCCGCACTGACGGCATAGACAAAAGACGCCAGCCAGCCGATTTTGCCCATCACCGGGTGAATCTCGCCCAGGGACTGCAAGGCCCAGGTAAACATCAGAATGGACGGCGCCAGGCCAAAAGACACCAGATCCGAAAGGCTGTCGTATTGCACCCCGAAGTCGCTTTGGGTGTTGGTCAACCGCGCCACCCGGCCATCCAGCCCGTCCAGCAATGCGGCAATAAAGATAAAGATCGCGGCAGTTTCATACTTGCCGTTGATGGAGGCAATAATGGAGTAATAACCGGCAAACATGGCGCCGGTGGTAAACAGGTTGGGCAGCAGGTAAATGCCTTTCTTGCGCGTGGAGTTGGACAGATTCATGGGCAGCAATGGATAAAGATGGTTTTGATTATACCAACAAGTGGCCAGCCACGCCGAAGGCGGTCCCGGTGGGCGTGCCTTTTGTGAGGAAATCCCCAATTGCCCGGTCTGTGCCTTCCATCTGCGCCATTTGCGGGCTAAGATAAGGTCAATTCCTGTGGAAAAATGCCATGAAAACAATCACTTACGCCCTGTTTGGCCTGGTTCTGTTTCTGTTTTCTTACCAAGTGCAAGCGGCCACTACCGTCTACAAGTGGAAAGACGCCAACGGCCAGATGCATTATTCCGACAGGCCACCACCTGACGCGCAGGCTGAAAGCCTGACGGTCAAAAACCCGCCCCGCCAACGTTCGCCAGACCCGGCCACTGATGCAGACGCCCAGGACGAAAACGAAGCAGAGCAAAAATCGCCACAAGAACCACCGGTCATGAGCGAGGAACAAAAAGCCGCCAAAGCGGCCATGAAACGCCAGCAGGAAGAACAGAAGAAAATCATCCGCAAGAAAAACTGTGGAATCGCCAGGCGCAACCTGAAAACCCTCAAAAGCACGGTTCGGGTGCGTAAACTGGACCCGAAAACCGGCGACTACGTGCGCGTTTCCGATAATGAGCGATTGAAAAAGTTACGGGAATACCAGCGCAAAGTGCGCGAATACTGCCACTAGGGAGCCTCTTACATGGACACCGCCCGGTTTTGCAAGTGAATAATCAGCGAAGAAGGATCGATTGCAGTCTTACATCCGGCCTGTTCACGAACCTGAATGGTTCTGGCCTCAATGGTATTCGCC
>JALWKC010000168.1 GCA_026996795.1 Lysobacterales bacterium | reverse complement strand
CCCGCAATAATTCTGGTTGGTGTTCTTGCGCCACCACACGCCGGGTTCAGCTTGCTTGCGCCCATCGGGGTTGCCCTGCAGCAACAGGTGAATTTCATGGTGGTCCACCAGCCAGCGAATGTCGCCATCGGTAGCGTAATGGCTCAGCAGGTATTCGGCAAATCGGGTCACCAGTTCCGCCGGCGCCATTTCGCGCGCGTGAATGGAACCCATGGCGTAAAGTACCGGTTTAACGCCGGTGATATTCTGATTAGTGATCTTGATAACGCGCAGGTCATAGCCATTGCCCAGGTTGATTTTTTCCCAAGTGTCGCCAATGTCCACCGACTGGGCCAGGTTCGGGTAAGCGGCCACCAGGTTGTCCAGCGTGGCAAAGGTTTCTTCCACCGTCCGGTAGCAACTCAGCCCGGGAACGCTTTTGCCATTGACCCGGTACACTTTGGGTGAATAAAAGGCTTTTTGGGTTTGCTTCACATCAACTGCCACCTTCAGGCCCAGATCAAGGATGCGTTGATAATCGGCCAGGCTGTGGATTTCCATCACGGCAAAATGCTGCGACCGGTTCACTGTCCACGGCTCGGAGATTTCAGCCAGATCACGCACCACGGCAATATCATCAAAATACACCCGCACCACCCAGGGCGGCGCGCTTTTGGGCAAGGCCGTACCCGGCGCAACCGGCACGGCATGAATGCCCCTTGCCACAAACAGCATCATGAACACAAAGGCGATGGTAGATCGGGTGGCAAACTGATGAAATGGCAAATGGGAATAACGGGCAGATGGGGACGAACAGGGGATCATGAGGGCTCCTCTTTTTGGTTTCGGGGTCTCTTGTTATTCTTGTTGAGAAAATTATACCCAAAACAATCACAAACAACGGTGAAATGACGGTTTTGTATGCGTTTTTTGCGGCCACCAGCACAGAAAGCCCAACAAGACCGGAGGCAGGAAAAGAAAAAGGCAGAGCCGTTAAATTATCCCTGCATTGCATAAGGCAATAACGGCAACACATGTCCGGTGAGAAAGCGGGTGATCGCTTTCACGCTGCCCCTTCACTCGCCTCTTTAATAAAAGCCAGCACCTGTTCCGGCTCAAAGGGGAAAGCCAGTTCCCGGCCATTGATAGAGTCGGCAATAACCGGCACCTGCAGGCCATATTGTTGTTGCAAGCTGGCCTCGCCATCCACATCCACTTCAGTGAACACCACACCGGCTGCCTGAAGCAAATTGGCCGCGTATTCACACAATGGGCAGTCGCTTCTGCTATACAATATCCAACGCATTTGAATGCCTTTATTTGGTATCAAAAAAAATAATAGCACAGGGGAACCCGCATGGCAGTCAGCGTTTTTGATCTGTTTAAAATCGGTATCGGGCCGTCCAGCTCACACACCGTTGGCCCCATGCGGGCGGCCAATCTTTTTATCAAGCAATTGCAGCACCGGGAGTTGCTTGACGAAACCACCCGCCTGAAGGCCGAGCTGTTTGGTTCGCTGAGCCACACTGGTCGCGGCCATGGCACCGACAAGGCCGTGATGCTGGGGTTTTCCGGCCACCTGCCCGATGCGGTTGACCCGGACATTATCCCGGCGCTGATTGAAACCATCGAAAGCACCGGCCAGCTGACCTGCGAAACCAGCCATACAGTGCCTTTCAATCCAAAAAAAGACCTGGTTTTCCACAAACGCAAGACACTCCCCCTGCACGCCAACGGCATGCGTTTTACCGCCTATGATGCCGAAGGCAAGGTGCTTTTCAGTAAGGATTACTATTCAGTGGGTGGCGGTTTCATCCTCTCGCATGAAAAGCTGGCTGAAGGCGAAATAATCGAGGACAATTCCGAGCTGCCCTTCCCTTTCACTACTGGCAAACAGCTACTGGAACACTGCCACAAACAAGGTAAAACCATTGCCGAAATTGTTTACGAAAATGAAAAAACCTGGTGCAGCGATGCGGAAATCCGGCAGCAGCTGGATGCCATCTGGCAGGCCATGCAACAGTGTGTGGAACGCGGCTTAAACACCATCGGTGTGCTTCCCGGAGGCCTGAAGGTGCCTCGTCGTGCCAGTCAACTGTTTGAAACGTTACGCAGCCGACCGCAAGAGGCTTTGCGTGACCCGCTGACCATTCTCGATTGGGTGAATGCCTACGCCCTGGCCGTGAGCGAGGAAAATGCAGCCGGTGGCCGTGTGGTGACCGCCCCCACCAATGGCGCGGCAGGCATTATTCCGGCCGTGCTGCATTACTACCATCATTTTTGCGAAAAACCCTCGGCCCAAGGTGTGCATGATTTTCTGCTCACCGCCGCGGCCATTGGTTTTCTTTACAAGGAAAATGCCAGCATTTCCGGGGCGGAAGTGGGCTGTCAGGGCGAAGTGGGCGTGGCCTGCTCCATGGCAGCCGCCGGTTTGACCGCCGCCTGTGGCGGCACGCCGGAGCAGGTGGAAAATGCCGCCGAAATTGCCATGGAACACAACCTTGGGCTGACCTGTGATCCCATCGGCGGCCTGGTTCAAATCCCCTGCATCGAGCGCAATGCCATGGGCGCGGTCAAGGCCATCAACGCATGGCGCATGGCTTGCCGGGGCGATGGCACGCACTCGGTGTCACTGGACAAGGTCATCCACACCATGCGGGAGACCGGGCGTGACATGCAAAGCAAGTACAAGGAAACCTCTCGCGGTGGGCTTGCAGTGAATATCATTGAATGCTAAGACAAGGAACCGAGGCAAAATAATTGCGTACGGAGCCTTTAAACGGCACGGGGTGGCATTACATTAGGCTTTTCTAATATAATGCGTGAACTGAACAGCCCGCGCGGCTCAGCTATGAACCTGGCATCGCCTGTATTGATGCCAGATTAGCAATGAGTCTGACCAACCAATTACACAAACACAAGAGGCACTGGCATGAAAAAAGGCATCACATTCTGGGCATTGACTGGCGCTTTGTTGCTGGCGGCCGTCATACCGGCCCTGGCGCAGGAAAATCCACAATGGGTTGAAGCCAGGGAAGAACCCATACCGCTCAAACGCATCCTAAATGGCGAGGTGGAAGCCGTTAACAAGGCCACCATATCCGCACAGACTTCCGGTCGCGTGTCAGCCATTCATTACGATGTGGACGATTTCGTGCCCAAGGGGGCCATTGTGGTGGAACTGACCAACACCGAACAGAAAGCCGCTCTGCGTCAGGCCGAAGCCAATCTGGAAGCCGTGCAGGCACAGTTCGAACAGGCCGAGGCGGACTACCGGCGCATCAAGGACCTGTATGCCAAAAAGCTGGTATCCAAGAGCGATCTGGACAAGGCCACCAGCCGCTACAACGCCCTGAAAGCGCAAATGGAGGCGGCCAAAGCAGCGGTGGAGCGCGCTCGCAAACAGTTTGAATACACCGTAATTCGTGCCCCGTATGATGGCATTGTGACCAACCGTTTTGTGGAAGTGGGCGAAACCGTGCACCCGGGCAAGCCGATCATGTCCGGCGTTTCGCTGGACAAACTGCGGGTGGTGACCCACATCCCCGAGAGCATTATTCTGCAAGTGAAAAAAACCAAGAAAGCCGAAGTGACTCTTCCTACCGGTGAGCGCGTGCCGGCCAAGCAAATCACGATTTTCCCCTATGCCAACCCGGCCACACGCACGTTCAAGACGCGCATCGACATTGAAGTGCAGAAAGCCGAACTGTACCCGGGCATGACCACCAAGGTGGTGTTTGAACTGGGCACCAAAAAAGCCGTCGTTATTCCGGCCAAGGCCATTATGCGGCGCAGTGAACTGAGCCTGGTGTTCGTCAAGAACGGTGAAGACATTCTGTTGCGGCAAGTACGCGTTGGCGATCGCCTGGGCGATAAGGTGGAAATCATTTCCGGCCTGAAGCCTGGTGAGCTGGTGGCGCTGGACCCATGGGCCATTGAAGCGCAGCGGAGATAACAGCCATGTCAGCCAACAGCGAAAAACTTTCCCTGGCCGGTAAACTGGCGGCCAAGTTCCAGGACAACCCCATCACCGCACTGATCGCGCTGGTGGCCTTGCTGCTGGGTGCTTTTGCCGTCATGGTGACGCCACGGGAAGAAGAACCACAAATCGACGTGACCTTTGCCAACGTCTACGTGGGCCTGCCTGGCGCCAGCGCCAAGGAAGTAGAAAACCTCATCAGTTTTCCGGCCGAACAGGTCATCGACTCCATTGACGGCATCAAACACGTGTACAGCATGTCGCGCCCGGGCATGGCCGTGATTACCGCCGAATTTGAGGTGGGCATTCCGCGTGAAACCGCTATTGTGCGGCTCTATAACGAAATTCACTCCAACGCCAATTGGCTGCCACCTTCCCTCGGCGCCACACCACCGCTGGTGCGACCCATGGGCATTGACGATGTGCCCATTGTCACCGTCACGTTCTGGACCGACAACCCGGAAAAGGGTCAGTTTGAGCTGGAGCAGGTTTCTCATGCGCTGGAAGCCGAAATCAAGCGGATTCCCAACACCCGCATCGTACAAACCATCGGTGGCCCGGATCACGTGGTACACGTGTTGCTGGACCCTGAAAAAATGGCCGCCTATAACCTCGATTTCGACACGGTGGAAAAGGCTCTGCAGATCACCAACGTGGTGACCCACTCGGGCAACCGGATTGAAAACAACACCAATATTCCGGTGCAAACCGGGGTGTTGCTGGCCACCGCCAGCGACGTGCGCAACCTGGTGATTTCCACCCACAACGGCAACGCCGTGTACCTGCAGGATATCGCCAAAGTGGTGGATGACGCCGACACGCCCGAGTCCTATGTCTGGTTTACTGGCGGCAAGGCCTGGAAGGACGGCGCCAAACCCGATTACGCACCGGCGGTGACCCTGGCCATCGGCAAAAAACCCGGCAGTAATGCGGTGGAAATTGCCAATCAGGTCATCAGCGTGGGACAAAAACTGAAGAACACCTACATCCCCGACGACGTGCACTTCGAAATCACCCGCAACTACGGCAAAACAGCGGATGACAAAGCCAAGAAACTGATCCAGAAACTGATTTTTGCCACGGTGTCGGTGGTGTTTCTTATTCTCATCACACTGGGTTGGCGCGAGGCCCTTGTGGTCGGCCTGGCTGTCACCATCACCCTGGCGTTGACCCTGTTTGCCTCCTGGGCCTACGGCTTTACGCTCAACCGGGTTTCGTTGTTTGCCCTGATCTTCTCCATCGGCATCCTGGTCGACGACGCGGTGGTGATTGTGGAAAACATACACCGCCACATGCTGCTGGAAAAGGGCAAGAAACTGTTTGAAATCATTCCACACGCTGTGGACGAGGTGGGAGGCCCCACCATTCTGGCCACCTTCACCGTTATCGCAGCCCTGATGCCCATGGCCTTTGTGTCCGGCCTCATGGGGCCATACATGAGCCCGATTCCCATCAATGCCAGCATGGGCATGCTGATTTCACTGCTGGTGGCCCTGATCGTCACCCCGTGGCTGTTCCGCAAGGTGATTGGGGATGATTGCCATCATGACGTCACCGCCGAAGGTGGCGCCGAACAGACCATGCTGCCTGGTCGCTTTACCCGTTTCTTTCAGGATTTCATGCAGCGTTTTCTGGGCGGTCGCAAGGGGCGCAAGGCGCGTTACCTGCTGATTCTCGGCATTGTCGCCTTGCTGTTTGCCAGCTTTATGCTGATTCCCACCAAGCGCGTGATTCTGAAAATGCTGCCCTTTGACAACAAATCGGAATTTCAGGTGGTGGTGGACCTGCCCGAAGGCTCGACGGTGGAACAGACCAGTGCCTTGCTGGAAGAAATTACCGCCTACCTGAAAACCGTGCCCGAAATCGAGCACGTGGCCGGTTATGCCGGCACCGCCTCGCCCATTAACTTCAATGGCTTGGTGCGGCAATATTTCCTGCGCCAACAGCCACACATGGGCGATGTGCAGGTGACGCTCAAGGACAAACACGAACGCAAGCGCCAAAGCCATGAAATTGCACTGGAAGTACGCCCGCATGTTTACAAGATCGGAGAAAAATACAACGCCTCGGTCAAGGTGGTGGAAGTGCCGCCCGGCCCGCCGGTACTATCGCCCATTCTGGCCGAGGTCTATGGCCCTGATGATGAGATCTTGTGGGAATACGCCAAGAAGCTGGAAGCCATTTTCAAATCCACACCCGGCATCGTGGACGTGGATTCCTCGGTGGAAGCCGACAGCCCGCGGGACGTGTTTGTGATCGACAAGCCCAAGGCAGCCGAGCTGGGCGTGCCCCAGGCCACGCTGGCCAAAGCCATGCTGACGGCCTTAAAGGGCTATGACGCCACTTACCTGCACGACCCCAACAACAAGTATGCCGTTCCCATCCGGCTGGAACTGCCGGCCGAGCGTCAGGGAGATTTGCAGACCTTGCTGAACCTGCCGGTAAAAAGCATGAGTGGACACCTGATCCGCATGGATGAAGTGGCCAGCGTCAAACAGGACACCTGGGAAAAAACCCGTTACCACAAAGACCTGATGCCCGTGGCCTACGTGGCCGGTGACATGGCCGGCAAGGAAGACAGCCCCCTGTACGGCATGTTTGAACTGGTGGACATCATCAAGGAAAAACTGCCGGAACTGGAGCAGTACTTCATTCACCCGCCTTTGATGGCTTTCAAACCGGCCCTGAAGTGGGACGGCGAATGGCAAATCACCTATGAAACCTTCCGCGACATGGGCATTGCCTACGCCGTGGGCCTGATTCTCATTTACCTGCTGATCGTGGCCCAGTTCCGCTCGTATTTTGTGCCATTGATTATCATGGCTCCTATTCCACTGACACTGGCCGGGGTGCTTCCGGGCCACTGGGTCGCCCACAAGCCCTTTACCGCCACGTCCATGATCGGCATCATCGCGCTGGCGGGCATTATCGTGCGAAATTCCATCCTGCTGGTGGACTTCATCCGCATGGAAGTGCTCAAGGGCAAAGACCTGGAACAAGCCGTTGTCCAGTCGGCCATTGTGCGCTCCAAGCCCATTATCCTGACGGGCGTGGCGGCCATGATGGGAGCCTTCTTTATCCTCGACGACCCCATTTTCAATGGCCTGGCCATTTCGCTGATCAGCGGCATTCTGGTTTCCACCATCCTGACATTGGTGGTAATCCCGGTGCTGTACTACTGGTACGTAAGCCGCCAGCTGAACAAGGGCTGTTCCATCGCCTGATAAAACTTAAAAACCCCTTTTATAAACGCTTTACAGCCCCGGTTTTGCCGGGGCTTTTTTGTGTCTGCCCTTTTGCTATTAACCTGGCATCAATATCGGTGATGCTCAGGACCTCAAGCCTGCCTCGGAACAAGGCATCGCTTGCAGACAATGGTGGTTCCATTGGCAAAAGCGATAACGCTGGGCCGGGGCAGGCCTGAAGCCCCAACCCATTGATATAAAAAGGCTCAGCCGTGATGCCAGGTTAATAAATGCCTCAGTACGCACCCAAGTAAGTATAAATACTCAAAATTGACAAAAAACTATCCTACCTGAGCAAAAACTTGTTATAACTGGAAGTGCCCCTATATTGAATCTCACAAATTACCCATACTAAGGAGAACAATATGAGCACAGAACAAGTCGTTTGCCCGCATTGCCTGGCCGTTAACCGGGTGCCCGCTGAGCGCCTGAAAGACGACCCCAAATGCGGCAAATGCCACAAGCCCCTGTTTGTGGATCACGCCATTGAAGCCAATTCGGCCATGCTGCAGAAATTCATGCAGAAAAGCACCATTCCAGTGGTGGTGGATTTTTGGGCCAGCTGGTGCGGACCTTGCAAGATGATGGCGCCGATTTTCAATCAGGCCGCAGGCATGCTGCAAGGCGAAGCGCAGTTACTGAAAGTGAATACCGAGACCGAGCAGGCCATCTCGGCGCAGTTGGGCATTCGCTCCATTCCGACACTGATTGTTTTCAAAAACGGTCAGGAAGTGGGCCGCACGGCCGGCGCCATGAATCTGCAAAACCTGATTCAATGGATCAAGCAATTCACTAACCAGTAAACGCACAATAACGGAAAAAGAAAGAATCCTTTTGATGCTGGCGCACGGAAATCAGCGGCGTCGTTGCTTCAGGAGGATAAAAGAAGAAAAGCTTAAGAAAAAATCTGCGTGGCCACCCGTTTATGGGCGGCCAGGCAGAAGACCTTCACTCCCCACACAACCCGGTTTCCCGGGAAACTCACACTAGAATGAAGGCAGCCGAATAATAGCCCGGATTGCCGCAGCAGGACAAAAAACGAACATTTTTGTATGGTCTGTTGAATGGCTCCTGTAATCTGTTAATCCTCCTGCCATTCCAGGCCCCAAGCACATGGAAGCATGGCATCCGGCTTGACCGTCACGACACATTACCGGCACTGCCTTACTGGGCACAAACCGACTGCCCGGAAAAATCCGCGGCTTCAAAATCGCCGCTAAAAATGTTTTCCAACGACGCAGATTCACCCACTATCCGGAACTCGTCTGCCTCCATGCGCGTACTGTCCACCCACACGCCAAAACGCCCCGCCGTCATGGGGTAATCAATGGGCAATTGCACTAGTTCAACACCATCAATGCTACCAATCAAAAAACCACTGCGCTGTTTGAGAGTCAGGTGATAGGTCTGCCAGGGCAGGATATCCACATAGGCAGAAACCGACTGCACCTGACCTGCCCGAATTCGCTCCAGCACCAGGGCATTGTTGACCTCATCCATGCCCAAGCGCACCTGATTTGTCGCGCCTTGGTACCACCCCAGAATGCCGGAATAGCTGCTGCCTGAAGTCAGGAAAATATTACGAATATCGGCCTCAACCTTGCAGTCGGCACAGAAGGAAGACGCTGAGTCATCAAAGGCCATGGCCAGGCCCAGATTCGGCGGAGAGCCGGAGTTGCCGATGCCCCGTAACCAGCCATCCTCCACCGTCCACGGGTCAAGGTGCTCAATGTATTGCCAGTCACCCGGCACGGCAGCAGAGCTAAACTGTTCCAGCACCAGGTAACCGGCCTGAGTCACATTCAGCACCGCGGCATTGTTTTGTGTTGAACTGTCCAGATAGGCTGTGCCCATGCGTGGCTGTTCCGATTCGTTGCTCATCACGGAAAACGCCGTGGTTTCAGGCCCTTCACCTGTGGGATTGTTGTCAATACTGAGCCAGACCGGCTCGTTGACAAATTGCCAGTCACAGCCATTCTGTGTTTGCACGTCGGTACTCAGGGTGCCACCATCGGCACAGAATTCCAGTTGACCCGGCGACAGCTGGTATTGGCAGGCAATTCCGGGCTGGCTGACCGTAAAGACTTCATCACCAATGGAAACGGTACCGGTGCGCGCCTGAACCGAGGGATTTTCCAGCATCTCCAATTGCACTGAACCACCACCACTGCCACTGTGACCTGCGGTAATAATGATCCACGGATCATGGCTTTGGGCTGTCCACTGGCATGGCCCGGGGGCGGTTGTTGGCGCATGGACAGCCACCGACAATGGCCCACCTGACTGACCCACGCTGCCTGCACTGGCCGGCAGCGAATAGCTACATCCGTCCTGTTGAACCGTGATAGTAAAAGGTGCATCCAACGTTGCGTTCCTGGCCGCTGTGCTGACATTGGGCTGGCCGGTATTGGTCTGCACATGGAAACGCAGCGTGCCATCGCCACTGACTGGCGCGGTGGGTTGCTGAATGCTTATCCACGGATCATTGCTAAACACCTCCCAGGCACAGATTGGGTCGGCGCTGATCTGCATGACCACATCGCCGCCTTCAACGGGCAAGCTGGCTGATGCTGGTGACACGGAAAAATTACACAGCGAAGGATCGCCTTCCTGTTCAATTTCATAGCTGACCTGTTCCGCTGGCGGCCCGGTTTCAATGACAATGGCATCCAGTCGCGGGTACATGCCTACGCCTGACTGGGAATCCACCGTATAACTGACCGTGGCATCGCCCGTGCCTGACAGTGGCGAGTTCACCGTCACCCAGGCAGGCACGGCGGTGATGTTCCAGGCACAGGAAGGGTGCGTGAATGTCATATCAAAACTGCCAGTGCCCCCGGTGTGGTCAAACACCGTGCCGGTTTCGCTGAGGGTCAACAGGCATTCCGGTCCGTCGGTGATGGCAAAACGCAATTCCGGTTCTGCCAGGCTGACGCCATCCCCGACACTGAACTGCAGTAAAAAGGTTTCGGTGGCCTCACCGATGGCATCGCCCAGAATGGGAATGGTGATATCAGCGCTGGTGGCCTCAGGTGGAAAGTGCAACACCCCGCTGGTGGCCACGTAATCTTCTCCGGCCGTGGCTGTTTCATCCGCGGTGGCAAAGTTCAGGTAAATGTCTTTTTCGCGCACGCCCGTTACGCTCAAGGTCACGGTAACCGCCGCTGGTGAGCCGGGCAGCGGTTCCTGAATCACGCGGCAATTATCCGGAAAAGCATTGCTGCAGTTATTTTCAATTGGCGGTGAAGCGTCATCGTTCAAAATCGTCATTTTTGCGCTGCTGATGCGGATGCCCACGTTGTGGGGCGCGTCCAGATTGACATCAAATAGCTCATCATCTTCGTAAGTATCGTCTGGAATCAGGGGCACCTGAATGGCCCCCTGGGTTTGTCCGCCGGAAATGGTGAGCGTGCCGGCCACGCCAATAAAATCGGCGTTCTCCACCGCCGTGTCACTGCGGGTGTAGTAATTCAAGCTGATGGGCTCGCCAGTGGGATGCGGGCGATTCAGGGACACGGTGGCCGTGGCCACCGGTGCCGGAGAACCGGTATTGCCTTCGTTCAGGCTCATGCCGCCAATTTCGGCAATGGCCGGTTGGTGGAAAGCCTGCACATATACTATGGAGGCCAATTGTTGATCACTGTTTTGTATCCAGGCACGCAGGCTTTTGCCGTCCTTGAGCGTGGTTACCGCCTGACCAATGACTTCGGGTATACCGACTGTCCCAATGCAGGTGGAGCCGCGCTGCAGCACCGGCAGCAGTTGTCCTTCATCGAACACGCGGGTGTCCACATTGCAACTGGCCGAACCGGAGACCACGTTCCGGTTGCTGACGGCAAAATTTTCCCCGCTACTGCCGGCACCCACGGAATAATCCACGCCGTAAACTGTTCGGGTTGGGGCCAATATCATGCCATTGGCCGGGGAATAACGGGAAACGTAGGCGTAATCGTCGCTGCCCTGAAAGCCGATAATAAACTTGCCGGTGCCATCCGTGGCAATTTGCGGCCGGGAGAAATCCACCTGGCCACCGGCGGGAAAATCAATGACCGGGCTAATCGCTGCGCCATCCGGGCGGTAAAGCCGCGCCTTGCCCTTGCCCCAGCAGGACGAACCCAGGTCTCTTTCAATCCAGGCCAGCAAAATGTCCCCATCGCCATTGGCACGGGCCGTGGCGTGGCAAAAGCTTTTGCCCGAGGGCGATTCTTCCCAGGTGACCTGACCCTGGTAGTTACCGTTCTGATCAAAGCCAAACACATGCACCCAGTGCAAACCTGCCGGAACGCCAACCAGCCAGTAACCACTGGCATGTGGCGCCAGGCCCACCGACTGGACATCAAACAGCGTGTTAAAAGGCGGGGACTCAACGGCTTGCAGACTGGCCCCGTCCACCGAAAAAACCCGCGTGTACCCACTGCCGCCTTCCGCGTAAAGCAATTTGAACCCGCCATTCTCCATCAGCACCTGCAAGCTCACAATGCCTTGATTGGCAGTTCCGTTAAAAACATAGCCGGCTAACTGATTCAACGGAAAGGCATCGGCATACAAAGCACAATTCACTACTGAGAAGCCATCCCGTCCCCACCAACATGCGACCCAACGACCGGTGACCGGGTCGGCATCCATGGCAATATAGCCTACACCACCATATCCGGTACCAAAAGGCCAAACACTGCCACCAATGGATGAGGAAAACGCCTCCGGCATCAGCTCAGCCCTGGTCAGCGAAGAAAATACACCGCTCACGCAAAAAGTTATGGCAATAAGCAGTAATCGCATCAGAAACCTCCTCCAGGCAACTCCGGCCCCGTAATCAATTGATAGGCCGCCGCGTAATCGGCATAGGCCTGCGAATAATGGTTCTGGTTATAGGCCTGATCGCCCTGGGCAAAACGCCCCACACTGGCGCTGACGTCGAAACCGGCTGCCCGCGCCATGGTGATGGATTCATTGACCATTTCACGCACACGCTCCAGTTGGCCACCCTGAAAAACAGGCAAGGCATGACTGAAATCTCTGCCTGATGTCAGCCCCGCCAGTTGCCGGGCCAGATTCAGGTGCCGGATTTTTACCAAGCGTGCATCCAGATTCAGGTTCAATTGCTGAACCTGGCCCGAAGCGCTATCCAGACCCGGTAAAATCTGCTGCGTATCATTACGAATTTCGGTGTGCTGCTGTTGGGCATCAGCCCCCCGGCGATTGGTGTCCTCCAGCCTGGCCAACAACACGATCTGTTTCTGTTGCAAGGCTGACAAGCGGCTTTGCACGTCCGTCAGATGCTGGTTTTGCACATCGGCCTGATCAGCCTGCTGTTCCTGGCGTTGCTCAATGGCGGGAAAATACACCGGAAAATACGCATTCAGCGTGGACTGGATAGTTTCTGTGTCCTGCTGGGCATCCTGGCCCTGGACAACGGTGGCCCGACTGCCCAGCTCCTCATCCAGTTGCTCGCCCACATAGCCGCCGATGGTGCGGATGTTGTGCGATAGCTCGACCTGCTCGTCATGTTCGTTGGCTTCGTTACAGAAGCTGCCCACTTCCACCAATGAGGCAAACCCCTGATACTCGGCATTGGGAACGGCACAAAGCAAGGCCGTATTGAAACCACCGGTGCTTTGTTCGCACACCCAGTTAATCGCTGCCAGTACATTACCGGCAACCCCTTGAACGATGCTCATGCCATAGGTGGCGCTGTGATTCCAGGCGCCACAGGTGGCAATGGAGCGGCCTGCCTCCGGGAAATCGCTTTTTGCCAGTGCCTGGATTTCCTGGTCGATATTCAAGGAATCGAGAATCCATGTGGTCACCCGGCTTTGGCTCCCGGCCATGCCCGGATCAAGGAGAAGTTTTTTTTCTGCATCCGGCTGCCTGTCCGAGTCCTGAGCCTGAGCCTGAGCCTGGACCTGGGTCATCATAAGCCCCGAAATCAGTGCGCCACACAGCAGGGGCACCCCACAGGCTGAGAGCATATACAGTCGATGCGGGTGCTTACCGGATTGCCTGAGTTGTTGCATGCTTGTCCCCCTTGAATGTGGTTTTATGACTTATTTACGGATTGCTATTTCCATACTGCTGGGCGAGTTCCCGATACACGCTGACGTAACTGATGTAGGCCTGGTGATATTCCTGACTGTTGTAATGGCCATCGCCACTGGCCAGCAGCCCCTGAGCCACCGCAGTGGCGACCCCATTTTGCTGGGCCTGACTCAGTGCTGACACCACGTATTCCCGCACCTTCTCCAGTTGACCGCCATATTGAGCGGGAATCTGGAACACCACCAACCGGCCATTAACGTCCTGGCTGAGGACTTCTCCCATAAGATCGCGGGTCTGTTGCTGAAAGGCCCCGTTTTGCCGGTTATCGTGTTGCGCCAACTGGCTCTGCAGGTCAGACAGCCGGTTGAGTGCCAACTGGGTGTCCGTGCGAATTTCGCTGCCGCTTTGTTGCAGGTCTGCCAGGCGTTGATCCAGGTCTTCGCTTTCGGCGTCCACCAGCAGTTCCCGCTGCGCCAGATCAGCAGTGCGTGTTTTCACATCCAGCAGTTTCTGTTCATTTTCCGACAGAACAGCAATCAGGTCGTCCAGGCGTTGCTGGATGAGCGGAAACTGCACCGGCAAATAGTTATCCAGCGTCTGCTGTACCGCCTCCAGGCTGCTTTTGAGGTCTTCCAGTTGGGTTTCACTGGCCCGGGAGCTCACCGTAACATTCAGCGTATCCCGCAGGAATTCGTCAATGCGGTCGAGGTTCTCCAGGTTGGCTTCGGTGCGCGCCGCGCCTTTGGCGCTGAGGCAGATACCGCCTGAGCGGGTCACGTTTGAAGAAATGGCGACCAATTCCTCGATAATTGTGCAGCTAAGCGCGGCATTTTCCCCAAATTCTTCCTGTTTGCAGAACCACCGGTCTGTTGCCAGAGCGGTTTCCAGCACATTATTAGTGTGGATAAAGCCCCAGACCAGTGCGAAGGACGTTTCCTCGCACACGGATGGAAACACCTGAAACTGGCCCTCTTCGATAAGCTCGGGTGGATCAGCAAAAACAGCAGATGGCGCTTTTGCTTGCAGAGTGTTCTGTGATTGGGCACGCAGCAGGTTCAGGCTTTCGGCCTCATTGCGCAGGATTTCGGTTTGCGTTTCCAGGCGGTCGGTGTGATAACCCATGCGCAGCAGGTGAGCGATGCTCCCATCATCCAGGTCCGCCCAGGCACTCGCGCCGTGAAAAGACGTTGACGCAGGCGGTATCAGCGCCTGGCGCTGCGATGCTGGCACATAGCTGAGCAGGGCCTGTTTCAAA
>JALWKC010000167.1 GCA_026996795.1 Lysobacterales bacterium | reverse complement strand
CTAAACTTGTTCATGGACATCGCCCTCCTCGTGAGTTGAATTAACAAGTCTCAACTATGGCACAAAGATGCCGGTTGAGGTTGGGCGGTGTCCATATCATCTGATTGAATCGTGACACGGCATCTTGCGGCGTAAAATCACCCATTTCTATGTTGCAAGCCTTCACAATAGCGTGCTATTGCGTGCGGTTTGCGCCTTGAACTGAGCAATTTTTCACGACAATCTGTTCGCGCCAGATTCAATCAGAGCTTCCTTAACAACCTGATTCAATAACATGACTCAACAACGCGGACCTGCCTGGGCCGCACACCAGGGGACAGATACATGAACAACGCCTATATCTGCGATGGCATACGCACACCCATAGGCCGCTTTGGTGGCGAACTGTCAGCGGTCAGGCCGGATGACATGCTGGCCCATGTGATCGCCACGCTGTTGGCCAATAACCCGCGAGTGCCAACGGAAGCGGTGGAAGAAGTCATTGCCGGCTGCGCCAACCAGGCCGGAGAAGACAACCGCAACGTGGCGCGCATGGCCGCCTTGCTGGCCGGTTTGCCTGCCAGTGTGCCGGGCATCACCCTGAACCGCCTGTGCGCCTCCGGCCTCGATGCGGTGGCCAGTGGTGCCCGCCAGATAGCCACGGGAGAAGCCGACCTGGTGGTGGCCGGCGGGGTGGAATCCATGACGCGCGCGCCGCTGGTCATGCCCAAGGCCGAAACGGCCTGGTCGCGTAACGCGGAAATTTACGACACCACCATCGGCTGGCGCTTTATCAACCCCAAACTGGCGGCCGAACACGGCACCGATTCCATGCCCGAAACGGCCGAAAACGTGGCGGAAAAATTTAATATCAGCCGCGCCGATCAGGATGCCTTTGCCCTGCGCTCCCAGCAGAAAGCCGCCGCGGCGCAGGAAAAAGGCGTATTTGCCGAAGAAATCGTGCCGGTGTTCATCTCCCGACGCAAAGGTGGCGATGTGATCGTGGAAACAGACGAACACCCGCGGCCGGACACCACACTGGAAAAACTGGCCAGCCTGCGAACGCCATTCCGGCGCAATGGCACGGTCACCGCCGGTAATGCTTCGGGCGTCAACGATGGCGCGGCGGCCTTGCTGCTGGCTTCAGAGGCGGCCGTGAAACAACACGGATTGACGCCGCTGGCGCGCGTGGTGGCCACAGCAGCTGCCGGTGTGGAGCCGGCCTACATGGGCGTAGGGCCGGTGCTTGCGGTACAGAAACTGCTGCAGAAAACCGGTGTCTCACTGGATGACATCGACGTCATCGAGCTGAATGAAGCCTTTGCCGCCCAATCACTGGCTGTGTTGCGTGAACTGGGCCTGGCCGATGACGACCCGCGTGTCAACCCCAATGGCGGCGCCATTGCCCTGGGGCATCCCCTGGGCATGAGTGGCGCGCGTCTGGTCTTGACCGCGGTCAAACAACTGCAACGGCTAAATGGTAAACTGGCACTGGTGACTTTGTGCGTGGGCGTGGGCCAGGGCGTGGCCATGTTGCTGGAAAATGTTTCCACAAAATAAACGTCACTTTTGCACCGCCCAAAACACCGGTAAAAAACACAACACAGGGGACAGGACATGTATTCTCAAGGCTTGAATGGCCCGGCAGAAAAAGGCGAAACCGATCCACCAGAATTGCTGGAAGCCTTCCAGCGGCGCATTGATGCGGAAGAAAAAATCGAGCCGCGTGACTGGATGCCCTCGGGGTATCGCAAGACATTGATCCGTCAGATTTCCCAGCACGCACACTCTGAGGTGGTGGGCCAGCTGCCCGAAGGCAACTGGGTCACGCGCGCCCCAACGCTCAAACGCAAGCTGATTCTGCTGGCCAAGATCCAGGACGAAGCCGGCCACGGCCTGTACTTGTATTCGGCCGCCGAAACACTGGGCGTGTCACGCGAACAGATGATCGACGACCTGCTTTCAGGTAAGGCCAAATATTCCAGCATTTTCAATTACCCGACCCTTAACTGGGCGGACATGGGTGCGGTGGGCTGGCTGGTGGATGGCGCGGCCATTATGAACCAGGTGCCGTTGTGCCGGTGCTCCTACGGCCCTTATTCTCGCGCCATGATTCGCGTCTGCAAGGAAGAAAGTTTTCACCAGCGCCAGGGCTACGAAATCATGCTCAAGATGGCCAAAGGCTCGCCGGAACAAAAACAGATGGCGCAGGATGCCCTGAACCGTTTCTGGTGGCCGGCCTTGATGATGTTTGGCCCCAGTGACAAGGACTCAGTGCATTCGGCCCAGTCCATGAAATGGAAAATCAAACGTTTTTCCAACGACGACCTGCGACAGAAATTCATCGACGCCACCGTGCCGCAGGCCCACTACCTGGGCTTGACGATTCCCGACCCGGAACTGAAATACAACCAAGAAACCGGCCACTGGGACCACGGCGAAATCGACTGGGAAGAGTTTTACCAGGTTATCGCCGGTAACGGGCCGTGCAACCGTGAACGGCTGGAGGCCCGCCGCAAGGCGCACGATGAAGGCGCCTGGGTACGCGAGGCCGTCCTGGCGTATAACGAAAAACAACGCAAACAACAGGAGGTGGCCTGATGGCTGACATGCCTTTGTGGGAAGTGTTTATCCGCAACCAGAATGGCTTGCATCACAAACACGTGGGTTCGCTGCACGCGGCGGACGAGAAAATGGCGCTGCAAAACGCCCGCGATGTGTACACCCGGCGCAAGGAAGGCGTCAGCATCTGGGTGGTGGAATCGCGCCACATCCATGCCTCCGACCCGCAGGACAAGGCCGCCTGGTTTGAGCCGGCCGATGACAAAATCTACCGCCACCCGACCTTTTATGACTTGCCAGACGAGGTCAAGAACATCTGATGAACACTGCTGTTCCTGCCCAAACCCAAGCGGCTGATCGCCGCGAATACGCCCTGCGCCTGGGCGATAATGCCCTGATCCTGGGTCAGCGCCTGAGCGAATGGTGTGGTCACGGCCCGTTTTTGGAAGAAGACATCGCGCTCACCAACCTGTCGCTGGATTTGATCGGCCAGGCGCAACTGTTGCTGGAGCTGGCGGCCAGTCAGGTTCCCGGTGATGAGTTTAGTGACGCGGACAAGCTGGCCTATTTGCGCGATGCCCATCAGTTTCGCAACGCCCTGTTGGTGGAACAGCCCAACGGCGATTTCGCCCACACGATCCTGCGCCAGTACCTGATGGACGTGCACGACGAAAAGCTCTACAGCGCCCTGGCCAACAGCCAGTGGCCGGCCCTGGCTGATATTGCCCGCAAGGTGTTGAAGGAAATCCGCTACCACAAACAGCATAGCGGAGACTGGCTGCAGCGGCTGGGGCAGGGCACCGAAGAAAGTCACGCGCGCCTGCAAAAGGCACTCGATGACCTGTGGTTCTATACCCCCGAGCTGTTTGAATCCGACGCCCTCAACCAACGCATGCAAGAGGCCGGCGTGGCGCCGGACATGGCAGACATTGAACGGCAATGGCGCGGCGAAGTGGAACCGGCCATCCAACAAGCCGGTTTGCAGCTTCCCGAATCCGGCTGGCGGGCCACCGGCGGCAAAAAAGGCCATCACAGCGAACACCTGGGCTATATTCTGGCCGAAATGCAGTTCCTGCAACGGGCTTATCCCGGTTGCGAATGGTAGCCATGACCACCGTGCAGGACACTGGCGCCAGTCACCAACCGGATGCCGCCACCGTGCGGCGCTGGCTGGCGGTGGTCACCGACCCGGAAATCCCGGTGCTGAGCCTGGAAGACCTGGGCGTGCTGCGCGACATACACTGGCGGGACGATACCCTGGTGGTGGTCATTTCCCCCACCTACACCGGCTGCCCGGCCATGGACTGCATGCGGGCCGACATCGAAGCCACCTTGCGCGCCAAAGGGGTGGAAAAACTGCACATCCGTGAACAGCTGCAACCGCCGTGGACCACCGACTGGATCACTGAAAAAGGCCTGGCGGCCCTGCAGGCTTACGGCATCGCTCCACCCAGACGCTCCGGCGAAGTGCGCTGCCCCCAATGCGGCTCGGCCAACACCACGCTGATCAGCCGTTTTGGTTCCACCGCCTGCAAAGCCATGCACAAATGCGAAGACTGCCTGGAGCCATTCGACCACTTCAAATGCCACTGACATGCCCGAATCACTGCCAATGACTGACAAACCTACTCCACGCGCTGCCCACCAGTTTTATTCCATCCCCATTGCCGAAGCGCACAAGGAAACCGCAGACGCCATTGTGCTGCGTCTGGCCATTCCCGATGAACTGCGTGAGTTGTTCACCTGGCAGCCAGGCCAGCATCTGACCTTCCGCCGCCGCCTCACCAACGAGACCGGCAATGCCGAAGAAATCCGTCGCAGTTACTCCATCTGTTCGGCGCCCTCGGAAAAAGACCCCAGCGTGCTCATCAAACGCATTCCCGGTGGCCGCTTCTCCGAACCGGCGCAGGCGCTGCAAGCCGGCGACGTGCTGGAAGTCATGCCGCCATCGGGGCATTTTGTCCTGCACCCGGAAGAAGGCCGACACTACGTGGGCCTGGCCGCCGGCAGCGGCATCACCCCCATCATGGGCATGTTGCAGGCGGTGCTGGAACAGACCACCAGCAGCCATTTCAGCCTCATTTACGGCAACGCCACCACCGACAGCATCTTGTTTCTGGAAAAGCTGGCCGACCTTAAGGACCGTTATCCCCAGCGCCTGTCCATCCTGCACACCATCAGCCGCGAGCCGGTGGATATTCCCGTGCTGTCCGGGCGCATTGACGGCGAAAAAGTCCGCCGCCTTTACCAGGCCGAATTTTCCCACACCCGGCCCGAAGGGTACTACCTGTGCGGCCCAGGCAGCATGATAGACGACCTGTCAGCGGCCTTGCAGGCACTGGGTGTGCCCGAAGATCGCATTCATCACGAACAGTTTCTGTCCGAAGGTCAGGAAATCACCCCGCAACAGAAAACCGTGCACCAGGATGCTGGCGTCACCGTCACCGTGGATGGCGTCACCCACCGCTTCGACATCAAAAAAGGCGAAGAAAAAACCCTCCTCGAAGCCGCCCAGGCCGCCGGTGTGGAACTGCCTTACTCCTGCACCGCCGGCGTCTGCGCCACCTGCCGCTGCAAACTCAAAGAAGGGCAGGTGGATCTTATCAATAATTACTGCCTCGAACCGTGGGAACTGGAACAAGGCTACATCCTCAGCTGCCAGGCCGTGCCGCGCTCGGAAAAAATCACCCTCTCCTACGATGAGTAAGCTGGTGAACCCAAGTTGACGGGTCACCGTTGCGTCGGTATTTTTCAGTGGTTTTTTTAGCCATTCATGAGTGCGGCCACGTGGGCCGCGGCGCTGTCGGCCAGTGCTGTCAGGTGGTAGCCGCCTTCGAGGGTGGACACCAGTGGCACGTCCAGGCTCAATAGTTGCTGGGTGATCCAGGCATAGTCGTTGCTTTCCAGTTCCATCTGTGCCAGCGGGTCCAGCCGGTGGGCATCGAAGCCGGCTGAAATCAGGACGAGCTGTGGCCCGAAGGCAAGCAGGGCAGGCATAACCTGTTCGGTAAAGGCCAGGCGATAGGCGCGGCTGCCGGTGTGGGCGGGCAAGGGGATGTTAACGATGTTGCCCACGCCGGTTTCGTCTTTCCAGCCGGTGCCCGGATAAAGAGGAAACTGGTGGGTGGAAACATACTGAACCTGTGGCTCTGTCTCAAAAGCCGCTTGGGTGCCATTGCCGTGGTGCACGTCGAAATCCACGATGGACACGCGTTCGGCCCCGTGAAACTCCAGCGCATAACGTGCGCCAATGGCAATCTGGTTGAACAGGCAAAAGCCCATGGCGCGATCCGGTTCGGCGTGATGCCCCGGCGGTCGGGTGGCACAAAAAACATGCCTGGCCTGTTTTGAGACGACCGCATCAATGGCCGCGCACACGGCCCCGACGGCGCGCAAGGCGGCTTTATCCGAACCCGGTGACAGCATCGTGTCGGCATCCAGTGGCACCAGGCCCCTTTCCGGGACTGACCCCAGCACGTGCTGAATGTGTGCCCGGCTGTGAACCAGCTGTAACACGTCGCTAGTGGCCAACGGTGCTTCATGCCAGCTGAGGGTGGAAAAAGCCGGGTGCCGTAAAGCGGTCATGACAGCTTGCAGGCGTTCAGGCCGTTCGGGGTGCGTTGGGCCGGGGGTGTGCCGGAGGCAATCTGAGTGAGTAAAGATCCAAGGGCTCATGCGCGCATTCTAGCGATTTTTGTTTTCGACGAAAACACGGCTTCGGTTTTCAAGGGCACAAAAAAGGGCGATACGGCATCGCCCTTTTTTATTGTTGCGTTGCGTTGGCTACCAGGGTACTGCCATCAGGCTTCTTTTGGCTCCCGGCCGGCGCGTTTGCGACCGCTTTCTGAGAGGATTTTCTTGCGGATGCGGATGCTTTCTGGCGTCAGTTCCACCAGTTCATCGTCCTCAATAAATTCCATCGCCTGTTCCAGGCTCAGCCGAATGGGTGGTGCCAGCAGCAAGGCGTCGTCTTTGCCGGCGGCCCGTACATTGGAGAGTTTTTTGCCCTTGAGCGGGTTGACGGTGAGGTCGTTGCTGCGCGAGTGAATGCCGATGACCTGGCCTTCGTAGACATCAACGCCGGCGTCGATAATCAGCCGGCCTCGATCCTGCAGGGTAAACAGGGCGTAGGCCAGCGCCTTGCCGGTGCCGTTGGAAATCAGCACGCCGTTTTTGCGGCCAGTGAAGATGTGCTGCAGTTTGCGGCCATAATGGGAAAAAACGTGCGACATCAGGCCGGTGCCGGAGGTGATGGTGTTGAATTCGCTCTGGAAACCGATCAGGCCACGGGCCGGCACGGTGAAGGTGATGCGCACCCGGCCACTGGGGTCAGGTTGCATGTCTTTCATTTCCGCGCGGCGTTCCAGCAGGCGTTCCATCAGCGTGCCTTGGTGTTCGCTTTGCACATCCACCACCAGTTCCTCGAAGGGTTCCTGGATTTCGCCATCCACTTTGCGGTAAATCACTTCCGGGCGCGAGATGGCCAGCTCGAAGCCTTCGCGCCGCATGGTTTCCAGCAACACGGACAAATGCAGTTCGCCCCGGCCAGAAACCTTGAAGGTGTCGGGGCTGTCGGCGGGTTCCACGCGCAGCGCCACGTTGTAGGTGGCTTCTTTTTCCAGCCGGTCCTTGATTTGGCGCGAGGTCAGGTATTTGCCTTCCTTGCCGGCAAAGGGCGAGTCGTTGACGCTGAAAAACATGGAAATGGTGGGGCGGTCAACGGTCAGCGGTGGCAAGGCTTCGGGGCATTCACGATCACACAGGGTGTCTGAAATGGAGAGGTTTTCGATGCCGGAAATGGCCACGATGTCGCCGGCGGCCGCCTGCGGGATTTCCACCCGTTTCAGGCCGTCAAAGCCCATCACCTGCAGGACGCGGCCATTGCGTTCCTGGCCGTTCTTGTCGATGACGGTGACCGGGGTGTTGGTTTTGACCGTGCCGCGTTTGATGCGGCCAATACCGATCAAACCCACGAAGTTGCTGTAGTCCAGGGTGGAAATCTGCATCTGGAAGGGCGCATCCGGCTCCACGTCCGGCGGCGGCACTTTGTCGATGATGGTTTCAAACAGGGGCGTCATGTCGCCTTCACGCACGTCGTCACTGAGGCTGGCATAGCCATTAATGGCCGAGGCATAGACAATGGGGAAATCCAGCTGTTCGTCGGTGGCGCCCAGGGAATCAAACAGGTCGAAGGTTTTTTCAATCACCCAGTCAGGCCGAGCGCCATCGCGGTCAATTTTGTTGATGACCACGATGGGTTTGAAGCCCAGCTCAAAGGCTTTCTGAGTCACAAAGCGGGTTTGCGGCATGGGGCCTTCCACCGCGTCCACCAGCAGCAGGACGGAATCCACCATGCCCAGCACGCGTTCCACTTCACCGCCGAAATCGGCGTGGCCGGGGGTGTCCACAATGTTGATGTGGTGATCGCGCCAGGTGATGCTGGTGTTCTTTGACAAAATGGTGATGCCGCGTTCCTTTTCCAGGTCGTTGGAATCCATGATGCGGTTGGGGTCGGCGGCGCGTTCACCCAGGGTGCCGGATTGTTTGAGTAACTGGTCGAGCAGGGTGGTTTTGCCGTGGTCAACGTGGGCGATAATGGCAATATTGCGGATGGCTTGGGTCATTGGGTATTCCTGATGGGTGTTGCGGTGTGGCTGAAGAAAAGCGCGGGGCGGGAGCGTCAAAAAACGCACGCAAGGCGCGCAAAGCCGACCATTTTAACGGATTATCGGCTTGACAAGGGGAATATATTAAGCCGGCGCCGGGTTAAGAATGGCCTTTTGGCCAGAAAAACGGACTTTCTTGCGCCGCTTACAGTTCAAACCGCTCGAAAAATACCGATTCGTTGTCATCCAGTTCGGTCACGGCGTGCTGGCAACACTGCCCCGGGGCTTGGCTGGCCCATTGCCGGGCTTCTTCAAAATACTGGTTGTAGAGCTGCTTGCGCACGCCCACGGGCAGGGGCTGCGGGCAAAAGTCGTCTTCGCTAAAAGCATCTTCAAGTTTCAGTTGCGGGCAGTCGCCATCGTCGTTGATGTGCTTCCAGCAGGCCTGTTTGACGCAGAATTTGTACCATGGCAAAAAGCGTTCGCCCTGTTCGGCGATAAATTCCACGGCCTTGATGACGAAATCCACTTCCGCCTCGTCCATGGCGTAGTGAAACCCGAGCCGGCACCAGCCGGGCTTGATGCCTTCATAACCTTTACGGATAAGCGCGCGGAACTGGTTAGAGGTGGCCTCGTCGATGTGCAGCAGCCGATGCCCATACGGGCCGGCACAGGAGCACCCGGCGCGTGACTGGATGCCAAACAAGTCATTCAACAAGACGGTGACAAAGCGCGGATGCAGGTATTTGCCGCTGGCGGTGCGTAAATTGAAAGACACGATGGCCACGCGCCTGGCGGGGTCGGGATCGCCAAGGATTTCGATGCGCGGGTTGGCTTGCCAATGGTCAAACGCCCGTTGTAGCCACCGGTGTTCGATGGTTTCAATCGTGTCGGTGCCTATGCGATCCTTGATTTCGAAACTCAAGGCGGCACGCAATACCTGCAATACGCCGGGCGTTCCGGCTTTTTCGCGTTCCTCGATGTCATCAATAAAATCGTGTTCGTGCTGCGCCACATAACTCACCGTGCCACCGCCACTGACGGTAGGTGGGAGGCGTTTATCGTAAAGGCGGTTGTTGAACACCAGGATGCCGCTGGAACCCGGCCCGCCAATAAACTTGTGCGGGGAGATGAAAATGGCATCCAGTCGTGTGTCATGTGCGGGCGTGGCATCGGTCGGATTCATGTTGATGGGCACATACGGGGCACTGGCGGCGTAGTCAAAAAAAGCCAGGGCATCGTGCTTGTGCAACAGTGCGGCGATGTCGTGCACCGGGGACTTGAGCCCGGTGACGTTGCTGGCGGCAGAAAAAGAGCCGATTTTCTGGCGGCCTTGATAGCGCGGGTCGGTGAGCAAAAGCTGCAGGTGATTCAGGTCGATGTGGCCGTGTTCATCCAGCTCCACTTCCACCACTTCGCATAGTCCGTCGCGCCAGGAAATTTCGTTGGAATGGTGTTCGTAGGGACCGATAAACACCACCGGCAGTTTGGCTTTCACGGCTTCCAGGTCAGTTTCGCACAGGCGCTCCATGCGTTGCCGGGTGGCCGGAGGCAGGTAGATGCCCAGGATTTGTTGCAGTTTGGTGATGGCACCAGTGGCGCCGGTGCCGGTGGCAATCAGGCAGTCATCGTCGCCGGCCCCAAGTAGCCGCTTGATGGTGTGTTCCGCGTCGTGCAGCAGCCGGGTCATGGAGCGGCCGGTCATGTCGTCTTCGGTGTGAGTGTTGGCGTAATGCCGTTGCAGGCGCATGAGGTATTTTTCCACAAAGGTCAACGTGCGGCCCGAAGCGGTGTAGTCGCAGTAAGTCATCAAGCGGAGCCCGAACGGCGTGCAAAATGGCGCGTCGGCGCCAATCAGGTGCTTGCGCAGGTATTCCGGCGTCAGTTGAACGGGCGGTGTGCTCATGGTGTGGGAACCCAGGTGGCAGAAAATATGAAGTGCAGCGATTATACCTTTCCGGAGGCACAAAAAAACCCCGCCGGAGCGGGGTTTTTTGTCAACCAGTATAGGGTTTATTTCATGCCGTAGCTGATACCAATCTGGTACTGGTCCATGCGCAGGGTGATGGTCTGGCCCGGATCAAACGGGTTGGGGCCAGTGACATCGGTGCCGGCGCCATACATGGCCGCGAAAGTCAGTTCGTTGCCGCTGGACAGCTTCTTGGTGAAACCAGCGGTGAAGTGGTCTTCGATCACCGCAGGAGCGAGGATGTTGAAGATAACTTCACTTTCACCAATGGGCTGGTTGGTTTTGCTGTAGCCCACGCGCAAGGTCCAGTCCTTGTTGTGCTGCCACTGATAACCGACCTTGACCACGCTCATGTCGTCCCAGCCGAAGCCAAAACCGTTGGGACCGCCGCCGCAACCAGGACCAGAAGCGCCGGTGGGTGTGCCGCCGCTAAACAAGGTGGCATTCAAGGCATCCAGGCACTGGCCGGCCAGCAGCGGATCAATGCCGTTTTCCAGCGCCTTGACGTCGGTGTAGTTAATGCGCTGCAAGTCAATCAGCAAGGTGCCGGTTTCGCCCACATCAGCGGAAACGCCAAGGGTCCAGGTGGACGGGATATCGAAATTACCGCCTTCGGCAAATAGACTGGAATAGTCGCTGAACTGGTCAAAGTCGATTTTGCTCTGCCAGGAACCGCCCAGGCGCATGCCTTCGGCCACACCCAGGTTAAAGCCCACTTTCAGACCATAGCCAAAGGCGTTGTCATAGCCATTGTTGGAAAGCTTGGTGGGGTCCAGTACTACGCCGGCAAAATTGCCCAGGCCTTCGGCCTTGAAGCGCTGGTAGCCCAGAATCACACTGGCGCCAATGGAAGAATTTTCACCGATTTTGTGAGAAATGCTGGGAGCCACAAACAGCTGCATCAGGTCCACGCCGGTGTCACCAGCACCAAAGGTGCCCGGTGCCTGGCCAATGGAGTCAGTTTGCGGGTTGTACACAAAGGCCGAGCCGCTTTGCCAGGTGGTGTTCATGCCGCCGTTGCCATAAACCACCACACCCACAGAGGTGTTGTCATTGAGCATGGTGTTCCAGCCAAAGTGTGGAATCACAAATAGGTTCTTGTCGCTTTTGACTGTGCCCGGGCCAAGGGAAAAAGGCAGCTGGCAGGGTTCAACTCCAGGCGCCGGGCAGGGCGAACCAGGGCCAAGGCCACCGCCGGAAATCACGCCGGAAAAAGCGGGAATGGCCGGCTGGCCTTGCACTTCATACTCGCGCAGAGGCGAAAACAGGTTGGCGCCAAAGTCCATGCGCTTGCCCACAAACACCAGATTGGCCGGGTTGGTGGCGCCGGCCAGCGAATCGGCGTCTTCATCGGCATTGGCCACGCCGGCACCGGCCATGCCGGCTTCTTTCATGGAATAGGCGTGAGAGAAATAGCCATTGGTGGCCAGCGCAGAGCCACTCGCGCCCAACAGGGCACACAGTGAGGTTGCCAGTAAGGCACGCTTTTGAGATTTCATAGAGTTTCCCCTTTGGTTGTGGTTAAACAGTCTTTGTTAAAACGGTGTGAAACAGCGAATTAGCCACCAATCATAAAAGCCAGCGGCGGTTTTGTAAAGAAACAGCCGGCACCAGCCCCCAAGGAAGGCGGCCAGAGACCGGCAAGGCCGGATTGCGTATGGCTGATGCGCTTAACAGATAATTTCCTGAATTCTGCTACAATTCAAAGCATGCACGAAGGCAGTAAAAAACCAGACAATTTCCAGCAGCAGGCCGTGGCGGAAAAGCCACAGCTGCAGGAACCACCGATGTATAAAGTGGTCATATTGAATGACGATTACACGCCCATGGATTTCGTCATTGAGGTGTTGCAATTGGTCTTTCACATGGACGAATCCCGCGCCACGCAAATCATGTTGCATGTGCACACACGCGGCAAGGGGTTGTGTGGTATTTACAGCCACGAAATTGCCGAGACCAAAAGCGCCCAGGTCAATGACTACGCCCGTGAGCATGAACACCCCCTTTTATGCGTCGTGGAGCCTGTTTAGAAAATGTTTGACCCCATACTCGAAAAAACCATCGCCCAGATATACCGTCAGGCGCACGCCCAGCGGCACGAATACTTGACCGTAGAGCATTTGTTGCTTGGTCTGCTGGACAACCCGGTGGCGCAGATCATCTTTCAGGACGTGGGCGTGGACACCGAGTTGCTGGCCAACGAGGCGCGTTTTGCCATTGACCAGCAGGTACAAACGCTGCCGCCAGGCAGTGACCAGAAACCACAGACGACCCTGGCTTTCCAGCGCGTTATGCAACGTGCCATTTATTCCGCCCAGGCGGCGGAGAAGGAGCCGGTCAGCACCGAGCGCGTGGTGGTGTCCCTGTTTGAAGAAAAGGACAGTTACGCCTACTACCTGCTCACCAAGCAGGGCGTGACCCGGCTGGATATTGTTTCTTATATTTCTCACGCCATGCTCGATATGGATGCCGACGAGCGTGACAAGGCAGTCAAATCCATTGATAGCGCTGGCGAAGAAAAAAACCAGGGCAAGAACGACAAGGACAGCCGTGGCCGTCGCCGCAAGCGCGAAAGCGAAGAGTCCCCCGAATCATTTCTGGAAAACCTGAACGAGAAAGCCATTGCCGGTGAAGTGGACCCGCTGATTGGCCGTGACAAGGAACTGGAACGTATGATCCAGATTCTGTTGCGGCGGGTGAAAAACAACCCGCTGCTGGTGGGCGAGCCAGGCGTGGGCAAGACCGCCCTGGCTGCCGGCCTGGCTAAGCGCATTGTGGATGGCGACGTGCCGGATTTGATGAAAAAATCCGTTGTCTATTCCCTGGAGCTGGGCACCTTGCTGGCCGGCACCAAGTACCGGGGCGACTTTGAAAAGCGCATGAAAAAAATCATCGCGCACATCAAGAAGCTGCCCGATGCCATTCTGTTTATCGATGAAATTCACACCCTGATTGGCGCCGGTGCCGTCTCCGGTGGCGCGCTGGATGCGTCCAATATGCTCAAGCCGGCCTTGAGTTCCGGCAAGATCCGCTGCATTGGCGCCACCACCAGTCAGGAGGCACGCAGCATCTTCGACAAGGACCGCGCCCTGTCGCGGCGATTCCAGAAAATTGACGTGGCCGAGCCCAGCCCGGAAGAAGCCGTGCAAATCCTGCAAGGGCTGAAGCCACAGTTTGAGCAGCATCATGGCGTGGAGTTTCTGGACGAGGCGCTGGAAGAAGCCGTCAAGCTCACCAGCCGCTACATGAATGACCGTTTCCTGCCCGACAAGGCCATTGATGCCATTGATGAGGCTGGCGCCTGGCAGCGCATGCACAGCCAGGAAGCCCACGCCATCGATCGCAGTGCCATCCGTAAGGTGGTGGCCTCCATGGCCAAGATACCCGTGGATGATCTCAACAGCGATGACAAAACCCGCCTGCAACGCATTGCGGACAACCTCAAACTGGTGATTTTTGGTCAGGACGAGGCCATCGAAAGCCTCAGCACGGCCATCAAGCTCTCGCGGGCCGGCATGGCGCGTCAGGACAAACCCATTGCCAGCCTGCTGTTTGCCGGGCCCACCGGCGTGGGCAAGACCGAAGTGGTCAAGCAGCTGTCTTCGCAAATGGGGCTGAAGCTGCTGCGCTTCGACATGTCTGAATACATGGAATCACACGCGGTGTCCCGCCTGATTGGCGCCCCGCCCGGCTACGTGGGTCACGAACAGGGCGGCCTGCTCACCGATCAGGTGCATCAGAACCCCCATGCCATCGTGTTGCTTGATGAAATCGAAAAAGCGCACCCGGACATTTTCAACGTGCTGTTGCAGATCATGGACCGTGGCACGCTCACCGACTCGCTGGGGCGCGAAGCGGATTTCCGTAATGTGTTGCTGGTCATGACCACCAATGCCGGCGCCACCGAACAGTCTCGCGGCTCCTACGGATTTACCGAGCAGGACCACAGCAGCGATGCCATGCAGGCCATCAAACGCCTGTTCAGCCCGGAATTTCGCAACCGGCTGGATGCCATCATCCAGTTCGGTTCGCTGGCACCGGAGCACGTGGCGTTGATTGTTGACAAGCTTATGCTGGAACTGGAACACGACCTGTCAGATCAGGGCGTTCATTTTGAGCTGACCCCAGCGGCGCGGGCGTGGCTGGTGGAACACGGCTACGACGAAGCCATGGGCGCGCGGCCCATGCAGCGGGCCATTACCGAACACGTCAAGAAACCGCTGGTGGATGACATGCTGTTTGGCCGGCTGGAAAAAGGCGGCCTGGTGCGGGTCGATGTGCAAGATGGCAAGCTGGTGTTTGATATCCAGCCCGTGCAGCAGGCAGCACGCATCGAGCCGGTGGTGCCGGAATAACGGCCACAGCAAAACACCGACAACGGTCTTTGGTTAAAG
>JALWKC010000166.1 GCA_026996795.1 Lysobacterales bacterium | reverse complement strand
TGGGGGTCTGCCCGACTTGTTGCAGTTTCAGCAGCGCATAGGCCGCCGTGAAGCCGGCGGTGCCCACCGCGGCTGCCATTTCCAGAGACCAATCCGCAGGCAGCTCCCTGGTGCAGTCACCCGGTGCAATGATTTCTGGGGTGAAGGTGCCGTCACGGGTTTCGCCCAGCCCGCAACCGGTCATCACCACGCGTTGGCCCGGCTCGTGATCCGGGTGGCGGCTTTCAATGACGGTGCCTGACACATCCTGACCCACAATGAGCGGGAAACGGCGCACAATGTCAGCCCGGCCGGTGAGGGCCAGTGCGTCCTTGAAGTTGACCGCAGCAAAGTGGCCACGAATGCGTACTTCGCCAGGTTGCAGTGGCGGGCGCGCAGGTGCGTTAGTGAGTCGCGCCGCCTGCCCCGGCTTTTCAGCAATCCAGGCAGGTTGGGCGCGGGTGCTCATGTCGGATCAACCTGGGCCGGTCAATAGCTCGCCACACCGATTTCCACCAATCGCTGATGGAGAAAATCACGCGCGGTGATGTCGTCGTATTTGCGCCCTGTACCCACACAGGATGGGATGCAACCGAGCACCGCGTCGGGATGCGGGTGGCAGAAGAACGGCATGGAATAACGGGCAGAGGTGCTGTTATCCGGATTTACCACGCGGTGGGTGGTGGCGGGAATCACCTCGTTGGTGATGCGCGACAGCATGTCGCCAGAATCCACCACAATCTGTCCCGGTGTACTGTCCACTTTCAGCCATTGGCCGTCGCGATCCAGCAGTTCCAGTCCGGAGTCGGTGGCGCCCACCAGCAGGGTGATGAGGTTGATGTCTTCGTGAGCCGCTGCACGCACCGAGTTTTCCAGGTTGAATTCCTTAATGGGCGGGTAGTGAATGTTTCGCAGAATTGAATTGCCATCGTGGGTCAGGTCTTCAAAATAGCTCTGGGGTACATCCAGGGCCGGGGCCAGTGCGGTAAAAATTGTACGCGCGGTGCGGTCCAGTTGGTCGTACAGGGCCAGCGCCACGTCCTTGAAGCCGGGAATTTCCTCTGGCCAGACGTTATCCGGGTATTCGCCCCGCAAGCGATGGCCCGGTGGCAATTCGCGGCCCACGTGATAGTACTCTTTCAAATCGGGGTTGGGGTTGTCCTTGGCGTGTTCCACCAGTTTGGGCACGTAGCCACGCTGACCGCCGTTTTTCATGTCATATTTCTGTTTAACTTCACTGGGCAAGTCATAGAAATCCTTGAATTTTTCGTAGGCGGCATCCACCAGAGAAAAGTCAAAATCGTGCGGATTAAGGACAATAAAGCCGTAATCCACCAGGCCCGAATAGAAGTTATCAATAAAACGCTGTTTTTCCAGTTCGGTGCCTTCAATCAGGTTAATCAGGTTTAACTCGGGGACTTTGCGTGGTTCTGTCATGGGTATCACCGGGTTTTGTTGAGAACAAGTTCCACGGGCTGTTTCAGCCCATGGGTCTGGGCGATGGCTTCAGTGGCTTCGATATCGCCGGGTTGGGGCATGGCATTGCCACTGAAACTGATTCGGGCGCCAACTTTGACCTGGTCAAAGCCCGACAGTCGACGATTGGGTTGTAAGCTGTTTTGATCCGTCAGCGTCACAGAGACCGGAAAGCCACTGGCGTTACCGCGCACCACGGCAATGGGCATGGGCATGCCAGCGGTGGGTTTGGCGTACACATACAGCACTGCGGGTTTGTCGCCAAGGTGGGCTTTCATGGCCGGGCTGATGTCAATACGCACAGGAATGGAAGCGGCGGCGGTGGTTTCCGCTTTGTCTGATTCTTGCCCACTGGCCGGGCTTTGTAGCGGTGGCTTGCCTTGCTGCTGACGCACGCGGTCAATCTGGGCGCTAAGCTGCTCCGCCACACGCGGGTTATCCACCAGGGTCAGCAGGTGGGTCCAGAGTTTTTCGGCCTGCTCCGGCTGGTTTTTTTCAAACGCGTTCATCCCCATAAGCCAGAGCGCTTTCTGGTTGTCCGGGTCCAGTTCCAGCGCCCGTTGCAGGAGCTTTTCCGGCTCGCCACGAAAATTGCCCTGACCGGCGGCAAACGCCATGGCTTCGGCCAGAGAAGCCAGGACCCAAGAGTTGTCCGGCTGCAGTTGGCGCGCTTTCTCATACGCCTCGGCCGCTTCGTCGTATTTTTTCAGTGCCATCATGCTGCGTCCGTACAGCACCCAGTTGTCCAGGTTTTGCGGGTCGTTTTTGATGCGTTTTTGCAGCGCGGCGACGGCCGTCTGCATGTCTGGCGGCGCGTTCGATGGGTCTGATGTGGTTATCTGGCTGGTGGCTGTGCTGGCGGGATTGACGAAGGTGGAGGTGGCCTCCGGCGTGCCAATTTTTTGGTACAGGAACAAACCACCCAGGGCAATGACCAGCGCCGGTACCCACCAGGCACGCGTGTCGCTGTGGCTGCTTTGGGTGATGGCTTCGGCCAGTTGTTGTTGCAGCTGCTGGCGTTTGGCCGCAGGCAGGTCTTTGGCCTTGAGGGCGTCGGTGAGGGTGCGGATGGCCAGGCGCTTGTGTTGGTCGGCGCGGCGGGCAAACCACCACAACAGCGCCACAACCGGAACCAGCAGGGCAATCAGAATGGCATAAAAACTGTTCATGAACGGGGTTTCTCCCTGTCAGCAGCAGGCGGGGGTGCAGTGGTTTGATTGTCGCCATTGTCAGCAGGCTTCTGGCCAGAGCGACGAATGCTGCGCACCAGCGCAAAGGCGCCAATAAACAGCATGAGAAATGGCAATGTCCACAGCGCAATGGTGTCAACCCGCAGTGGCGGGTTGTAACGCACGAAATCGCCATAACGCTGAACCAGATAGGCGGTGATCTCCTCACCGCTTTTGCCTTGCTTGACGAATTCCGCCACCTCATTGCGCAGATCGCGGGCCAGGTCGGCATCGGAATCGGCAATGTTCTGATTCTGGCACACCAGGCAACGCAGCTCTTCGGTGAGTTGCCGGTACAGGGCCTCCTGTTCGGGGCTTTCAAACTGGTGCACGTCGATAGCGAGAGCCGTTGACACCAGCAACCACAGGCTAAGGATGGTTATGCCCAATCGGGTCAGGCGTGATGGTTTGCTACTGAGGCTCAAAATACGGGTGAATGGTGTCATTGGCCGGCCTCCATTTGACGAATCAGGGGTAGCAGTTCGTTCTGAACCACCTGTGGGGTGATTTCGCCCACCACCTTGTGGCGAATGATGCCTTTTTGGTCAATAACAAAGGATTCAGGTGCGCCGTAAACGCCAAAATCAATGGCGGTGCGGCCTTCATAATCCACCAGAACGTCGCGGTAAGGGTCGCCAAATTGCTGTAGCCAGGCTTTGGCGTTTTCGGGTTCGTCCTTCCAGTTCAGTCCATACACCGGGATGATGCCCGAGCGCGCCACTTCCGTCACCATGGGGTGTTCCACCCGGCAGGACGGACACCAGCTGCCCCAGACGTTAAGCAGGTAATACTGCCCCAGCAGATCCTGTTTGCGAATCACCCGGTCGGGCTGATGCAGGGAAGGCAGGGCAAATTCCGGCGCCGGCTTGCCAATCAATGGGGACGGGATCAGTCGAGGATTTTTGCCAATGCCGCTCATCAGCAGAAGCACAAACGCGATGAAAACCACCAGCGGCAAGACGGCTTTGATGA
>JALWKC010000165.1 GCA_026996795.1 Lysobacterales bacterium | reverse complement strand
CTCTGGAACATCTCGACCATCCCGACAGCACCCCTTTTGAGCAAGCTGGCCGTTACAAACAATTGATGATGGCCTATCTTCAGGACAACCTACCCGAAGGTAAGTTGCCTATTAACGTGGAAGCCCGTGTGATCTTCCCCGCAATCCCCGCTGCCAAAGGCCAGGCATTTTTTGATGACAACCCTCATCTAGCCGGCTTTCGAGACATCACTTTCTTTCAAGATGATCTTAACAGCCGTGATCAATTTGAACGTTTTTTCAAAGGTCGTGCTCCGCTGGTGCCGACCAAAAAGGCTTTTTTAGCCGTTGCGCGCTGCCTTTTAGACAAGAAGCGCCTACATGAAGCAGAACAAAAAGTCCTCCCTGTCATCACACAAGATGAAATTCTATTTTTTGATCACAAGCAACTAAGCATTTTAGATGGGTACAGTGGTGGATTTCGCATTATTCGAGGGCTCGCCGGCACAGGCAAAACCGTTATTTTGACTAATTTTGTCATTAACCGAGCGCGGCGCGATGAAACAGAGCGTTTTTTAGTGCTGGCTTTCAACCGTCGTCTTCAAGATGAAATCAACGAAATCTTTCAGCAAGCCGGCGTTCAGCAAAATGCCATCTGCCTCAGTTTATTCGCCCTGCTCAAGCGCATAGATTTTGACTGGCAAGCCATCGGCGTTGACCATGACACTTCTTTCAATGCCCGTATGAAGGCTCTGAAAACCCCCCAGGCCACCGCCGAATTCCAAACTAAACTGCGTCAACGGCTGGCGACACACCCTATTGATTATTTCCTATGCGATGAAACACAAGATATGCCACCCAATCTCATGCGGGTGCTGTATGAGGAAATTGGTGACTGCATATTCTTCATTGATGAGGCCCAGCGCTTTTATGATCATGCCATGACCTCCATTGCTGAGGTTTTCCATCATCCTGAATTTGAAAAAATCTCCATGCGGGGGCGTGTCAAAAACCTATGGAACGTCTATCGAACTCCTTCTAATATCGCCCAATGTGCTTTTAGCATTCTGAGTAATGATCGAAAACTCAACGAGTACTATAAAAAATCTTACTATCTTAAAAATGATTTCCTGAACGATATTCGTTTTGTCCTTGAAAGGGGAGAGCTTAAAGTCGGACCTTGGGTACGGTATCGAGAGCTGCTGACTTTGGTCAAAACCTTTCCAAACAATCAGAAAGCCGTCATTCTGGTGCCTCGAAAGGAGGAAGCCACAAAAATTGATCAATACCTGGAAAGCAGCGGGGTCAGCCATTATGCACAGGCCATGACATATAAGAGCATTAAAGGATTGGAAGCAGAAAATGTCATCCTTTACCGTTTTCCTCAGTTTTTAGAAGATGTGGAACGCCATGACCCAGAGCTGCTGTATCGATCTGCCTATGTCGTCATGACCCGTGCTTTAGAGCGTCTCTATATATGCGCGCATCATGACAAACCGCCCTCTGAAACCATCCAGTCTATTTTGAGTGAAATCAACCAATACGAAACTGAGGAAGAGGACTTTTCTCACGTTGGGGAAAACGAAGCTTCACATCGATTAGCAAAATTAAGACCCGTGATCAAAAACGTAAAAGAAACTTCAGAGTTGGTTGTGGCCGCATCTGAAGTCTTTGCGTTAATTGCGGGCACTTTCAGTTTATAAAGTGTTTCACATGAAACATGACAGCGTCTATGCCACCCTGCCTGAGTTGACCGCATGGCGGCATGTGCTCAAACGGCGCAAGCTGGCCAGCACGCAGCAGCTGATCAGTCAGCTGGGGGGCCAGATGCGCACCCCTCGCAAGGGCCGGGGCATGGAATTCGCCGAAGTGCGGCCCTATCAGCCGGGTGATGAGGTGCGTCATATGGACTGGAAGGTCACCGCTCGCACTCTCAAACCCCACACCAAGGTGTTCACGGAAGCCCACGAGCGCCCCACGCTTCTGCTCATTGACCAGACATCGGCTACCTTTTTCGCCAGCCGTGGACAGCTCAAGGCGTCATTGATTCTGCACCTGGCCGCGATTCTGGGCTGGACGGTGCTGCACCAGCAGGACCGCATCGGCGCACTGGTATTCAGTGACCATACCCACCTCTGGCTCCCGCCGCAGCGCTCTGAGACCACCTTGATGAGCATCTTTCATCAAGGGCTGCGGCTGCACGAGGCCCTGCGTCACCCCGGCAGCCTGAACGCCACCGCCTGGCAGGCGGCCGTCAGCGAATTGAGCCGTGTGCTCAAACCCGGCAGCAAGGTGTTTTTCCTGGGCGACCTGCGAGCCTTGAACGGCCACGCGCTGGAACAGGTTTCTCAGATGCGCCGCCATCAGGACATCATCGCGCTCAATGTCTTCGATCCGCTGGAAGCCAGGCTGCCCGAGCTGGGCAGCGTGCGCCTGCAGAAACAGGACCGCATCCTGAGCCTGAACACCCACGACCCCGATACTCGAACCGCCTACGCCAAAGCGTTCCTGCGCCAGTGGCAGCCTGTCCGGCAGCGCCTTTTGGGGCTTAAAATACCCACATTCAGTCTGACCACCGCCGATGATCCGCTCGGCCAGCTGCAACAGGATGGGATTGTGCGATGAAAACACCCCATGACCTGATCCCTCCCCCGCCGGTGGGCTGGTGGCCGCTGGCGGAAGTCTGGTGGTTCATTATCGTGGGCAGCATCGGCTTTATTACCTGGTTTGTGTGGTTTCTGTGGCGCAACTGGTATCTGGACGCCTACCGCCGGGAAGCGCAACGGCGGCTGGATGAAATCGAAACCCAATGGCGTCAGGGCGAGCTGAACAATCCGGTGGAGCCCATCAATATCCTGCTCAAGCAGGTGGCGGTGACCGCCTACACTCCGGAACAGCGGGGCAATATGACCCCTGAGCAGTGGGCGCGGTTTCTGCGGCGAAGCGCCGTGCGCGTGCAGGCGCCGGAAGACCTGGAGGCCATGATCCGCCTGGCCTATGCCAAAGATGTTTCACATGAAACAGAGCGCATCGAGCGCTTCATTTCTTTCGCGCGGCAGTGGATACGGAGACACCATCAGTGAGCGAGTGGACAAGCCTGTTGCAACAGCTGGATCTGATATGGCCGTGGTGGGTCGTGCTGCTGCCGCTGCCCTGGCTGGTGCGCCAGCTCTTGCCCCCGGCGCCGCAGGACGCGCCCCTGATGGCGCCCACCGTTTTTGACACGGCGCAACAGGCCGCTCGCAAGGAAAAACAGACACGCAAAGTCGCCCGACATCCCATTCCCCTATGGGCCTGGCTGCTGTGGGGGCTTGTGGTGCTGGCCGCCATGCGCCCGGTCTGGTATCTCACACCCACCCCCTTCCTTCAACAGGGCAAGGACATCATGCTGGCGGTGGACCTGTCCGGCTCTATGGAAAAACGGGACATGCGCCTGCATGGACAGGTGGTGGATCGCCTCAGCGTGGTCAAGGCCGTGGTGCAGGACTTCATCCAGTCCCGGGACAAGGACCGGCTTGGACTGGTGGTGTTCGGCTCGCGGGCCTTCGTCATCAGCCCGCTCACTTATGATCTAAACACCGTCAAAACCCAGCTTCAGGAAGCCCAGATCGGCATGGCCGGCGACAATACCGCCATCGGCGATGCCATTGGCCTGACCATCAAACACCTGCAGCACGCCGGCAAGCGCAAAGGGGTGCTG
>JALWKC010000164.1 GCA_026996795.1 Lysobacterales bacterium | reverse complement strand
CTGAGCACATGATCATGACCGTGCTGCCTGTGTTGCCGCCGGATCTACGTCCGCTGGTGCCGCTGGACGGTGGCCGTTTTGCCACCTCCGACCTGAATGACTTGTACCGTCGCGTTATCAACCGCAATAACCGCCTGCGTCGCCTGCTGGAACTGCACGCGCCAGACATCATTGTGCGAAACGAAAAGCGCATGCTGCAGGAATCCGTTGATGCCTTGCTGGACAACGGCCGTCGTGGCCGCGCCATTACCGGCACCAACAAGCGCCCGCTGAAATCCCTGGCTGACATGATCAAGGGTAAGCAGGGTCGCTTCCGCCAGAACTTGCTGGGCAAGCGCGTGGATTATTCCGGCCGCTCCGTGATTGTGGTTGGCCCGACCTTGCGCCTGCATCAGTGCGGGCTGCCCAAAAAGATGGCTCTGGAGTTGTTCAAGCCCTTTATTCTGGGCAAGTTGTTACAACAGGGTTACGTCTCCACCATCAAGGCCGCCAAGCGCGCCGTGGATCAGGGCACGCCGGAAGTCTGGGACATTCTGGCCCAGGTTATTCGTGAACACCCGGTCATGCTCAACCGCGCCCCCACGCTTCACCGCCTGGGCATTCAGGCCTTTGAACCGGTATTGATTGAAGGCAAGGCGATCCAGCTTCATCCGCTGGTGTGTACCGCCTTTAACGCCGACTTCGACGGTGACCAGATGGCCGTGCATGTGCCATTGTCCATTGAAGCGCAACTGGAAGCGCGGACACTGATGATGTCCACCAACAACATTTTGTCACCGGCCAATGGCGACCCCATTATTGTGCCGTCCCAGGACGTGGTGCTGGGTCTGTATTACATGACCCGTGAGCTCATCAATCAGAAAGGCGAGGGCACTGTTTTTGCCGATATCGACGAAGTGTATCGCGCCTATGAAAACGGCGAAGTGGGCATGCAGGCCAAAGTCAAGGTGCGCATGACCGAAAAACAGCGGGACGAAGACGGCAACTGGGTGGAAGAAACCAAAATCGTCGACACCACTGTTGGCCGTGCCCTGCTGGCCAAGATCCTGCCCGAAGGCCTGCCTTTCGAGCACATCAATAAGGTACTGACCAAGAAAAACATTTCCAAACTGCTGGACGTTTGTTACCACCAGTTGGGTGTCAAGGACACCGTGGTGCTGGCTGACCAGCTGATGTACACCGGTTTCCGTCACGCCACCATGGCCGGCATGTCCATTGGCATTAACGACCTGACCATTCCGGAAGCAAAGGCTGCTATTCTGGAAGAGTCGGAAAAAGAAGTACTGAAAATCCAGGATCAATACACCTCCGGCCTGGTGACAGCCGGTGAACGCTACAACAAGGTGATCGATATCTGGTCGCGGGCCAATGAGCAGATTGCCCAAGCGATGATGGAAAGTCTAGGCAAAGACACCGTGATCGATGCCGAAGGCAATGAAGTCAAGCAGGATTCCATGAACTCCGTCTATGTTATGGCGGATTCCGGTGCACGTGGCTCGGCGGCGCAAATGCGGCAGTTGGCCGGTATGCGTGGCCTGATGGCAAAACCCGACGGCTCCATTATCGAATCGCCCATCAAGGCCAACTTCCGTGAAGGGCTGGACGTGCTGCAGTACTTTATTTCTACCCACGGCGCGCGTAAGGGTCTGGCCGATACGGCATTAAAAACGGCCAATTCCGGTTACCTCACGCGTCGTCTGGTGGATGTGGCGCAGGACGTGGTGGTGACCGAGGATGATTGCGGCACCACTCAGGGCCTGGACATCCACCCGATTGTGGACGGGGGCGAAGTCATCGAGCCGCTGGCCAAGCGTGTGTTGGGCCGGACGGTGGCCGAAAATGTGTACCTGCGAGAAAACGACAACGAACCGGTGATCAAGGCTGGCACCTTGCTGGATGAAGACTGGATGGAAAAAGTCGAAAAACTCGGCCTGGATCGTATCAAGGTGCGTTCAGCCATTACCTGCGAAACCGAACACGGCGTGTGCGCCTTGTGTTATGGCCGCGATCTGGCCCGTGGCGAGTTGGTCAATATCGGGGAGGCCGTGGGTGTGATTGCGGCACAATCCATCGGTGAACCTGGCACCCAGCTGACCATGCGAACCTTCCATATTGGTGGTGCCGCGGCCAAAACCGCAGCCACCGATCACATCCAGATCAAGACCTCCGGCACTGTACGCCTGCATAACATCAAAACGGTGGAAAACAGTGACGGCAAGCTGGTGGCCGTGTCGCGCTCCGGCGAGATTTCCATCATGGATGAATCCGGTCGGGAGCGCGAGCGTTACAAGGTGCCTTATGGTGCCGTTATCAACGTCAAGGACGGCGACAAAGTGGAAGCCGGTGCGGTTATCGCCAACTGGGATCCGCACACCCACCCGATTGTCACCGAAGTGTCCGGTATCGTCCGTTTCAGCGATTTCAAAGATGGCATCACAGTTCAGGAGCAGACCGATGAACTGACCGGACTGACCAGCTTTGTCATCACCGATCCCAAACAACGGGGCACGGCCGGTCGCGATTTGCGTCCGCTGTTGCAACTGCTTGATAAGAAAGGCAAGCCGGTGAACATTCCCGGCACCGATATTCCTGCCCAGTACTACCTGCCGGCTGGTGCGATCATTAGCATCCAGGATGGGCAGGAAGTGAATGTGGGTGACTTCCTGGCGCGTATTCCGCAGGAGTCCAGTAAAACCCGCGACATCACCGGTGGTCTGCCGCGTGTGGCTGATCTGTTCGAGGCACGCAAGCCGAAAGACCCAGCCATTCAGGCCGAAGCCTCCGGCATTGTTTCTTTCGGCAAGGAGACCAAAGGCAAGAACCGCCTGGTGATCACCGATGCCGATGGTGTTAAGCACGAAACGCTGATTCCAAAATGGCGTCAGATTATTGTGTTTGAAGGTGAGCACGTTGAAAAGGGCGAAGTGGTGGTGGAAGGCGATCCCAATCCGCATGACATCCTGCGCCTGCAGGGTGTGCCGGCCCTGGCCAACTACCTGATTGACGAAACCCAGGAAGTGTATCGCCTGCAGGGCGTTGGCATCAACGACAAGCACATCGAAGTGATTGTCAAGCAGATGTTGCGCAAGGTCGAAATCACCGATCCGGGCGACACGGATTTCCTCAAGACCGAACAGGTCAGCCTGCAGGAAGTGCGCAAGGTCAATGCCGATGTGGAAGCAAAGGGCGGTCAGCCAGCCAAGTTCCAGCTGCAACTGCTGGGCATTACCAAGGCATCACTGGCCACCGAGTCGTTTATTTCTGCGGCTTCGTTCCAGGAGACTACTCGCGTGCTGACCGAAGCGTCCGTCCGTGGTGCGAAAGATCACCTGCGCGGGCTGAAGGAAAACGTCATCGTGGGTCGGTTGATCCCGGCCGGTACTGGCCTGGCGTACCACAAGGAACGTCGCCAGAGTCGCGAATCTGAACTGCAGACGGAATTGGCCGCTATCGAGAATAACCTGATGAGCGATGCCGTTGATGCTGAAGCAGTTCAGGGCGCCGAGGCACCTGAGGCCACACCGGAAGCGGTTCCTGAGACCGCCCCGGACAATGGTACTGAAGGCGAGAACAGCGAAGCCTGATTGAAGGTTTTGCCTGTGGTGGCCGGACTGTTCAAAATCGAATGATCCGGCACGGTTCAGATAGTGGATATTAAC
>JALWKC010000163.1 GCA_026996795.1 Lysobacterales bacterium | reverse complement strand
CCAGCGCGTAAGCCAGCGATACACGGGCATGTGATTGACCACCGGCAATGAGCCGCTGGTAAAGGTGCTGACGATGGGCGTGGGTAAGCCGCTGCCCTGCCCGCCAGCGTCTGTACAGCGTGATCGTGCTGTCTAGCACAAATGGCAGGTGCAGTAAGAGCACGAAAACCGGATCAAACACGCCAGTGACCAATCCGAACAAGGCCAGCATCAAAATTAGCCAAGCCAGACCCAGGCTGCCGGCATCCCCCATGAACAAGCGTGCCTGAGGAAAATTCCAATATAAGAATATGGCGCTGACCAGGGCCGTGGAGGCCGCCAGAAAAGCCAGCTGAGAGTCCCCATTGAGGTAAAACACCAGCGCATAAATACTGGCAGACACCACCACGTGCCAGGCAGCCATGCCATTGGCGCCGTCCATAAAATTGAACAGGTTTAACCACCACAAGGCGCCGAAAAAGAATATGGGCAGCCACCACAGCGAGAAACCGGACCGGTGCAGCAATGGCCACATGATAAGCAGCACGGCGCTGACCAGCACCACCTGCAGGAGTAACCGCCAGCGCGCTGACACCTGAAAACGGTCATCCAGATAGCCGGTGACCAGCATGGCCAGCAACCCCACAGTGGCGATGGTCAAAATGCGGTTGACAGACCCCGTATGGACTCCGGGCAGGAAGCCTTGTTGTGAGTCTGAAATCCCCAGGAGCCATAGAAACAGCCCGAACAGCAGTGGCCAGAGAAAGGCCACCCCGGCGCCGGTGGGCACCCGCCCACGATGCAGGTGGCGATCGGCGTCGGCCACCGCCAGCAGACCCCAGCGCCTGGCCAGGTGCTCGTACAGGAACAGGCTGACAGCGGCCAGCACGGCAATCAGGACAAGTCCCAGCCAGGCGGGAAGATTCATCAGATTAACCGCTTAATGGCTGGCAGCGCATGGCTTTATTCATGCTCGATGCCGTAAATGGGTTTGACAGTCCCCCAGGACTTGCAACTGGGGCATTGCCAGTGCAGACTGCGGGCAGAAAAGCCGCAATGGCGGCACTGATGCCGCGCCTTCTTGGCCAACAGTTTTTTTACCAGGTGATGCAACACGTCCAGATGCTGACTGACTTCGCCGGCGCTGGAACCGGCTTGTTTGCTCAGGCGAATCAGGGCTTCCAGGCCACGCACCGAATCGCGTTCCTGCAAAGCTTCGGCAATAAAAGCCGCGGCAGCGGCCTGCCCCTGTTCTTTGTGCATGATGTCCGCGCGTGCCAGCACTGGCGAAATGCCCGGGTATTGCTGCATCAGGGATTCCAGCCAGTCGTTCAGCTCCTCGTGCCGGCCAGCGTGCTGAAAACAGCGAACTGCATCAGCGATAAATTCCGGTAAATAATCCAGATCACGCCGGGCGGCGGCCTGATACGCCGCAATGGCCTCGGACCATTGGCCGTTCTCCTGCTGCATCCGGGCCCGGATCAGCTCGGCCCGCACGCTGCCCGGGTCGGCGCGCAGCGCCTGTCGCAGCTGTTTTTCGGCCTTATCCCTGTCACCTTCCAGCAAGGCCTGGTCGGCCAGTTCACAATAGAAATGGCCCACTTCGGCTTTCATGTCGCGGCCGGAAACCGCCTCGTAGCGGCGTGCTGTGCGAATGGCGTCACTCCAGTCCTGTTCCTGCTGGTAAATGTCGCAGAGGAATTTGAGCGCGGCGGGTGAATGCGCCTCCACTTCCACCAGTTCGGAGAAAAGGATTTCGGCACGATCCAGCAAACCGGCGCTCATGTAATCCTGGCCCAGCGCCAGCAAGGCCCGGGTGCGGTATGGCTCCGGCAGGTCAGGTTTGGAAATCAGCGACTGGTGCAAGCGAATAGCGCGCTCCACTTCGCCCTTGCGCCGATAGAGATTGCCCAGCGCCAGTTGCGGCTCAAAGGTATCGTCGCTGGTTTCAGCGAGCTTGATAAACACATCGATGGCGCGGTCAGACTCATCGTTCAGGAGGTAATTCAACCCCTGAAAATACCGGTGATTGAGGTGACCCATGAGTTTTTCGTGGCGGCGCTTGTCCTTCAGGTACAGATACAGCCACAAACCGGCGCTAATGGCCAGCGCCACAAGCAGAAAAGCCGTCAGTTCGTTCATGCAGGGGGATCGGTGGTCAGGTTTTTTTGGTTGCTGGCCGCTTGAGTGACGGGACTATCAGGCATTACCCCGGCTTGCTTTTGCAAACGGCGGTATTGCCTTTGCAAACGCCGGTGACGCGCCTTCAAAGGCAACACATAACTCACCGCCGCAAACAGCTGGCCCAGCAGCACGCCGGCCAATAGGCTCAGCAACACCGCCACGCCCAGGGTCACTTCAAATTTCCAGAAGTACAGGTCGAGCGTGACCGGGTTGGTATTCAAGCCGCTGATGGCCACGGCCAAGACAATGGCCAGCACCACCGTCACTAACCAGAAAACACGTTTTATCCAAAGCATAGTGAACCCCTGTGCGAATGCCGGTCACCCCAGCGGTGAACCTGTCCTGTAAACCTGGCAAACAGATTTAAGTTAATACCCACAATTCTAACAGCAACCACCGGTGTGCCACGCGTTATTCCCGGTGGTGGTCAGATGATGGCGCCTCGCTGCCATCACTCGCGTCTGAACCGGTAATCCGCGTCTGCGTGGAGTCATGGCCATTCTGTTCTTCCGGGTTGCCACTTTCCTCACCGTTATTGTTTTCCAGCACCAGGATCTTGTACCCTTTGGCCTGTCGCTGGCTCACCAGTTTCTGCAACTGCTCCTCGCTGAGCAGGGATTGAGCCGTCTGGTTGAGGTGATCGTGGACTTTCTTGTAATTGGCCGTCAATTCATCGAACAAGTCGGCGGTTTT
This sequence comes from Lysobacterales bacterium, assembly GCA_026996795.1. Lineage (GTDB taxonomy): Bacteria > Pseudomonadota > Gammaproteobacteria > Xanthomonadales > Marinicellaceae > S144-45. The sequence continues at coordinate 11,790 of JALWKC010000163.1, read as the reverse complement.
AGCCAAATGTTCTTCCACATTGGTCTGGTACTTTTCCAGTTTTTCTTCCAGTTGGTGCTCCAGCTCTTCCTCTTCGCGTACCCGCGGCAGGATCAGCCAGGCCAGGCCAAAACCCAACACAAAGGCCACGATAGCAAGAATAATGCCTTCTGGAATTGTCATGATTTCTTCTCCTTGAAGAGTGAGTCGGTCAGATGGAAATGGTTTTATTTTCAGGCGTTGCCAGTCTTGCCTGTCTTCTTATTAGTAAAAATGGGGGGCAATTGATCCCGAATCAACATCGCGGCCATCATTCCGGTTTCATGCCTTGGTTGGTCGGTTTCCGAGGCACCGCCTTCCCGGTGTCTTGTACCAGTATCCATGGAGTGACTGTTACGGCTCTCAATAGCGCGCTGTTGGCATGCCAGTTGCGTGCGTGTTCGTCGTGAGCCCGTTGCACCAGGCCCGCTTCTGCCCATTGTTTCAATTGCGCCGCATCATCGGCGGCCAGGCTCAGGGCCACGTCTACCAACTTCAGGCCCGGATCCACTGTCACCAGCATGCCTTTGGCAAAAAATTTCTGCAATTCGACGTAAGGAATCACGTCGCATTCGGCTTCCAGGTCGGCACGGGACGCGGCCGAATGAAGAGGGATGCGGTCGTTGTCTGTCGGGATGGCAGAAAGTTTCTGTGGGGCTAGTGTGTGTTTGTTCTTTTCGGACACAATCATTTTCCGGCTTTTGCCTGTTTCTTAGATTGTCAAATTATCGCATAGCTGCCCCGATTCGTGCGGCGTTGTTCGGCAGACAGGCATAAAAAAGCCGGCCACGGGGACCGGCTTCGAGGAGACAGTGACAGAAAGACTTACTGAAAAACTTTCTCCACGGGAACAATCTTGACGTTCTTTTCAGGGATATTCAGCGGGTACTTTTTCAGCTTCTCATCTTCGGCCAGCAGGTTGTCGGACTTGGGTGAATTGTATTTCAGCACCGATTCCTGTTCATTGACCAGGCGCTTGGCCATGTCTTTGGCATCCCTGGTGATATACACGTACTGGATATTGTCTTCCTGCAGGTGTTTTCTGATAGCCCGGTTGACGTCATCCACCGTCAGCTTTTCCAGGTTGTCGCGCACATAGTTCACGAAATCCTTGTCAATGCCGTAATACTCCTGATCCAGCGCATATCCCAATTGCCGGTCTTGCGACTTGACCAGCAAGCCCGCGTATTTGCTCAGGTAATTGCGGGTGCTTTCAAACTGCTCTGGCGTCAAACCGTGTTTGATCAGGTGATGCAGTTCGTACTGGGCCACACGGGTGGCGAAATGCGCGTCGTTGTTGCTGCGCAGCGGGCGTAACCAAATTTGGAAAATCTGGCTGGAGCGGCCCAGGTTGGCATCCGGCTGGGTCAGAAACATGCCGCGCGGGAAATATTCGATATAGGCGTAATCGCCATAATTCATGCCGCGGGCCTCGCGAATGCGCTGATACAGGTGGCTATTGGAGCTGCGGTGCTCGCCCAGGTAGGAGCGCACCAGCCACAGGGCCACCCAGTCCTTGTCGCCACGTTTCACGTCAATAGGGAAGCCAAAGGAAACGGCCGTGGGCTGGGTTTCTTTCTCGACAATAGTCACGTGGTGACCCTTAAGCGGCGGAGCGGGTGGAATTTCCACCTTCATTTTGTTGCCATACGGCAGGCCCTTGGCCAAAGCGTCAATAAACGCCTGTTTCTGTTCGTCACTCAGGTCGCCGGTCAGGCCAACCGTCAGGTTGCCTTGGGTAAATTGCTGGCGATAAAAATCCTTGACATCATCCAGCGTCAGCTTTTGCAGATCTGACACTTTGCCGAGGTTAAGGGTGCCATACGGGTGGTTGCGGTAGATTTCGCTATACAGCACTTCCTTGCCCAGCTCTTCGTCATTGTTGCCCTTCAGGTTGGTTTCGATGGCGTTGATCTGCTGCTGTTTCAGGCGCTTGAAGTCATCTTCACGGAAGCCCGGCTCAAGCACGCTTTCCAGCACCAGCTGGCTGTACTCGGGCCATTTGTCCTTGTGCACGCGCCCGGCCAGTGAGGTCATTTCCTTGTCCACCTGGGCATTGAACGAAGCGGCCATGGGGTACATGGCTTGCTTGATTTCACTGATACTGTGCTTTTGCGAACCACCTTCAGTCAACATGGCAGCAGTGAGTGCCGCCACGCCGCGCTTGCCTTCAGGTTCAAACGCCGCTCCGGTATTGAACAGCAGATTAAAATCGATAATGGGACTGCTGTTGCGCTTGTCCAGTACCTTGAACTGCGCTTTGGGTTTTTCGGCTTCCGCCTCAACCACCGCCGCAATGGAGTAGTCGGGGTTAAAACCCTGGGCTTTTTCATCGTCCGACAGGGTGACGGTCACGCGGCCTTTGTCGGTCAGCCATTTTTTGGCCGCGGCCTGCACGTCGTTGACGTCCACTTCAGCCACACGTGCGAATTTCCGGTTGATGTCTTCCGGATCGCGATTGGCCTGAACGACCCTGGCCAGGGTGTCAGCAATGGCAACGGTGTTGTCCAGCGAGTTGGTAAAGCCATAGCGCGCGGCGGATTTCAGATCAGCCAGGCGCTGGCCGTCCACGGTCTTGGTCTGGGCTTGGGCAATGGTGTCCAGAATGGCCTGTTTGACCGGTTCGAAGTTTTTCTTGTCAGTCAAGCGGGCACCAATATAAATCAGGCTCGGGTCCTTGCGGTCTGGTGCATAGAAAAACAGGTTATCGGCCAGGCGGCGGTTGATCACCACGTCCTGATGCAATGGCGAGGTGTCGCCAAAATACAGCTCACCCATCATGTCCAGAGCGGCCTTGTCCTTATTGTGCACGTCATTGGCCGGGCCATGAAAAGCCATAATCAGCCAGGGTTGTGTGGGGGAATCCCATTTGATGTGCTCATAAACCTGCCCTTTGGCGGGCGGTTCTTGCGGGATATCCACGGAATAATCACCGCGTTTCCAGCTGCCCCAGTATTTTTCGGCCAGCTTGAAGGTTCTTTCCGGGTCCACGTCGCCGGCCACAATCAGGACGGACTTTTCAGGACGATACCAGCGATCAAAAAACTTCAGGGCATAATCCATCTGGTTGGGCATGTCCTCGATGTCGCGATAAAAGCCCATGGTGGTGTGCTTGTACGGATGCACCTTAAAGGCCTTGTCGCGCACCACTTCGAATATTTTACTGACCGGGTTGGCGCTGTTTTTCAGGTATTCACCCTTCACCGCCAGGGCTTCGGTACGAAATTCCGGCTCGGTGAATTCCAGGTTCTGGAAACGGTCGGCTTCCAGCTTGAGGATGGTCTCCAGATCAGCTTTGGTAGCGGTGATATGGTAGTTGGTGTAGTCGTCTGTGGTGTAGGCGTTTTGATCGGCCCCGGCGTTTTTGAGGAGTTCACCGTATTTGTCGCGCGGGTAATTTTTGGTGCCATGAAACATCATGTGCTCGAAGAAATGGGCAAAACCCGATTTGCCCGGCTCCACTTCATTGCGCGAACCGGTCTGCACAGGTATCTGCACCGAGATCACGTCCGGGTAATCGGTGGGCACCACAATCACGCGCAAGCCATTGGGCAAGTCCTTGATGTGGTACTCCTGCGCAAAGACCTTGTTCTGGTCCTCTGCGGATGTATGGGCTTCCGGCGCCGTGTTCGGGCCACTGGCGCAGGCACTCAGGCTTAAGCCGAGAAAGGCCATACCAGCCAGCGCCTTGAGCGCCTGGTGGATGGGAGTTGGGCCTCTTTTCATGTGATTCTCCTATGCAATCATATAGCGGTAAAAAATTAGGGCGGTAACGGAGGCTCCCTAGTGTCCGGGCGTTTGGGTGTTGGGCTGCCAATCATCACAGCAGCAGGCATGCCATGCTGCCAAAATGCTAGCAGGTGCTGGCAGTCAGGCAATAGGCCAAAGGTCATGGAATGCTTTTTTGACCGCTTTTCGGGGCAAAAAGTGCCGCTGAAAATTGGGGTTCTGCGCCAGTGCTGGCAGACTCAGTCGTGGAAACAGCGTTTCCAGCGCATGCACGGCTTTCAAGAGGCGAAACGCGTCCAGCCATTCATCGAACTGACGCAAGCGCTGCTGTGCATTCACCCGTTGCCGGGTGAGTTTGTCAATAAAATCAGCCACTGGTAATGACTTTTCCAGCATGGCCGACACCAGGCTGGGTTCGACAGCACTGTCTTCGGCACCGTGCTGCTGCAAATGCCCGCTGAGCGGCATGCCGGATGTTTCCGCCGCCAGCCACTGACAAACACCCTGCCGCCAGTGGGCCAGGGCCAAAAAAATTTCCGGATGGTAAAACCCGTATTGCCGTTGGGGATCGGGCAAGGCCGCAATACTTTCAACCGCCGGCCCGGTGCCAAAGGGCACCCGATCCGAGAAACGACTGCCCAAGGTGATTACCGGCAAGGGATTGCATGGAGAGACTGGAAGATCGTCGCTGGATCTGTCGATGCCAGCGCGCCCGTCTCCTGTTTCAACCTTTCTGCCAGGCCGTTCAGTCGCGTCCGAGCGGATGGCCCCTACCTTGGCCAATTTATTGAGCAAATAAAAGTCCTCACCGGCAGCACGCCTGGGGAAACCGCGAACCTGGGCATAAGCGGCTGCGGAGACGATCAAGGCGCTGCCCAGGGCCGTCCAGGCATAAGCCGGGTTGATCAGTTCAATGCCAACCCGATACAAATGCAGGCGCAGGTCGTAGTATCGCTGGGCGGTGTGGATGGCTTGTGGCCCTTGCTTGGCCGATCCTCTGTCGCTATTTTCACTCATGCTGCCATGCCAGCGGTGTTCAAAAGGCAGGCTCAGCGCCACCACTCCCGCAGGAAGGTTATTAATTGAGTCAAAGTAAGCGGCTGGCAGGCGCGCATCGGCATCGGTGGAAAACAGCCAGGGCTCGCTGACTGTGCCAGAAACCATGAGTTCCAACAGGCAATCAGCGGCCAGTTTGCGTGCCAGACCAACGCCCTGCTGCCGTGGAATGGGTCGGGTCGCTTCAGAACCGGAATCGTTACGCACCAGCACCAGGGCATCGGGCTGGTCATTAAATTCCAGCCAGTAAACGCCAGTAGCGCAGTGAATCACACGGGAGGCGGCTTTTTTCTGGGCCTCCAGCCAGTCGCGATTGCGCTGCTGCCAGTATTCAGCCCGTGGGTGTTCATCCGGCCGGTTCAGGCAAATCACTGCCAGCACATGAGTGGCAGTGGCGCCACCGGATGAAGCCAGGCATTGGGCAAAAATCCGTTCGAGCAGGTCATCGTCTTCGCCACAAACCGGGATAATCACGCCATAGCGCCAGTGACGTTCTGGCACCGCCTGGCGCAGTGCCCTGGCCGCGGCAATGGCTTCGGCTTCGGCATGTGTGCTCAGGTATTGATGCAGGGACCGGGCTGTTTTGGGGAGGGTATTCATGTCCGTGACAGACAAACTGTCCTCTCAGCCGTGCGGAACCGAATGGCCGAGGGTTTGCCATGCTAAGTGCCGTGGGGTAGGAGCCGTGGTCTGGCTCAATGAACCGCAGCCCGTAATGGCAAAGAGCGAACGATCTCCGCTTCGATATCCAGCAGTTCATCCAACCGCTGACTGACTACTTTGCTGTCGAAATAGCGATGCGCCAGGCGCATGAACAGGGTGTAATGGCGGTGTTCGGCATTGGCCAGGCGCACGTAAAAATCCTTGAGTTTCTCATCCTCCAGGGCCTGTCCGATCAGGTAGAAGCGTTCATGCCCACGCCGTTCGACAATGCTGAAAACCAGCAATCGATCCAGCAGGTATTCGGCATGGCCCCGGCGCACGTGCGTGAGCAAGGCGTTGATGTAAGGGTCTTTTTCGTCATTGAACTGCCGCAGGCCGCGCTTGATCATCAACTTCATCACTTCACGGAAATGCGCCAGTTCCTCCAACGCCAGGTCAATCATGCCTTGCACCAGCTCGGGCTTGTCCGGATAATGCTGGACCATGGACATGGCCAATGCCGATGCCTTGCGTTCACAGGCCGCGTGATCAATCAGAAAACGATCAAAGTCCGATTTGGCCACATCCACCCAGGCCGGGTCTGTGGCGCAGCGCAATTCGTAAGTTTCCATGGTTTTTTGCACGAATTAAAGCCGTGTATTATCCGGTCTCGCTGGCCCTGCGTCCAGTCCACCTGTTATTTCCCGACCGCATTCTTCTGTTTGTGCTGTTTTCTGGTGTCCGGTGCGGCACTCACTGCCTGCTGTCAATCGAAACAATTGTTAACCGTCACAAGACACCAAGGGCGAGTCAACATCAGTAAGATTAAGTTTCTTCAACCTAAAAAGAGAGAGATATCATGAACAAAACTACAGTCTGTGGTCTGCTGGTTATCGGCCTGAGTCTGGCCGGTTGTTCGAGCATGAAGCATCAAAGCACCGATGAAAAGGAACGCATTGCCGCCTTGGAGTCCAAACTGTCGGCGACCCAAAATGAGCTGACTGCCGTGCAGCGGGAAAACATGGCCCTGAAACAACAAGGCACTAGTGATAGCAATACGCCAGCGGCAAGTGGTGACATGGATATCAGTAATTACATGTTACCGCCAAACGCCAAACCGGGTGAATGTTATGCCCGGGTTCTGATTCCACCAGCATACACCACGATCGAAAAGCAGGTCGTCAAATCACCGGCAACGGAAAAGCTTGAAGTGATTCCTGCCAAATACGAGTGGGTTGAGGAACGCGTCATGGTGCGTGAGCCAGGCGAAAAGCTGATTACACAACCGGCGGTTTACGATTGGGTAGAAGAGAAGGTCATGGTGGAACCGGCCGGAGAGCGCATTGTGACACACCCGCCGGTGTATGACACCGTGACTGAAAAAATCCTGGTCAAGCCGGCCTACACCACCTGGAAAAAAGGCCGTGGCCCGATTGAAAAGGTGGATAACGCCACCGGTGAAATCATGTGCCTGGTGGAAGTCCCAGCGGAATACAAAACGGTGAAAAAACGCGTCCTGGTTGAACCGGCTCGAACAGAAACTGTTAGCATTCCGCCCAAGTACAAGACCATCAAGAAGAAAGTGATGGTACAGCCACCAAAGGTAGTCAAGAAGGAAATTCCAGCTGAATACAAACTGGTCAAAGTGAAAAAAATGGTCAGCCCGCCTCAAACCAGAAAGGTGCCAATTCCGGCCGAATACGAAACTGTGGTGGAACGCCAGAAAGTGTCTGATGCACGCATGGAATGGCGCCCTATTCTGTGCGAAACCAACACCACGCCACAAATCGTGCAAGATATTCAGCGTGCCTTGAAAGCCGCCGGCTACAACCCCGGCCCGGTGGATGGCGTACTCGGCTCTGCCACCATGCAGGCGCTCAAGGCCTTTCAGCGTGATAAACACTTGGCCGAAGGCCAGATCACCATGGAAACCCTGCAGGCACTGGGTATTTCCAGCTGATCTTTTTAAAAATCTCATCAAAAAGCCCGGTCAATACCGGGCTTTTTTTGTCTTTTCATGCCGTGCGATTGGCGACTGGCACATTGAGTGTCTGACTTAGCGTTCGTGCAACACCACAATGGTGTGGCCCTTGACGTAAATGCTGCCCTCGGCTTCCAGCTCTTTCAGCACGCGGCCTGCCATCTCCCGTGAGCACCCGACAATGCGGGACAATTCCTGGCGGGAGATTTTCAGTTGGGTACCTTCCGGGTGCGACAGGGCATTGGGCTCCTGACACAGGTCCATCAAGGTCCGGGCGATGCGTCCGGTCACATCAAGAAAGGCCAGTCGGTGAGCTTTGCGGCTGGTTTGCAGCAAGCGGTGGGTCAACTGGGTACCTATGGCGTATAGCAGGTGCACCGACTCATTGCGCAAACTGGTCTTGATCAATTTGCCCAAACGATGATAACCAATTTCGGCCACTTCGGTTTTTTCCCGGGTTTTGACCATCACTTCACGCACTTCGGTGTGCATGAACAGGCCCATTTCACCAATAAAATCACCGGCATTCAGGTAAGCAAGAATGAACTCCTTGCCATCTTCATTTTCATAAGAAATGGTCACCGATCCGGATAGAATGTAATACAGGGTATTGGCCGGGTCACCGGGCCGGATGATAACGGTTTTGGTTGGTAGTTTGCGCAGGTGACAGTGACCGAGAAAGCGGTTCATGGCTTCCCGATCGAGTTCAAAAAAGTCCGTGTTCTTGACGCGATCCCCCAGAAACAGATCGCTGAGTTCTTTTCGGTCTTCCATTATTTTTGGCATATCGTGCTCCCCTCAATGGAACATTTTAACCTGAATGGGAAAGAAATAAAGGCCTGCTAGCCGCACGAGGCTACCATGGTGGATTTCCATGGAGTTTTTCCTCCCCCAGATCAAACGCGACTTCACACTCCACCAGCAGGTCATTGCGGCAAATATCGCCCTGCAGAACAACAAACCGCTGGATACCCTCCGCACTCAAGACCTCGGTAACCGCTGCAGTATCGACGGCATGTCGCACGTAGATCCGATAAATGCCTTGGCCAATTGATAATGGATAGAGGACACCAGGGGTTCCTTCGACCTGCTCCAGCAAAGCCTGAATATTGCGCAGGGACTCACAGCATTGCCCGATCACGTTATTTTTATGCGCGCTGGCATGCCCCAACACACTGGCCGTGCCGGAACACAGCAAGACAGAAGACGTCATAACAGCACGGGCAAAGGCGGGCTTGCTGGGGGAGTATTTTTCCGGGTATTGCCAGGCGGGCACCTGACGGGGGTTTTCCAGGGCCCGGAATTCACTGCCACGCATAAACAAAAAGACAAACTGCCAACGCCCGTTTTCGGTGCCTATGGCGGTGGCCGCCGGGTGTTGCGTCTGAGAAAAGAGCCCATTGGCTTGTAACGAGTTTCTGGCCAGTTCGCGCCCACGGCAGAAAAGCTGGTAGCCATCCAGCTCACCATAGCGGCGTGTGATGCCCGGCAGGTAGTTCCAACTGCGCAGCAAGGTATCATATCCTTGGGAGGCCGCGTGCGTGATGGCTTGTTGGTAGACGCTTTGCGTGATGGCCGCCCTCTTTTCGGGAGCCAACGGTTGGGGTAGTTGATTTTCGTCCCAATCCAGCGCCAGCAGCATGAATTGCGGACTCAGCACCTGTTGCCAGTGAGCCTGTGGCATGTGCTGGCTTTCTGGCACGTGGGGCCATGATTCCTGGCTGACGCCTTCTGGCTGATTGCAAGCGCTGACCTGCCAGCACTCGGCTTCCAAATTTCTGGCCGTGAGAACGTTCAAGGGCACTGGCACCTGGATGCCTGCGGTGCCTTTGAAGCCATCGCGCACGGCATCACCCACCTCAGGCTTGGCGTGAGGCCTGAAAGGCACCGAAAACAGTGTTTCCAGACTCACATGAGAGGGAGAATAACAGTCAGTGACTCGCAGATCGGGCGAGGAGTTTTCGGCTGCGGTGATGAGCGGATTATTGGGCAAGGGTTTGGGGCGTTTTAAACGAAGGTGGCAATTATCCCGGATATGCGGTCAATCAACAAGGGCTGTTTTTTTAGCCGGTTTGAAGCACGGCGGCTGATATTTGCGAGCCGTTTTAACAAAAGTGACGTCTTACGCCTGTTTCGTCATAAAATAACAGTTTTTTGACGGGATATCGCATGACCCTGGTATTGCACAACACAAAAAGTGGTCGCAAGGAACCATTTAAACCACTGGACCCACAGAACGTCACCATGTATGTGTGCGGCCCCACCGTTTACAACCCGCCTCACATTGGCAATGCCAGGCCGGCGGTGGTTTTTGATCTGCTTTATCGCGTGCTGAAAAAGGCCTATCCCCGGGTGACTTACGCACGCAACATCACAGACATTGACGACAAGATCAACAAACAGGCTCATGAGCGCGGCGTGCCCTTCCATGAGATTTCCTCCAAATACGCCAAAATCTACAATGAGGACCTGGCGGCACTGGGGGTTTTGCCACCGGATATCGAACCTTACGCCACCCGACACATTCCGCAGATAATTGCCATGATCGGTGACCTGATCGCCAAAAGCCATGCCTATGAGGCCGAAGGTCACGTGCTGTTTGACGTCACCAGCTACCCGAAATACGGGGATTTATCCCATCGCCGGCTGGAAGACATGCTGGAAGGCGCCCGGGTCGAAGTGGCCCCGTATAAAAAGAACCCGGGCGATTTTGTGCTCTGGAAGCCCTCAGATGACACCGTGCCTGGCTGGGACAGCCCCTGGGGTTACGGGCGCCCCGGCTGGCACATCGAGTGTTCGGCCATGTGCCGCGAGTACCTGGGTGACACCATTGACATCCACGGGGGTGGCCGTGACCTGATTTTCCCGCACCACGAAAACGAATGCGCGCAAAGCTGTTGTGCCAGTGGCCAGGACACTTTTGCCCGTTTCTGGCTGCACAATGGCATGCTGAACCTGGGCCAGCAGAAAATGTCCAAGTCGCTGGGCAACGTGCTGCAGATCCGTGAACTGATCAAAAAGTACCCGGCTGAATCTTTGCGGTGGTTGTTGTTATCCGGCCATTACCGCCAAAGCCTGGAATGGAGCGAAGACAACCTGAAGAAAACGATTCGCACGCTGGATCGCATTTATGCCACTTTGAGAGACAACCAGGATGTGCCCGTCGGGAACGACCTGCCCGTGGATGAAAAGGTCTGGCAGGCCTTGAATGATGACCTCAACACCCCCATTGCCCTGGCTGAAATCAATCGCCTGGCGAAAAACCTGGCTAAGGCAGAGGGGGCCGAGGCCAAAAGCCGGGCCAAGGCGCTGTTGCTGGGGTCGGGACAGCTGTTGGGCGTGCTGCAACAGTCACCGGATGAATGGTTTGCCTTTGGACAACCTAGCCAGCAGGATGAGAGCCTGGCTCAAGAAGTGGAAGCCTTGATTGCCGCTCGCGACAAAGCCCGGGCAGAAAAACAGTGGGCCGAATCTGATCGTTTGCGCGACAAACTGCAAGCATTGGGCGTGATGATTGAAGATTCTCCCGAAGGCACGCGTTGGCGCTGGAAACAGCTCTGAACCAACGCATCTCCTCTATAAACAGCTCCAATCAATAATCAGGAAACTACCGTGGACAAACGCCAACAAGAGATTCTGGATCGCTTCTCCATCTTTGACGACTGGATGGAAAAATACCAGTACATCATAGACTTGGGGAAGAAACTTGAACCAGTTTCTGATGAAGAGAGAAATGAAGAAAACCGCCTGCACGGCTGTCAGTCCCAGGTCTGGATGGTGCATGAAAAACAGCCCGATGGCACGCTCCATTTTCGTGCCAACAGCGATGCAGCCATTGTCTCCGGGCTGATTGCACTGGTTTTGGCGGTTTACAATGACCGCACACCGGAAGAGATTTTACAACTGACGCCAGCATTTATCGAGAAACTGGGGTTGCAGTCCCATTTGTCCATGACACGCAGCAATGGCCTCAATGCCATGATCGAACGCATTCGCGAAGTGGCCAGAGAAAACCTGCCAAGCCAGGGGAACAACCCGCCCAGCAATCAGGTCACGGTCGATGAGGCCTCGACGGCAAAGCGGCAGGAAACGTCCTGAAGATAAATTTTTAGGCAGTTGTCTGTTGAGGTGGTCAAGCTGCGTCAGGGCTCAACACACACCACGGCCGGTGCTGATAACCGGCATCCAGTAGAAAATCCAGCCACTTGAGCAAAAAGGCATTTTGCGAACGGCGCGTTCCTGCCTGCAGTTCAGCGGAAACCGCCGGCCCCAGGCGCCGGAGAAAATAGCTCACGGCATTGCAATAATACAGCTCTGCCACTTGCGCGTCGTGGTACAGGCGCACCACCATCACCTCACCCTCT
>JALWKC010000162.1 GCA_026996795.1 Lysobacterales bacterium | reverse complement strand
TTGTCCAGCAAGCGCCGCAACTGGTCATACTCCGTGGCCAGTTCACGCCTGACCGAAGCCGGGATGGCGGGATCTTCCAGCAGTTTCTTCAGACTCGCCAGCGCGCGCTGATCGGGGGATTCAGAAGACCTGCCGTTGGATTTTATGGCGTTGGCAGGCGGGTTTTGGTTGATCGTTTTGCTGCCCCTTTGAGGGTTTTTGGATGAAAAGCGCTTACGCACAGATTGCAACCACCTGCCCGGTGCGCGTTGGGTGATGCGTTTGGCTTTCTGAAACCAGTTTTTCATTCGTGAGAGTTTAGCAGCACACCGGCGCGGTGAGGTTAATCTGTTCCATCGTTGTCATCAGTAACAATAACGGCCATCAAAGTTAAGGAATATTCGAAAGCCTGCGTTTGACAATTAAGGCAAGAGGAGTATTATTTGAGTATAGAAAGACCCAAGCGGATACCAAGCTCCGATTGTCTAAAACTACGTAACAATAACGGTTGTTCGAATACCCGGGCGTGCGTGCGGTTTTAGGGGGTTAACACTAAAGCAAAGACAGGAGACAAGTCATGAAAAGAAGAACCTTTTTTTTGAGCGTGCTCGGTGGCATGGCGCTGATTTCAACAATGCCGGCCGTTTATGCCCAGGAGCAGGACGATCCGCTGGCCGATTTTTACAAGAAGCCGTGCGGCGATAAAAACAAGCCAGCGGCTTTTCAGCCGGGGGTGTATCAGGTGACCCTGACCAATCTGGATCCGGATTACTACGGGGATATAGTGCCTTACAATATCAATACGTTTGGCAAGGCCGTGAATGGCATGGTGGGCCTGCCCATGGAAACCGGAAAGCGTTATTATTTCAGCATGCCCCAGACGGGCAAGCTGGCCATTCAGTTTACCCCGGAACCTGACCACCTGGGTTACCACATGGTCAAGGTGGAAGTGTTCAAGAAAAACAAGGCCGGTGAGTTGGAGTTACTGGCCAGTAACCACGCGGGTTTTGGCTGCACGGGCATTGGGGCGGAGGAACAGACCCGCATGCGGTGGACCGATTTGGGGCTGGAAGTGGTGATGCGGCGTGTGCCCGAGGACTCACCGGCGGCCATGGCCATTAGCGAATAACTGAGAAGCTGCTACTTTTTTGGGCGGCTGCGGCTGTCAGGAATTCACGGCCTTGAGGGCGACTTTGGCCAGGTCGCGGGCCAGTTTTTCGCTGTTGCCAAACAGGTTCTGTTCGAATTTTTGCCGGGCCACGGCTTCATCCAGCGTGCCCAGTTCGGCCACGGTTTCGGCCACGGCGTTGCCCAGGGCATTGAACAGGATGCCATAGGCCACCGCGTGCATGGCGCCACCGGCGGCGGTGCCCAGGCCGGGAAAGGACTTGAGCGCATTGCCAGCCACCGCCAGCAACACCGAGGCCGAGGTCTTGAGCTTGCCACCGGCCAGTTTGATCAGCCGGTCAATTTCCATCTGTTTGGGGCTGACGCCGTACAGGTCGCAGATTTGCCTGACCATGCGCGTGGCCAGTGTGCCCTGAATCACCAGATCGGAACCCGGGGTGATGGCTGCCATGGCGCCAAGCACGGCGTTGCGGGTGGCGCTGCGGATGATGCGTTGCGCTTCCTGCCGATTGTATTGCTGGCGGGCCCGGTCGAGCTTTTCCGCCGCCAGCATCAGGATGGCCGCGTCGCGAAACCGGTTGAGGGCTTCCGGGTTATTGGCCACCACCTGCTCAATGGCTTCCAGCAAGGGTTTGATGTGGGCGGGTTTTTTGCGCAATTGCCGGCTTTCGTGGCCGCTGGCGTCGCGGTAGACAATGCTTTGCGTGCCACCGGTGGCGATGATGGCCACCGGCACGCTGTTGCCGGTGCGTTTCTGCAAGGTGTCGAACAGTTGGCTTTGCTCCTCCGGGCTATAGCGGTCGGCCTTGTTGAGCGCCATGACCAGGGGTTTGCCGGTGCGTTTGAGTTTTGCCAGGGCCTGTGTTTCGGTGCGGGTGAGGTCGGAATCGGTGAGAAACACCACCACGTGGGCACGCAGGGTTTCTTCCAGGGCGGTTTTTTCCTGTTCCGGGTCCAGGTCGTCAAAGCCCGGCAGGTCAATGATTTCCAGGTTGTTGTGCCGGTAGCGGTGAATGTCGCGGGTGGTGCCTGCGCGCACGTCCACGTCCACTTTTTCGTCGGGAAACAGGGCCTGGATAAAGGAGCTTTTACCCGAAGACACGGTGCCATACAGGGCGATTTGAAAGTCCCCCTGGCCGCGGCGGCGGTGCAGTTCCTCCAGCTCAGCCTGAGCCTCGGCCACGTCCACACCGCGTGCGGCTTCCCGGCGCACTTTTTCGCTCAGGCTGGATTCGTCAATGGCTTCGATTTTTTCTGTGGTGGGTTTGACGCGCACCAGAGACAGCCAGAGCCACAACCCCATCGCGCTGACAGCCAGCAGGGCCAGCAGATACAGGCCCACCACCCACACCGGCGCGGTTTGCAGAAAGTGCCAGATATTGAGCAGTTTTTCAGCCAGTATCAGCACCAGCAGCAACGCCGCCAGCACCGCAAAAATCACCAGCACAGTGAGCAGGGTGCGGGAATTGATCTTCATGGCGAACGCTCCACGCCGGCGGTTCCGGTGCAGGTCGGGCCGTTGAGGACAATGCCATGTTGCTGCAGTTCGTCCATCAGGCGAGTGAACCACGTGCCGTTGGCGCCGATGATTTCCGGCGCGATGACGCCACGTGGCAGCTGTTCGGCTTCGGCCAGCAACAGGCGCATGGCCGCGGCGGCGGTGTAGCCGGTGGTGCGCGCCATGGAGGAAATGCCTTTTTCCGTATCGTGCCGGTCCACCATTTCCCAGCGGCGGGTTTCTTCGCCTTCGCCATCGGGCCAGCGCCCGGTGGCCTCGACGGCGAAATAGGTGATGTCCTGTTCGCCTGCCTGATATTGCCATTGTTCCAGCAACACCCGGGCGGTGGCGGGTCGGTGTTCCGGGGTGAAAAAGCCCGCGTCCAGCAGCTGCTGGATAAAGGCGGCGTGGCCGGGATAACGCACGGTTTTTTCCACCATGTCCGGCAAAAGGGCCGGGTCAATGGTGTGCAGCAGGCTGCGCAGGCCATCGGTGTTGAAGGCTTCCAGTGTGGTGCCGCCAATGCGGATGGTTTCCACCTCGCTCAAGGCCGGGCGCGTGATGTTTTTGCCGTTGCGCCGCAGCCGCGCCGGGCGGGTGTACTCTTCGATCACATCCAGCGGCGCGAACGGCGCCTGGTAATTAAAGGGTGGGCGGGGGTGTTGGGGCAGTCCACCAACAAAGCAGCGCAACGACCGCAGGGCCTCGGCCTGGGCCAGCAAGCGGCCGGTCATGAGGTTGGTGAGGCCCGGGGCCAGGCCAAAATCCACCAGCGCGGTGACGCCGTGTTGCCGCGCCAGGTCATCCAGTTGCAGGGCATCCTCGGAAAAAAAGGAAATATCCACCACCGGCTTGCCGGCTTGCAACACGGTTTTGAGCGCCTGGAAGCCAAACTGGCTGGGCAGGGCGCCGGCCACGGCGTCAAACGGGCGCAGCAGTTCAAACAGGCTCGCGTTGTGGCTGAGGTCGGCCAGCTTGATGGCCAGCCCGTGGTGTTTCAAGGCGGCCAGGGCCTGCGGGTTGTTGTCGGCCACGGTGACATCAAAATCGGCAGCCAGGTTTTGCGCAATGGCCGCGCCGATACGGCCCGCACCCAGGACCAGCAGGCGGCTCATGACAA
>JALWKC010000161.1 GCA_026996795.1 Lysobacterales bacterium | reverse complement strand
GTCGTGTAAAATTGTTCAGCTCAAGGCGCAAACCGCACGCAATAACAAGCTATTGTGAAGGTTTGCAACGCAGAAATGGACGATTTTACGCTACAAGATGCCGTGTCACGATTCGATCAGAGCTTCCCCAGGCAAAAGCTGCCTCAACGACAGCAGGTGGTGACGGGATGGGCGTTCTGAGCGGGTTGTGCCGGCTGGGGATTTGAACTGAATCACAAAAAGGCAGGGAAATACCGGCTCCGGACTTTATTTTGTCAACGGTTGTGATATTATCAACGATAGATAAACATATCTCATGGAGAGCGGTGGACAAAATGTCACTGGCCAGGCAAAAAATCAGCACGTCCCAACTGACCATCGGCATGTACGTGTGTCAGCTGGATCGGCCCTGGCTGGACACACCTTTTCCTTTCCAGGGGTTTTACCTGCGCACTTGGAACGAAATCAAGGAAGTTCAGCGTTTCTGTTCCTACGTTTATGTGGACGTGGAAAAGGGCGTATCGCCCAAACCGGTCAAGGCGGAAAAGCCCACCCCGATCAACAGTAAACGCGATCGCGCTTCGTCCATTGTTACCCGTGCCGATCTCAAGCGCATCATCATTAACCCCACTCGTTACGGCGCCCCAAAAAAATCCTTCGAACGCGAACTCAATGAGGCCGCGCCACTGTTTAGCGAACTGGCCAGCGTGGTGGAAGAAATCGGCTTCAACCTGCGGGTTGGCAAGCGCATCGACATCAAGAAAACCAAGGCAGCGGCCAGGGTCATGGTGGAAAGCGTATTGCGCAATCCCAATGCTCTGGTTTGGCTCAGTCGCCTGAAAAACAAGGGCGAATACACCTATAACCATTCTTTGCGCAGCTCGGTGCTGGGCATTGTGTTTGGCCGGCACATCGGCCTGGATGAGCACAGCATGACCGAACTGGCTACTGGCATTCTGTTGGCGGATATCGGCAAAACCCAGATCAAACGCAGCTTGCTGGAAAAAACCGAACCAATCACCACCGCAGAAAAACGCCTGCTTCGCAGTCACGTGGAACTGGGCGTTGAAATTCTGGCCAGCGTGCCGGGCACGGATCACACCACTTTGGTGATCGTTGAAACACACCACGAACGGTACGATGGCAGCGGTTACCCCTATGGCCTGGCGGGCAATGAAATTCCGTACTTTGGCCAGATTGCCGGCTTGGTTGATACTTTTGATGCCATGACCAGCAAGCGGCCTTACGCGGCGCAGAAAACACCGGCGCAAGTTATGGATTGGCTCTACCGGCAACGTGGCTACCAGTTTGACAGCGAACTGGTCGACAATTTCATTCAGGCCGTTGGCCTGTATCCGGCCGGTACCGTGGTTGAACTCACTGATGGTTCAGTGGGTCTGGTGCTGTCTCACAATCGCGAAAAACGCCTGCGGCCGGAAGTGTTGCTGCTCAAGGACGCCAAAAAGAAAGACCTGGAAAACCCCAAGGTGGTGGACCTTTCCCGTAAACCGCTGTTCAGCAAAAAAGAGCGCCCCATGGTCGGTCGCGCCTTGTTGCCGGATCAAGTGGGCCTGGACGCCAACCACATTGCCGAAAAACTGGCTGAAAACCGCTCTTTTGCCAAAGGATTGATGGCCAAAGTGAGCTAAGGAAGCCCTGATTGAATCGTGACCCGGCATCTTGCGGCGTACAATCGTCCATTTCTGCGTTGCAAGCCTTCACAATAGCTTGCTATTGCGTGCAGTTTGCGCCTTGAACTGAACAATTTTACACGACAATCTGCTCGCGCCAGACTCAATCAGCGCTTCCCTAAGGGGTTCTTTTTGTTTTCTATCCACCCGGTTGCCTGTTGGTAATCGGTTTTTTTATGCCAATCAACTTCCAGTCACTGTTGCTTACTCTCAGGCTTGTGGCAGCAGAGATGGGCACATCTCACGTGTATCTCGTATAATGAATGGTTAAGCATTCGGCGACACAGGGCAAGGAAAGTGATTGCCGGGTTAAACATTCGTAACGCCTGAGAGCCTTTCAGCATGTACACCTATTTGAATCTTCTGCAAAAACTGCTCGAGGAAGGAACGGTCAAGGATGATCGCACCGGAACGGGAACCCGCAGCCTCTTCGGGCATCAGATGCGATTTGACCTCAGCGCCGGTTTTCCCTTGCTGACCACCAAAAAGCTGCACTTGAAATCCATTATTCACGAGTTGTTGTGGTTTCTGGCGGGAGACACTAACATTCGTTACCTGAAAGAAAACGGCGTGCGCATCTGGGACGAATGGGCCGATGAAAATGGCGAGCTGGGTCCGGTGTATGGCCACCAGTGGCGCTCCTGGGGTTGCCCCGATGGCCGCACCATCGATCAGATTACTCAGGTGGTGGAGCAGATAAAAACCAACCCGGATTCGCGCCGCTTGCTGGTGACCGCCTGGAATCCCTGTCAGGTGGATGACATGGCCTTGCCACCGTGTCACTGCTTGTTTCAGTTTTACGTGGCCGATGGCAAGCTGTCTTGCCAGCTGTATCAGCGCAGCGCTGACGTGTTTCTGGGCGTGCCCTTCAATATCGCTTCCTATGCCTTGTTGACATTGATGGTGGCTCAGGTGACGGGCCTGCAGGCGGGGGATTTTGTGCATACCCTGGGCGATGCCCACCTTTACAGCAATCACCTGGAACAGGCGCGCGAGCAATTGTGCCGAACCCCGCGGAAATTGCCGCGCATGCAATTGAATCCGGCGGTCAACAACCTGTTTGATTTTACCTTCGACGATTTTTCGTTGCAGGATTATCACCCGCACCCGCACATTAAAGCGCCGGTGGCCGTTTAAGGAAGCTCTGATCGAATCATGAACTTGCTTCTCACACCAGAAATGTCCGATAACTGCGTTGAAGTCCTGGCCAATAGCCCGCTATTGGCTGCGAACTTCGCCTTGTTCTTGAATAGTTCAGGCATAACCTGCTTTGCCCAGGTTCACTAATGTTTACCTTGATTGCGGCCATGGACAGGAACCAGCTCATTGGCGCTAACAATGAATTGCCGTGGCGGCTGCCTGCCGATTTGCGGCACTTCAAGACCTGCACCCTGGGCAAGCCGGTGTTGATGGGGCGGAAAACGTGCGAATCCCTGCCTTTTGCCCTGCCCGGGCGTCAGAATCTGGTGCTGACGCGCAATCCCGGATTTGCCCGCGATGGTTTCCAACGGGTGGAGAGTGAGGAGCTCATGCAGTGGCCGGCAGAGGAAGTCATGGTCATTGGCGGGGCCACCGTTTACCGCCAGTTTTTGCCCCTGGCCTCACGCTTGCTGATTACGCACATTGACCATGAGTTCAGCGGCGATACCTGGTTTCCGGCCTGGGACCCCGAACAGTGGCAAGCGGTTTCCCGCATCAGCCACCCGGCCGATGAAAAGAATCCCTGGGCCTTTGAGTTTGTCGAGTACCGCCGACGAAGCCACGGCCTCCCGGCGTTACACAACCAGCCTACTGATAACGAACCTGAACAGGGCGATGACCACTGAAATCATCAGCACACCCAATGCGGGGGAGTGGGTTATCCACGCGCCGCAGTTAACCCCGGAAGACAGCTGGTTTGATCACCAATACTGGCTGGACCAAGGGCGATTGCTGGGTGCCAGTTCCGGTCGCGGCTCGGCCTGGATGGTGAAATCCCCCCAGGGCAAATGGATGCTGAGGCATTATTTCCGTGGTGGTTTGCCGGCTCGCATTATCCGCGACAGGTACGTTTGGCAGGGCCTGGACAAGACCCGTGCGGTGGCAGAATGGCGTTTGCTGCAACGCATGAGCGAGCAGGGTTTGCCGGTGCCGCAGCCAGTGGCGGCACGCGTACAGAAAAAAGGGCTGTTCTACACCGCTGACATTCTCATGCAATTCGTGCCGCATGAGCAGACTTTCACCCGGTTTCTCAACAGCGCCGCCGCCAGCAGTGAGCTGACCACCTGGAAAAAGGTGGGTCACGCAATAGGTCAGCTGCACGGTCACGGTTATTTTCATGCCGACCTGAATGCACACAATATTTTGTTGTCCAAGGACCTGGCCTGGTTGATTGACTTTGACCGTGGGCGTTACCTCGGGGAATCACAGGGTGTGCAGATGACTGACAGCCAACCGGAACGCACTCTGTTGACACCCTGGCAGCGAGACAACCTCAAGCGCTTGCGCCGCTCCATCCACAAGGTGACGGCGGCCAGCAAAACGCCGCAAGGCACCTCGCAGTCCATTTCGCCGCAGGCCCTGGATGCCGGCTGGACGGCACTGATGGAAGCCTATCACCAAAGCCGTGACGAGGCCATGCATAAATTCATGCGTAAAACTGTTCATTCCACAGAACCACAGCCATGAGTGCCAGTGCCATCTCCCAACCCGTGACAGATCGCCTGGGCCGACCGGTGCGGGATCTGCGTATTTCGGTCATGGACACCTGCAATTACCGCTGCCCGTATTGCATGCCGGCAGAAAAGTTTGACGACGACTACCAGTTCTTGCGCCCGCACCAGCGCCTGAGCTTCGATGAAATCGTGGCCATCGCCGAGGCTTTTGCTTTCCATGGTGTCAACAAGCTTCGCCTGACTGGCGGCGAGCCGTTGTTGCGCAAGAACCTGCCGCAGCTGGTGCAGCGCCTGAACGCCATTGACGGCATCGAAGACATTGCTCTCACCACCAATGGCCTGTTGTTGGGCCGCCAGTTGCCTGACCTGGTTGCCGCCGGTCTGAAACGCGTCACCATCAGCCTGGATTCACTGGATGCCGAGCAATACTGCCGACTTTCAGGCAATCGAGGTGATTTGCACACTGTGCTGCGGGCCATTGACACGGCCGTGGCCAGCCCCTTGCAATCGGTCAAGGTCAACTGCGTGATTCAGCGCGGCGTCAACGAACAACAGATCCTGCCGATACTGGAGCGCTTTCGCCACACCCCGGTGGTGGTGCGGTTTATCGAGTTTATGGACGTGGGCAATAAAAATGACTGGCACCGGGAACAGGTTATAACGGCCGCTGAAATCCTCGAAGTCATCCAGGCCCACTGGCCGTTGCAGCCGCTCAGGCCCAACTACCGGGGCGAAGTGGCCTCGCGCTACGCCTATGCCGATGGCGGCGGTGAAATCGGCTTTATCACCAGCATCAGCCAGCCTTTTTGCGGCGACTGCTCGCGGGCCCGGCTGTCAGCCGATGGCAAGGTTTATACCTGCCTGTTTTCTTCCCGCGGCCATGACTTGCGGCCCTTGTTGCGGGCCGGAGCTGATGCAAAAGGTTCAGATTCAACAGGCGCTGACTCGCTAAAAGAACCCCGCCCCCTGTCTGAAGACACCGTGGCGGCCCTGCGTCAGGCGGTGGCCGATATCTGGGCCCGGCGGACGGATCGCTACAGCGAGAAACGCAGCGAATTACGGCAAAGCAGGCGCAACAAAACCGACAACAAGATCGAAATGTATGTGATCGGTGGCTAAAATGAGCCAACGTATTAACCTGGCATCACCTATAGTGATGCCAGGTTAATAATAAGGACAAGAAACAAGGACAAAAAATGACCCGTCTTACGCACCTGGATGAAAACAACAACCCGAATATGGTGGACGTCAGCCACAAGGCCGTCACCCGCCGCAGCGCCACCGCACAAAGCGTGGTGTTTCTGCCACCAGCAGTGCAAGCGGCGTTTCACGAGGGTGAATTGATGACCCCCAAAGGCCCGGTTTTCCACACGGCCATTATTGCCGGTGTCCTGGCCGCCAAGCAAACCCACCATCTGATTCCTTTCTGTCATCCGCTGGGCATCGAAAACTGCAAAATCCACATGCAACTGGATGATGCAGGCAACGTGCGCATTCACTGCACGGTTACCGTCACGCACAAAACCGGTGTGGAAATGGAAGCCCTCACCGGCGCCAGCGTGGCTGCGCTGACGGTGTATGACATGTGCAAGGCCCTGTCCCAGGACATGGTAATCGGTGAAACCCGCTTACTGAAAAAAACCGGCGGTAAAAGCGATATCGATCGCAGTGAGGAGGTCAGTCCATGAAGCCAGAAATTCAAACAGCGCAGGACTCACCAGCCCGGCAGCTGACAGTCGAGCTTTACGGTCGTCTCAAGGATCAGCTCGGCTTCGTGCAAAGCACACGTCAGACAACTGCCACCACGCCGACCCAGTTGTGGCAGGAACTGGTTGCCGAAAGGCTGCAGCAACACAAGGGCACAGAAGCCGCTCAGCTGGCCCCGGAAAGCATCCGCCCGGTGATTAATGACACGTTTGCGGCCTGGGATGACACCCTGACCGAGGGTGACCGGGTTGCTTTCTTACCACCTTCTTCGGGAGGTTAGTGTGTTTGCTCTCAGTCAACAGCCTATTGATGCCCAGTCCTTGCGCCAGCAGTGCCAGGACCCGCAAGCCGGTGGATTCGTCTGCTTCGAAGGCTGGGTGCGCGATCACAATCAGGGCAAATCAGTCACCCGTCTGGCCTATGAGGCCTACCCGGCACTGGCCCAGAGCGAGGGTGAACGCATACTGGATGAAGCCCGCCAGCGCTTTGATATTGTGCAGGCGGTCTGTGTGCACCGGGTGGGCATGCTGGAAATCGGTGACATGGCCGTGTGGGTGGGCGTTTCTGCCGCCCATCGTGACGCCGCTTTCAAGGCCTGTCGCTACATCCTGGATGAAGTGAAGTCCCGCGTGCCGATCTGGAAAAACGAAAGCTGGACAGATGGCGAATCCGGCTGGGTTGAACAGGAATAAACCCATGGCGAAGGCCGCTTCGCACACGCCACCGGATTTTGACGGCAAAGCCTATGCCAGGGCCTTGCCAGAGCTGCCTGGCATCTATCAGATGCTGGATAGTCAGGACAAAGTCATCTACGTAGGCAAGGCGCGTAACTTGAGAAAACGCGTGGGCAGCTACTTCAGCGGACGGGCCAAAGACACCAAAACCATGCAGTTGCTGCGTCAGGTGGCCGCCATGCAGCACAGCATCACGCGCACCGAAGCCGAAGCTTTGCTGCTGGAAAACCAGCTCATCAAGAAGTACAAGCCGCGCTACAACATTCTGCTCAAGGATGGCAAAAGCTACCCCTATATTTACCTGTCGGTAAACGACGACGAATACCCTTTGCTGGAGTTTCGCCGAGGCGCCAAAACCGGCAAGGGCCGTTATTACGGCCCGTATCCCAGCGCCCAGGCGGTGCGTCATACGCTCAACCACCTGCAAAAACTGTTTCGCGTGCGGCAGTGCAATAACCAGACCTTTTCCAACCGCTCCCGCCCCTGCCTGCAACACCAGATCGGGCGCTGTTCCGCGCCATGTGTTGGCTTGATCAGCGCGGAAGAATACCAGCGCCAGATCGATTACACCGAACAGTTTCTGCAAGGCAAAAGCGAGCATATCATCCAGCAGTTGGTGACGGAAATGGAAGCCCATGCCGAAAACCTGCGATTCGAGCAGGCCGCGGCGGTGCGTGACCAGATCCGCGAACTGAAGCAGATGCAATCGCAGCAGTTGATGGAAAACAACCGCGCGGTCAACCTCGATGTGTTCTGCCTGTTGCAGGACTTTGGCGTCTCGGTAGTCACTCTCGGGGCCATCCGCAATGGCCAGGTGCTGGGGCACCGCAGTTTCTTTCCCAAGACGCCGGCTGGCAGTAGCCCGGCGACCATTTTACAGGCCTTTCTCAGCCAGTATTACCTGGACAAGCCGGTGCCGGAAACCGTGATCAGCAACACCGCCGTGGCCGAACCAGAGCTGCTGGGTGAAATGCTGTCGCAGCTGGCCGGGCGCAAGGTCAGCCTGGTTTACAAGCCACGCGGGCAGCGACGGCGCTGGCTGGAGCTGACCGAAACCAATGCCCGTAATGCCTTGCAACAAAAACTCAGCAAGGTTGCCAACTGGCAGCAGAAATGGCAGACCTGGGAAAACCAGCTGGGTCTGAAAGGGCCGGTGCAACGGGTGGAATGTTTTGATATCAGCCATTCACACGGCGAGCACACGCGTGCCTCCTGCGTGGTTTTTGATGTGAATGGCGCCAACAGAAAGCTTTA
This sequence comes from Lysobacterales bacterium, assembly GCA_026996795.1. GTDB lineage: Bacteria > Pseudomonadota > Gammaproteobacteria > Xanthomonadales > Marinicellaceae > S144-45. The sequence continues at coordinate 6,791 of JALWKC010000161.1, read as the reverse complement.
TCGCACTTACCGGATTTCCGGGATCACCGGCGGGGATGACTACGCGGCCATGCGTTCGGTGCTGGAAAAACGCCTGCAGTCGCTCAAAAAACACGCCCTGGAGCGGCCGGACGTGTGGCTCATCGATGGTGGCAAAGGTCAGGCCAATCAGGCCCGTCAGGTGCTGGCAGAGCACGGCATCGATGACATCGAAGTGATTGGCATTGCCAAGGACGAAAACCGCACAGCCGGTCAGGAGCGGCTGTTTGTGCTCAGTCAGGACCGGGTGGTCAAGCCCGAATCACATTCCCTGCTGTCCCACATGGTGCAGTTTATCCGCGACGAAGCGCACCGCTTTGCCATCAGCGGGCACCGCAAGGCATTGGCCAGGTCGCGCAAGACATCGCCTTTGGAAGGCATTCCCGGTGTGGGCCAGCAACGCCGGTTGCGGCTGTTGAAACACTTCGGTGGCCTGCAGGGGCTGGAAAAAGCCGGTATCGAGGAAATGGCCGCCATCCCGGGCATCAGCCGCACACTGGCTGAGAAAATTTACCGCCATTTACACCGCGCCGGTTGATTTTGGGCAGGCAACTGGCTACCCTTCGCCTAAGGAATCTCTGATCGAATCATGAACTCACATCTCACGCCTGAAATGCCCGATAACTGCGTTGAAGTCCTTTCCAATCGCCCGCTATTAGCTGTGAACTTCGCCTTGTTCTCGAACATTGCCCGCATAACCTGCTTCGTCCAGATTCAATCAGAGCTTCCCTAAGCCTTTCACCGCCACCTGCCCATGACCAAACACCTGCCCAATGCCCTGACCATTTTGCGCATCGCGCTGATTCCGGTGATGATCCTGTTTTTTTATCTGCCGGTGCCCTGGGGCCGCAAGGCCGCCACGGTGGTGTTTGTCCTGGCCAGCCTGACGGATTTTCTGGACGGTTATTTCGCCCGCAAGCACAAGACCTTTTCCCGTTTCGGGGCCTTTCTTGACCCGGTGGCCGACAAGCTCACCGTTTCCACCGCCCTGATCATGCTCCTGCAGAGTCATCCAACCATATTGATGATGATTGCCACCCAGGTGATTATCGGCCGGGAAATCACCGTCTCGGCCCTGCGCGAATGGATGGCCGAGCTGGGCGAACGGACCACCGTTGGCGTGGCCATGATTGGCAAGATAAAAACCGTGTTTCAGATGACCGCCATTGGCTTTCTGCTGTATAAGGACCCGATCCTGGGCTTGCCGGTTTTCCGCATTGGTCTGGTGTTGCTCTACGTGGCCGCCGCTTTAACCTTGTGGTCCATGTTTGTTTACCTGAAAGCCGCCTGGCCAATGATGCGGGCCACAGAAACTGACGGCCAGGCAGCGTCATCCCCTTGTCAGGAAAATGCGGATCCAGGAGAAAAAACCGAATAAATGTGGTTGACAAAAAAACCTTCCACGATAAAATGTGCGTCCTCAAAGCGGGAATAGCTCAGTTGGTAGAGCACGACCTTGCCAAGGTCGGGGTCGCGAGTTCGAGTCTCGTTTCCCGCTCCAGAATTCTTACCCAAAGGCCAGTCCCATGACTGGCCTTTGTTTTTCCTCAGGTGACGATGGCGCGGGTGTCTTTTCAGCCGACCGCCCGGTGAAAAAACACTTGTTTTTCATCACCAATGCGAGGAAAATTGCACTTCCCAAAGCACCACAAGGCTGGATGGTAGAGTGGTTATACAGCGGCCTGCAAAGCCGTGTACGCCGGTTCGATTCCGGCTCCAGCCTCCATTCTTTTCGCTAAGGAAACTCTGATTGAATCTGGCGCGAACAGATTGGAGTGTAAAATTGTTCAGTTCAAGGCGCAAACCGCACGCAATAGCAAGCTATTGTGAAGGTTTGCAACGCAGAAATGGACGATTTTACGCCGCAAGATGCCGTGTCACGATTCGACCAGAGGTTCCCTAAACCACCCGCCCGGGTGGCGAAATTGGTAGACGCAAGGGACTTAAAATCCCTCGGTGGAAACACCGTGCCGGTTCGATTCCGGCCCCGGGCACCATTTTCTGTTTCTGCACCCCTTTATAAATATCAACAAGCCGTTGCCGCGCCCCTTCGGTTTTCCAGTTGCCAGCTCACTGACTGATCTCATTAAAATTTTCAGGAGGACACTTCTTCCGCTGTTTTGGTAACAGCCAAGCTTTGGCCGTTGCATTGACGTGCATCAAGGCATGGCCTAGCCGTATTGCCTACACTTCCGCCTGTCAGATATGCGCTGACAAACACAGTGCGTGGCCCGAGCCTGGGCCGATCATTTCATTCAAAAGCGGAGAGCAACCCATGAACACTCAACCCCTGTGGCTGGGCCTGGGAGCGGCAGCGCTGGCCCTGGCTGGGCTCACCCCGGCCCAGACAAGCCCGGACGAGGCCACACTAGCGGCCACACAACAGCAGCCCGTCGTTCTCGATGTGGTGACGGACAACAGCCAGCGACTGGCTGACAACACGGCCATTGCCCTACCACCCACAGTGGTCATTGGGGTGGCAACCAAACAGCAACGGCCCGTGCTGGACGTGGCCGCGGCAGTGGACGTGATTTCCAGTGATGACTTGCAGCGCACCTTGAGTGAAAGCCTGTTCGATGCCCTGCAGTACGAAAGTGGCGTGTTTACCGAGGGCGGCGGCACCCGCTTTGGCCCGGCCGGGATCAACGTGCGCGGCATGGGCAAAAACCGAGTGGCCATTGAAGTGGACGGGGTGCCGGCCAATCAACAGTTTTCCCTGGGTTCCTATGCCCATGCGACCGCTTTCCTGTCCGAGGTGGATCTGATTCGCCGGGTAGAAATTCTCAAAGGCCCGGCCTCCACCCTTTATGGCAGTGATGCCATTGGTGGCGTGGTGGCGATTCACACCTGGAATCCCGAAGACCTCGCCAGCGACAGTCAGCCTTATTACAAAATACGCACTGCTTACGATGGCCGCACCCACGGGCGTGTTTTCACCGGCATGACGGCCTGGCGCGGAAACGCGGTGGACGGCTTGCTGGCCTTCAGTCAACGCGATGGCAAGGCCCGCGTGGTGCACGATTCGGTTAGCCTGAATCGGGATTTTGCCGACTGGGACCAACAAAGCCTGTTTGGAAAATTCACCCACAGCAACGACACCGGCGGTGTCTGGCGTTTCGAGTTCCTGGCCAGCCAGCGTGACAGTCAAACTCAGATCAATTCCTTCATTGGTCAGGGTCGCTTTCGTCGCACCAGCGAACTGAAAGGTGATGACGAAAACAACCACACGCAGTTTTCACTGGAGCACGAATTTGCCCTCAATGGCTGGTTTGATGATGGCCTGCTGCGGCTGTTTTATGCCGACACGGACTTTGCCCAGAACACCCATGAAAAACGCCGCTCGCGCCGGGGCACGCCTCTGGCCCAGTACCGCCGCTTTGAATACCAGCAGCAACGCAGCGGTCTGGAGCTGAACGCCAATAAAAACTGGAACACCGGAGACCTGGCTCATAGCCTGATTGCCGGGCTGGAACTGGAGCGAAACGCCGTGGAAGAATTGCGCGATGCCAGCCAGACCAACCTGATCACCGGCGATGTCACAAACAGTATACTGGGCGAGACCTTTCCACGCCGTGACTTTCCCAATTCCACCGTCACCGAAGCGGGCCTGTTTGTGCTGGATGAAATTCGCCTGGCTGACAGCCCGTGGACGGTTATTCCAGCGCTGCGCCTGGACTATTATCACCTCAACCCGGACCGGGATGCCCTGTTTGATGCCAACGGACTGGACACGGAAGTGGTGTCTATCACCGAATCGGCCCTCTCACCCAAACTGGGTGTCCTGTATGCGTTCAACGACAGCGCCCGGTTGTACGCGCAATACGCACGCGGTTTCCGCGCTCCGCCTTTTGATGACGTCAACATCGGTCTGAACATTCCGCTGTTTCACCTGCGGGCCTTGCCCAATCCCGACCTCAAGTCGGAAATTTCCAATGGCCTGGAACTGGGCTTGCGTCACTACAGCGAAACCCGACGGCTGGAGTTCAGCCTCTATTACACCAAGTACAAGGACTTTATTGAAACCAAGGCGCGTTTGGGAGTCGACCCGGAAACCGGCACGCTGCTGTTTCAGTCCATCAACATCCACCAGGCGCGCATTTACGGGGTCGAGCTGGATCATCACTGGCAAGTTTCGCCCCAATGGGCCTTTGACGCCAAACTGGCCTGGTCACGGGGGGACAACCAGAGCAAGCACCAGCCACTCAATAGCGTGTCACCGGCCAGGGGCGTGTTCAGTGGTCATTGGCAATCGGAGGACCGCAACTGGTTTGCCGATGCCTACCTGACCGTGAGTCAGGCCAAGGATCGCGTGGACGAAACCCGCGAAACCCTTTTCAAGCCAGCCGGCTATGGTGTGCTTGACCTGATTGCCGGCTACCAGTGGCACGGACCATCCGGTCACGAAGGCGAAGTCCGTCTGGGTGTCTACAATGTGTTTGACAGGAAGTACTGGGACTGGCAGCAGGTGCGCAATTTCGATGCCAATGACGTCATCATCAACGCCCTGACACAACCCGGCCGTACCTGGTCGGCGTCACTTTCCTGGCGCTTTTAGCAGGTTCTGCGTCTTTGCCGCTTGATGCAGGTCAAGGCCGTAATCCGGGGCATTGCCGATAATACGCTTATCGGTCATGCCCGGACTACTGGGCGTATCCGTCCAATGACGCCGAAACCGTTTCGGCTGCTATAAAACAGGAGAAAACCATGAAAACCCTCAGAACAACCGCTGTCATTGCCGCCATGCTGGCGGGTATGGGCGCGGCTCAGGCCGCTGATCCCATGGCCGCCCATAAAGCGGAAATGAAATCAGGCCAGGTGGACCCGCATGTGATGGCTGCTGGTAAGACTGTGTTTGAGACCTATTGTGTTGCCTGCCATCAGGCCGATGGCAAAGGCATGCCCGGCGCCTTTCCTCCCCTGGCCGGTTCCGACTATTTACTGGCTGACAAACACCGGGCTATCAGTGTTGTGACAGGTGGCCTGACGGGCAAAATCACCGTCAACGGTAAACAGTATAATGCCACCATGCCCAACTTTTCCTACCTCAAGGATGAAGAAGTAGCCAATGTGCTGACCTACGTGGCCAATAGCTGGGGTAATCAAGGTTTCGTGGTCACCCCCGAAGAGGTGGCGGCAGCGCGCAAGAAGAAAGTGGCGGTTCCAGCCGGCGCCAAGGCAGAACACCCGACCAAAGCCGGGGCCGAGGTGAGCTACGAAGGTGCGCCCTCTGGCATCAATCCGGAGGACGCCTCCCAGCTGATTTCATCCGATGGCCCACCGTTGACCGTGGCCGAGTCCAAAATCGCCACCAAAATCTACTTTGAACGTTGTGCTGGTTGCCACGGGGTGCTGCGTAAAGGTGCCACCGGTAAACCGTTGACTCCCGATATCACCCGCAAGAAAGGCACCGATTACCTGAAAACCATGATCACTTACGGTTCCCCCGCCGGCATGCCCAACTGGGGCACCTCCGGCGATTTGACGCCGGAAGAAATTGATATCCTGGCGCGCTTTCTGCAACATGAGCCACCGGTTCCGCCCGAGTGGGGCATGGCTAAAATGAAAGGCAGCTGGAAGGTCATGGTCAAGCCGGAAGACCGGCCGAAGAAGAAAATGCATAAGCGCAATATCGAAAACTTCTTCTCTGTGACCCTGCGTGATGCCGGTAAAGTGGCGATTATTGATGGTGACACCAAGGAGATCGTGTCCGTTCTGCCCACCGGGTACGCGGTGCATATTTCCCGTGTTTCCGCCTCCGGCCGCTACATTTACGTGATTGGCCGCGATGCCAAAATCGATATGATTGACCTGTGGATGGACCCGCCGCAGGTGGTGGCCGAAATCAAGGTGGGCCTGGAAGCCCGTTCTGTGGAAACCTCCAAGTTTCCTGGCTATGAAGACAAGTACGCCATTGCCGGTTCCTACTGGCCACCGCAATACACGTTGATGGATGGCGACACCTTGGAACCGTTGAAAATCGTGTCCACCCGCGGCATGACAGTTGACACCCAGGAATACCACCCGGAGCCCCGCGTGGCCGCCATTGTGGCGTCTCACGAGCACCCGGACTTTATTGTCAACGTCAAGGAAACCGGCAAAATCAAGCTGGTGGATTACAGTGACATCAACAACCTGAGCGTGACCACCATTGATGCGGCCCGTTACCTGCATGACGGTGGCTGGGATCGCACCAAGCGTTATTTCCTGACCGCCGCCAACAAGTCCAACAAGATCGCGGTGGTGGACTCCAAGGAGCGCAAGCTGGAAGCCCTGATTGACGTGGACAAGATTCCTCACCCTGGTCGTGGCGCCAACATCATCGACCCCGAGTATGGGCCGGTCTGGGTCACTTCTGCCCTTGGCAACGACAAGATTACGTTTATCGGTACCGATCCCAAGAAACACAAGAAAAATGCCTGGAAGGTGGTGCGGGTGCTGAAAGGCCAGGGCGGCGGTTCGCTGTTTGTCAAATCCCATCCGAAGTCTCACCACCTGTATGTGGACACGCCCTTGAATCCCGATCCGGCTGTTTCTCAAAGTGTGGCCGTGTTTGACATTAAAAACCTCGACAAAGGCTTCACCGTGTTGCCTATTGCCAAGTGGGCAGATTTGGGCGAAGGGCCAAAACGGGTGGTACAACCGGAGTTCAACAAAGCCGGTGACGAGGTCTGGTTCTCCGTCTGGAACGGCAAGGATGAGAAATCCGCCATTGTTGTCGTTGATGACAAGACACTGAAACTCAAGCACGTCATCAAGGACGACCGGCTGGTGAC
>JALWKC010000160.1 GCA_026996795.1 Lysobacterales bacterium | reverse complement strand
GCAATCACCGCGGCAATGGGACCAAAAGTCACCAGCAACACCAGTAAGCTCAGTACCCAGGTAATGACCGTGAGAAACACGGCATTTTTCAGAAAAGTCTTGTAGTTCTGGGCATACAGCACCAGCGCAGTGCGCGATCCTTCCCACGGGTTATCCACTTCATTGCGGATGTTATAGGCGAGCATCACTTCGTCCACGTAGGTGATGGAGGTATTGATGACGGCGTTGATAAAACGCAGAATACCTTCAGGGATGGGTAACCAGCTGGCCATGGTAAAAAAAGCCCGGTTAAACGCCTTCAGCACTTTCTTGATGATCTGGTCCAGCACAAAGAGGATGGAGGCTTCCTTGAATCGGCGTTTGACGATTTCCTGCGCGTAATGGATCTGGCTCTTGCCTTCGGGGATTTTTTCCCCATCCAGTACCTTGACAATCACCGCGATGTGGCCGGCCTTGACCATGTACAACAGGTATTCACGCAGATAGAACAGCACGCCGCCAACAATGGAAAAGCCGCCCACCATGCCATAGAAAATACCGGCTGGCTTGTTGTTGGCCACCGATCCGAACAGATAGCCAATGCCGCCGCCGGTGCCGGTGCCAATGATGTAGGCAAGCGTGATGCCCATGTAAATCAGAAAACGGAAAATCAGAAACGATTTGGTTTTCCACAAGGTGGCGATTACTTCGCTCAGTTTAAAGTTCCACATAATTTCCCCCTTAAGTTTTGGTTTGAAACGGTGCAGCAGAAGCTGCGCTTATGCCATGGGTCGAATCCCCATCGCGTGTTTCAGTTGCTGCAAGAACGGGCCCGCGTATTTACGCGCCTTGGCTGCACCGTGCTGCAACACCTCGGCCAGCTCGGCCGGGTTGTCCATCCATTGCTGATAACGTTGCCGTGGTTCGGCCAATTGCGCGTTAATCAGTTCAAAGGTTTTCTGTTTCGCCTCACCCCAGCCTATTCCTTCGGCAAAGGCCTGGCGCATGGCTTGTGTCTGCTCCTCATCGGCAAAGGCCTGATAGAGGGCAAACAGGGCCGAATCATCGGGGTCCTTGGGTTGCCCGGGTTCCAGCGAATTAGTCTTGATTTTCATGATGGCCTTGCGCAGCTTTTTTTCCGGCAGCCATAGCGGGATGGTGTTGTTATAGCTCTTGCTCATCTTGCGTCCGTCGGTGCCTGGCAAAACCGCTACCGAGTCATCCACCACCGCCTTGGGCAAAGTGAAATGCCCGCCAAAGTGATGATTGAACCGTCCGGCAATGTCCCGCGCCATTTCCAGGTGCTGCACCTGATCCTTGCCCACCGGCACTTCATCGGCGTTGAACATCAAAATATCCGCTGCCATCAGGATGGGGTAGCTGTACAGGCCCATGGTGATGCCTTTATCCGGGTCTTTCTCCCCGGAGCTGAGGTTTTGTTCCACCGCGGCCTTGTACGCGTGGGCCCGGTTCATAAGGCCCTTGGCCGTCAGGCAGGTCAGCAGCCAGGTCAGCTCGGGGATTTCCGGAATATCTGACTGTCGGTAAAAAACCACCTTGTCCGGGTCCAGCCCGCAGGCCAGCCAGGTGGCTGCTATTTCCCGCGTTGACTGTTCAATCCGTTCCGGCTCCCAGCACTTGATCAGGGCGTGCTGGTCGGCCAGAAAAAAGTAACTGTTGACGGCCTCATCCTGACTGCGCGCGATGGCGGGCCGTATGGCGCCCACGTAATTGCCCAGGTGCGGTGTGCCCGTGGTGGTGATGCCGGTTAATACAGTGGTCATGCCGTGTTTTCCTGGATGTTGGTGTGAATTTAAGGAAGCTCTGACCGAATCGTGACACGGCATCTTGTGGCGTCAAATCGTTCATTTCTGCGTTGCGAACCTTCTCAATAGCCTTACTGCGTGCGGCTTGCGCCTTGAACTGAACAGTTTTACACGACAATCTGCTCGCGCCAGATTCGGTCAGAGCTTCCTTAACAAAAAGACGCAAAGTTTAGCGACAAAAGGCCACCTGGGCAAACATTGGGGCACAATTGGCGCCAATATTAACCTGGCATCAATATAGGCGATGCTCAGCCGTGATGCGCCGTTTGCCAGCAAGGCATCAACTCGCCGCTGTAGTCATTCTACAGCAAGAGTTGATAACGCAGTCTGGCGGACAGCGCATCGCGGCCTGCCTTTTTATATCAATGAGTTGGGGCTTCAAGCCTGCCCCGGCCGACGTTATCGCTTTTGCCAATGGAACAACCATTGGCTGCAAGCGATGCCTTGTTCCGAGGCAGGCTTGAAGCCCTGAGCATCACCTATATTGATGCCAGGTTAATAAAACCGGCTGGGCAGGAAATGCCCGAACCCTCACCCTTTGTGTTTTCCGGAATCCCTTACTGGTTATAACGTTTTTTCGAGACAAAACCTGACAACAAAGGCAAAAAAACCGCTCACCGTTTGGGCAAACGGGAAAGCGGGTTAACGGGCTGGCCATTTTTCCGGATTTCGAAACGCAGGCCGGGCTTGCCTGATGGCGAAGCGCCCATTTCGCCAATTTTTTGCCCTTGCCTGACGGCCTGACCTTCCTTCACCAGACTGCGCCGGTTATAGCCATAGGCACTAAGGTAGGTATCGGAGTGCTTGATAATAATTAGCTGGCCATAGGCCTTAAGGGCATTGCCGGTGTAAACCACCACCCCATCGGCCGCGGCCTTGACCGGATAGCCGGGTTGGCCCGCAATGACAATGCCCTTGCGCGCCGGGTCGCTGGGTGAATAGCTGCTGATCAAATGACCGCTGGCTGGCCATATCCACTTAGCGGGGTTCTTCAAAACCGGTTTCTTGCCCGGTTTTTTTGCAGCCACCTGGCTGTTTTTGTCTGCCTGGCGCTTTTTCTCACCCGCCGCTCTGGCTTGGCCCGTACGTGCTCCATGGGTTCCACCCGTGCCAACGGCGGGTTTTCTGCTTCCAGAGGAGTGCACCACCACATCGGGCCGGATTTTTTTAATGGAGGCTTTGGGCGCCGCACCGCCACCGCTAGCGGCTGTTTTTTTACGAGAGCGGTTGGCTTTCAATAACAGTTTCTGGCCGGGGTAAATGGTGTATGGCGGCTTCAGGTGATTGAGTTGTGCCACCTGTTTCAAGTCCAGGTTGTAACGGAAACAAATGGAATACAGGGTTTCACCACGGCGCACAGTCACCTGCCGGGGTACTTTGGTGCCATAGGACGGGCCAATAACAATGCGGGATTTCTGCTGTGCCTGCGCACGCCGACCGGAAGTTCGCGCTGTGGGCTTGTGCAGGGAGCGATCGACCACCGGCGCGGGTTTGTGATGACGCGAGCAACCGGCAGAAACCAGCAATGCCAGGCTAAAGAGGGCCACCACTGGCCAAAACACCAGCCCCTTGCCGGTCACTGACTGCCTGGTACACTGGCAGTCACCCGGCATCAGCGCACCACGCCCTCAAGCAAGGGCACAAACAGAACCGGGCCGAGGTTTTCCGTGGTGATGCCCTCGGGGGTTTTGGTCAGCCGCAGCAGGTCCTGCGGGCCTTCGCCCACCGGCACGATCATTTGCCCGCCTTCGGCCAATTGATCAAACAACTGTGTGGGAATTTCCTTGGGGGCTGCCGTAATAAATATCACGTCAAAAGGCGCCTCCGAAGGCCAACCCTTGTAACCGTCATCAGTTTTGGTGCGAATGTTGCGGTAACCCAACTGCCGGAACCGCTTGCGCGCCTGACGGGTCAGGTCTTCAATGCGTTCAATGCTGAACACTTCCGGCACAATGCGCGACAACACGGCGGCTTGATAGCCGGAGCCGGTGCCCAGTTCCAGCACTTTCTGTGGCACTCCGTGCTGGAGGATGGTTTCGGTCATTTTTGCCACAATCCACGGCTGCGAGATGGTCTGGCCGTGACTGATGGGCAAGGCCGTGTCTTCATAGGCGCGTTGCGCCAGGGCTTCATCCACAAACAGGTGCCGCGGCACCTCAGCCATGGCCCGCAACACGCGCGGATCGCGTATGTCTTTTTCAGCCAGGCGCCGCACCATGCGATCACGGGTGCGTTGCGAGGTCATGCCAATACCGGTGAGGGCGTTCACAGGCTCGCCACCCAGCCCATAAGCGCATCCATCATGCCATAACGGGTCATGTCGGTTTGCAAGGGGGTGATGGAAACCCGGTGATGTTTGACGGCGTAAAAATCCGTGCCCGGACCGGCATCGGCTTCAGGCCCGGCCGGGCCTATCCAGTAAATGTCATTGCCACGCGGGTCTTTGTCCCTGACCACGTTTTCGGCCATGTGCCGATAACCCAAACGCGTGACCTCAAAACCCTGCAAGGCGTCAATGACCACGTTTGGCACGTTGACATTCAGAATGGTGTCCTGCGGCAACGGGTCACTGTGCAATCGCTGGATGATTTTTTTGACGGCAAAGGCAGCGGTCTCAAAATGCAACGGGCCGGCCACGGGCTGGTCATGTTTGTAGGCCAGCGAAATTGCCACCGCCGGCAGCCCCAGAAAGCGGCCTTCGATGGCCGCGGCCACAGTGCCCGAGTAGAGCACGTCGTCACCGAGGTTGGCCGCGTGATTGATGCCTGAAACCACCATGTCGGGCTTGTCTTTCATCAGGCCCGTCAAAGCCAGATGCACACAGTCAGTGGGCGTGCCATTGACCGCGAAAACACCTTCGTCCACCGGCCAGATGCGCAAAGGGCGATCGAGGGTTAGGGAGTTACTGGCACCGCTGCGATCGCGGTCAGGAGCATACACGGTGACCGCGCCTGTTTCACGCAAAGCCCGCCGCAGCGTCTGCAGCCCTTCGGCGTTGACGCCATCATCGTTGGAAAGCAAAAAATTCATGCCATAACCGTGACTGGAAACGGCTTATTATAGTCACAATTGATGCCTTTCTCATGGCGTTTCAGCGGCCCTTGTGTAAAATGAAGCCCGTTTAAGCTGCCGACCCCCATTCATGACCGAAATTCTTGATTTTGAGCGCATCGCCATGGGCGAATACGCGGAAAAAGCCTACCTGGATTACTCCATGTATGTGGTGCTTGACCGAGCCTTGCCCTTTCTGGGTGACGGCCTCAAGCCGGTGCAACGGCGCATTGTCTACGCCATGAGCGAACTGGGCCTGTCAGCCAGCTCCAAACACAAGAAATCCGCCCGCACCATTGGTGATGTGATCGGTAAATTTCACCCGCACGGTGATTCCGCCTGTTACGAGGCCATGGTATTGATGGCCCAGCCCTTTTCCTATCGCTACCCGCTGGTGGATGGCCAGGGTAATTTCGGTTCGCCCGATGACCCGAAATCCTTCGCCGCCATGCGCTACACCGAGAGCCGCCTGACGCCCTACGCCAAAACCCTGCTTTCGGAACTGCCCATGGGCACGGTGGAATGGCAGCCCAATTTTGACGGCACGCTCACTGAACCCATGTGGCTACCGGCCCGTTTGCCTAACGTGCTGCTCAATGGCGCTTCGGGCATCGCCGTGGGCATGGCCACGGACATTCCACCCCACAACATGCGAGAAGTCACTGCGGCCTTGCTGCACCTACTGGACCATCCCGATGCCGAAGTGGATGACCTGTGCGCCTTTATTCAGGGCCCGGACTACCCCACCGATGCCGAAATCATCACCCCGCGCGAAGACATCCTGGCCATGTACCGCAGCGGTCACGGTAGCATCCGCATGCGTGCCGTGTATGAGCGGGAAGGCAAGGACATCGTCATCACCGCCTTGCCGCATCAGACCAGCCCGGCCAAGGTACTGGAACAGATCGCCAACCAGATGCGCGCCAAAAAACTGCCCATGGTGGAAGACTTGCGCGACGAGTCGGATCACGAAAACCCTGTCCGGCTGCTGATTTCACCGCGTTCCAACCGCATCGATTACGAACAGCTTATGAGCCACCTGTTCGCCACCACCGACCTGGAACGCACCTACCGGGTCAATATGAACGTCATCGACCTGAGCCGCCGGCCCCGGGTCATGGACCTCAAACAGCTGCTGCATGAATGGCTGCGCTTTCGCACCGAAACCGTTCGTCGCCGGTTGCAACACCGCTTGAGCAAGGTCGAAGACCGCCTGCACATCCTGGAAGGCTTGCTGATCGCCTACCTGGACCTGGATGAAGTGATACGCATCATTCGCGAAGAAGAAAAACCGCGAGAAAAACTCATGCAGCGCTTTGCCCTCAGCGAAATACAGGCCGACGCCATTCTCGACACCCGTTTGCGTAATCTGGCGCGGCTGGAAGAAATGAAGATTCGCACCGAGCAAGCCGAATTGATCGGTGAGCAGGAGGAACTGCAAGGGACTTTGCTGTCACGGGCGCGATTGAAAAAACTGATCAAGGCTGAACTGATCGAAGACACGGAAAAATATGGAGACCCGCGCCGCAGCCCGATTGTGCACCGGCAGGCGGCTCAGGTGCTGGATGAAAGCGCCCTGGTGCCCAGTGAACCGATCACCATCATTCTTTCACAGGCCGGTTGGGTGCGGGCAGCCAAAGGGCATGACATCAACCCGCGAGAGCTGACCTACAAGTCCGGCGACGCCTATCAGCACCACTGCCTGGGGCGCAGCAACCTGAACGCGGCCTTCCTCAGCAACGACGGCAAGGCATTCTCGCTGCCAGCACACCAATTGCCCTCGGCACGCGGCCAGGGCGAACCGCTCACCACGCGCTTTTCGCCCACGCCTGGCAGTCAGTTTGTGGTCACCGTGTGCGAGAAGCCCGAAGACCGCATTGTGCTGGCCAGCTCGGCCGGCTACGGCTTCATCACCCAGATGAAAAACCTCTACAGCCGCAAAAAAGCCGGCAAACAGGTGCTGACCGTGCCGGCCGGTTTTACCGTGTTGCCGCCAGCAGCTGTCAATAACCTGGAGGAGGACTACCTGGTGTGTGTCAGCTCCGCCGGGCATTTGCTGGCCTTCCCGCTGGTGGAGGTACCGGAACTGAACAAGGGCAAGGGCAACAAGCTGATGAACATTCCGCCCAAATTGCTCAAGAGCGGCAAGGAAACACTGGCCGGCGTGGTGGTGGTTGGCCCCGGCGACCACTTCCGCATCTGGTCAGGCAAACGCCACTTGAACCTGAAATGGAAAGATTTGCAAAATTACCTGGGCTATCGCGCCAAGCGTGGTAATGTTTTGCCACGCGGATTCCGGAAAGTGGACTGGATTGAAAAAGTGCGGTAACTCTCAATGGCACAAACACCCGAAAAACCCGGGGGCTTGGACCGCGTCCGGGCCATTTTCCTCATGGCCTGCGGGTTGTTGTGGTTAGTGCAAGCGACGGCCCTGCCCGATGTGCCCAGCCTGAATCAATGCCCCGATATCATTTTCAACAGCGGCTATCAGAACGACTCCCAACCCAGCAACGGCTTTGGCGGCCCGCTTCCCGGCAGCTTGACGGCTCAGGTTTTTGTGCCCGCGTTCGGAACCAGCTTCACTTACTACCTGCACATTCCTGCCAGCTATCAACCAAACACAGCCACACCGCTAATTGTGCTGTGGCACGGCACCGCCGGCGACCCGGCCAGTGCCCAGAGTTATGCCCAAAGCATGCGTGATTTCTGGCAACCGGCCGCTGACCAATACGGTTTTATTGTCGCCGCCCAGGTGGCCACGGGCGCTTCCGGCAGCTGGCTACCTGGCAGCGCCGGGCCGATCCTGCAGGCACTCATCAATGACATGGAGCAAGACTACAACATCGAAACCACACGCATTTATGGCTACGGGTTTTCTGCTGGCGGGCACCTGATGCACGCGCTGATGCTGGATCATCCCGCCTTGATACGCATGGACACCAACCGGCCCAACAGCCGCTTTTTTGCCGCCTACGGCGTCAGTGCCGGGGTGCTGGGTGGTTTTACCTGTCCCCACCCACCGGCCGGACACCCGGATTGCGATGCCGTGCCCCTGGCCGCGGCGCGCCAGATGCGGCTGTACCAGTCCCACGGCAGCTCAGACCCCATCGTGCCACTGGCCTATGCCCAGAGCGATCGCGTGGACTTTCTTAATGCCGGCTGGCAGGAAGGCCAGAATTACTGGCTGGACACATTTCCCGGCGGCCACACGGTACTGGCCAGCTATCCCGCGGCTTACTGGCAGAAACTGTGCACGGCCACCACCCTGCCATAAGATCGGCGGGTGTTTTATTTCTGCGAACATACGCAAGCAAAAAATGCATTGGTCATTTTCAGGCCACGGCAGTAAAATCTAGGCCGATCAAACAATAACACCAAGGAGAAAACCATGAGCGTACTCGTTGGCCGTCAGGCCCCTGATTTTACCGCCCCCGCCGTACTTGGCGACGGCACCATCGTTGATGACTACAATTTCTACAACGCCACCGAAGGCAAGTACAAGGTGCTGTTCTTCTACCCGCTGGATTTCACGTTCGTGTGCCCGTCCGAGCTGATCGCTTTTGATCATCGCCTGGACGAATTCAAAAAGCGCGGCGTGGAAGTGGTCGGTTGCTCCATCGACAGCCAGTTCACCCACAACGCCTGGCGCAACACGCCGGTGGAAAAAGGCGGCATTGGCCAGGTGGGTTACCCGCTGGTGGCCGATTTGACCCACGGCATTTGTAAATCCTACGACGTTGAAACACCCGATGGCGCGGTGGCATTTCGCGGTTCCTTCCTGATTGACAAGGACAACGTCGTGCGTCACCAGGTGGTCAATGACCTGCCACTGGGCCGCAACATTGATGAAATGCTGCGCATGATTGACGCGTTGATTTTCCACGAACAGCACGGCGAAGTGTGCCCAGCCAACTGGGAAGCCGGCAAGGAAGGCATGAAAGCCGACCCCAATGGCGTGGCCGAATACCTGGCCGAGCACGCCGAAGAACTGTAATGGCATAACTTTTTATTGACTCAGTACCAGCAAAGCCACGGCGCCATTGCTTAAACCCGGCGCCGTGGCTTTTTTGTGCCCGATTTTCCCCGGCGTCTCACAGTTTGAGAAACCTCAGCCCTATGCTTGGCATTCACGCAGAACACCTGCTGGGGAATGATGATGAACAGCCAACACGCATCCTGGACACACACCGGTATCGCCTTCGGCTTTGGCCTGGCCTTTCTCAAACCGTGGCTGTTGCTGGCCGCGGTCATTGTTTTCACCATCACGCTGGGCAGCTGGTCCTTGCTGCGACTGACCACGCGCCACTGGCCAGGCCTAGCGGCTTTTGTGAAACTGGCGGCAGATTTCGTTATGCTATTAATGATTCTCACCCTGCTGCTAAGTGTGCTGTGGCTTTTACCGGCTTTTTTACCGCCTGGTTAAGCTTACTCTGTGAGTTTCAGGCAATCATTCAGCGTTCAGACAAAATACCCCGCAGCTCAATGGTGAACCACCCCCGACCACCGGAAAGGAGCCAGGCGGGCTTCGTTCAAAGCCATGCTAAGTGGCGAACCAGCGGAATTAGATAAAATGGATGAGCATCGTGTGAAACAAGGCCGTTAATCCCCCCCATTCAGGATACTGTTCATGAATTTTCGTCAATGTTTCACTTTTCTCTTTAAACTAATTGCCGTGGCGATTTACGACACGTTGGTCATTGCCGGAATCCTGCTTTTTCTAACCTTGCTGGCCGTGATCCTGACACCGGCGCATGAAGTGCCACCGGAAACGCTCTGGTTCCAGTTGCTGGTGCTGGGAGGCATCTCCGCCTACCTGGCCGGCTCCCTCAAAATGGGCGGGCAAACCCTTGGCATGCGCGCCTGGCGCCTGCAATGGAACGGCCTTCGGCAACGCCCCTGGGCGGTGGCCATTGCAGTGGTCACTACTGGAGTTACACTGATACTGGCCGCTGCCATTGGTCTTTATCAATTGATGGCACATTAACCCGACAAACAGATATCATTGACTGACCGAGGCCGCTGACCGAAGGCAGTCCTCGGGCGGACCCAGTCGACCAGAGCGCAAATACCACAGAACGCCGAGAATAATCAGTAACGGTAACAACACCGTGACCCAAAACGGCCGCAGGGCGTAAACCTCGCCCAAATTCAACAAGGTACGGTTTACCAGATAAAGCACCACGCCTATCATGACACCAACAGTCAACCGCTGCCCCAGACCACCCCGAACGGAGCCAAACAGGAACGGCAGACCACTTAGTGCCGAGGCAATCACCAGCAGGGGGAAGGCCAGTTTGGCCCACAAGGCGATGCGATACGCCGGGGCCACATAGGCCTGATGACGTTTGAAATGCTGCAGGCGAATGATGTCCCTGGCCGAGAGGTATTTGGGCCGTGTGCGGCTGATGGTGAGAATGGTCGGATCGATGCGTGAAGGCCAGAGTTTCTCGGGCACTGCTTCAAGCACCACTTTTTTGTCGGTAAACCGGGTGATCCTGACGTCTTTCATGCGCCAGGCGCGGCCATCATGCTGTGCTTCTTTCGCTTGGGATATTTCCCTGACCTGGAGTGCGTCATCCAACTGGTAGATGGTCACATCCACCAACCGCACCCGCTGTTTGTCGCCGTTTTCTTCCCGCACCGGCAACGCATTCAAAATCACCTGCCCATCCCGCACCCAGATGCCGGAGTGGCGGCTAAGCCCCACATTTTTCCGTAACTGGCTGGTGCGAAAGGATTCGGCCAGAAACTCGCTATCGGGCACCACAAATTCCCCCAGCCAGGAAACTGGCAACATCCATAACAACATGGCCATGACCACCGCGCCGGCAATACGCAAACGGCTGTACCCCACAGAGCGCAGGACCGTGAGTTCCGAGCCCGCCGCCAATGCCCCCAGACCCAGTAAAACGCCAACCACCGCGCTGACGGCAAACATGTCGTACACGCGTCGCGGAATGGTCAGCAATACAAAATAGAAGGCATCGGCAACGCCATAGTCGCCCCGCCCGATATCGCCCATTTCACCAATAATGGCGATCAGCACATCCAGCGACAGAAAAATCAGCACCGCCAGCAAAACGCCCTGGCTGACGGATTTTAGCAAATAGCGGTCAATGATTTTCAGCACGATGCCAACACCCTGGCGCGAAATGGCCCCAATTCACCGTCCAGTTTCCAGATTCGCCACAGGGCAAAGCCCAGAAAGGCCAGGTGCACCCACCATAAACCGAGCCACATGGGCAGCTTGCCCTGTTCCAGCAAGGCCCGGCCCAGGGCGAGGAAATTCACATAAGCCACATAAGTCAGCAAACCGATCATGACATTGCCGTATTTACCTTCCCGTGGTGAAGTGCGCGCCAAAGCCACGGCCAAAGCCACCAGGACCAACACCGAGAGGGCAGGCACCAGCCGCCAGTGCAGCTCTGTTCTGTCTTTAAGATCGCTGGAGGCCAGCAACTCACGCACCGTCTTGCCATCCTCCTCCACAGAAAAGGAGCGCCCTTGCAACCGCGGCAAACGCACGTCGGCCCGATCGAAATGCAGCCGCTGATAACGCAACTGACCGGCTCGGCCTTCGCTACGATGGCCGTCAAACAAGGCCAGGTAGCGTTGGTGACTGGTTTCGTCTTCAAACTGATAGCCATAGCTGGCGGTCAGGACATCCACCACACCCGGGGGTTGGCGCGCCAGGAACACGCGCTGAAAGCGGTTGTTTTCCGCATCAATTTTTTCGATATAGATAACCGCCTCGTCATCGCCCAGGGTCTGAAATTCGCCTTCTTTCAGACCCAGCACGGAAACCTCCTTGCGAGCGGCCTGGGCCAGCATGTCCGACTGGCGCGAAGCCCAGGGCACCACCCACAGGGAGAGCACCAGCATAAAGCCGGCAAAAGCCAAGACCATGGGCATAAGAAAGCGCAAAAACTGGCCCACGCCGAGGCCAAAAGCGTGGTACATCACGGCTTCCTGATTGCGGTACAGGCCACTTAAGTGACTGAGCACACCCAGAAACAGCGACAGGGGAAAAAGAATGGTCAACACGCTGGCGGTGCGCAGGCCCAGCTCTGTCAATAGCATGGACGATGGCAAGGCGCCCCGCGCTATGGCGCGCAAGGTATCAGCAAACAGGGTACCAAGGGTAATTAAAAACAGGACGGCAAATATTACGGCAACGGTTTTCGCCGATTCGCGTCGTAAATAGGTAGCAAGAATTCTCACGCACTCTCCGCCGCAGGGAACAAATTATGGTCACCGCAGCTTTTGGCAATGCGGCGGACAACAAGAACAAGGACACTATCTTACCAAATCCTGTCACTTGGGCGCAGGCACCTTTATGCCGGCGGATTCGCCAACCAAGGGGCGGGCTTTTTATCACATAGGGACTGACACCCCAGAAACGCTCTTAGAACCGGCAAAAACCGCACTGTAGCCAGGCAATTTAACCCTCCGGCACCGCAAAAGAGGGTGGTTCAAGAGCAGAAAGTTGTTAGAATACGCCGTTATGCCGTTTCTGACACCGGGCATTCGCGTTTCAACCGGTGTTTTCATTCAGGCAGATTGGCCGGAACGCGCCGCAACCGCCATAGCGCCAGGGACTGCACGCATATAAGAAAAGCCCGTGCTTCTCCGTTTTCTCGTTTAATAAAGCCAGTTTGGCATGGAAGGTTATTATGAAAGTCATTCAACACATCAGCACTGAACCAGGCAGCGGCGATCACGCCATTCTGTTTGGCGTGTTTCCCGGAGACTCCCTCAACGCCACGGGCCAACGCATTGACGCATTGGCCGGCGGCCAATTGAAAAAGGTATTGAAAAAGGGGAACTTTCGCGCCAGACCATCCCAACTGCTGACGCTCTACACTCCTTCAGGGCAACCGATTGTAATTGTGGGCTTGGGCGAAAAAGACCGCTTTAATAAGGGGGTTTTCCAGGAAGCCACTGCCTGCGCCGTGGAACACGCCGGCTGCCTGTCCGTGGACAGCGCGGAATGCTTTCTGCCCCAGATCAACCAGCATGACATCCCGGAAAAACGCCTGGCACAACTGGCCGCCATTGCCGCGCATAACGGCACCTACCAATACGTCACCACGCGCCATGTGCCAGAAGATGAAAAAGTCCACCTGAATGAAATGGCTATCGTGGTCAGTAAAGATTGTGAAAATTGCGTGCGCCAGGGCGATGCCATCGGCATAGGCATGGTGCAGGCACGCGAACTGGGCAACCTGCCTCCCAACATCTGCAACCCCGCCTACCTGGCGGCCAAAGCCGAAGAAATCACCAGCCAGTATGCCAACACCCGGCATCGCGTCCTGAATCAGGATGAATTGCAGGACCTGGGCATGGGCGCCTTGCTGGCCGTGGGTCAGGGCAGCGCCAATGATTCCCGGATTGTGGTGCTGGAATACAGCGGCGCCGGTGACGCCAAACCGTATGCACTGGTGGGCAAGGGCGTCACGTTTGATTCCGGCGGCATCTCGCTCAAACCCGGCGCCAACATGGATGAAATGAAATACGACATGATGGGCGCCGGCAGTGTTATCGGCACTTTTATCACCGTTGCTGAACTGCAGTTGCCCATCAATCTGGTAGTCATTGTGCCCACGGTTGAAAACATGCCCGATGGCCGCGCCTACCGCCCTGGCGACGTGATCACCTCTTACAGTGGCAAGACCATCGAAGTACTCAACACTGATGCCGAAGGCCGCCTGATTCTGTGTGACGCCCTGACCTACGCGCAGGAATTCGACCCGGAACTGATTGTGGATGTGGCCACCCTGACCGGCGCCTGCGTGGTGGCGCTGGGGCACGTGACCTCGGCGGTCATGAGCAATCGCGACGCCCTGGCCGCGCAACTGATGGACTCGGGCAACGCCATCTATGACCGCACCTGGCAGATGCCATTGTTTGACGAATACAAGCAACAGCTCAAGTCGCCCTTTGCCGATCTCAAGAACATTGGCGGCATGCCGGCCGGTTCCATCACCGCGGCGACTTTTCTGGGTGAGTTTATCAATGAAGATCAGCCCTGGGCTCACCTGGACATCGCCGGTGTGGCCTGGCGCAAAAAGGAAGAAGGCGCCACTGGCCGTGTGGTGCCCTTGCTGTCACAATTTCTGATTGACCGCAGCGAACAGGCCAGTTAAGGAATCTCTGATTGAATCTGACGCGAGCAGATTGTCGTGTAAAATTGTTCAGTTCAAGGCGCAAGCCGCACGTAATAGCAAGGCTATTGCGAAGGTTTGCAACACAGAAATGGACGATTTTACGCCACAAGATGCCGTGCCACGATTCAATTAGAGGTTCCTTAAAAACTGAACAACCTGGCCGGGAACCTGCCGTCGTTCCCGGTCAGACGTGATTGCCCCAGGTCAGAACAGACGCATTCACAATCACTGCCCATTGAAAACACCGAATCAACGCTTCAGGATGCCCTGCCCATGATGCAAAAGTACGACCCCACCGCCATTGAAACCAAGTGGTACGAACACTGGGAAAACAGCGGTTATTTCAAACCCCGCGGTGACAGCCCCGACAGCTTCTGCATCATGATTCCACCGCCCAATGTCACCGGCACCTTGCACATGGGCCACGCCTTTCAGGACACCATCATGGATGCGCTGGTGCGTTATCACCGCATGAAAGGCGACAAAACCTTGTGGCAACCGGGCACCGACCACGCCGGCATTGCCACGCAAATGGTGGTGGAACGGCAGTTAAACGCCCAGGGCCTGACCCGCCACGACCTGGGCCGGGAAAAATTCATCGAAAAGGTCTGGGAATGGAAGGAACAGTCTGGCAACACCATCACTCACCAACTGCGGCGTCTGGGCGCATCCTGTGACTGGTCACGCGAACGCTTCACCATGGACGAAGGCCTTTCGGCCGCCGTGCAGGAGGTGTTTGAAAAGCTGTATGACGAAGGGCTGATTTACCGCGGCAAGCGGCTGGTCAACTGGGACCC
>JALWKC010000159.1 GCA_026996795.1 Lysobacterales bacterium | reverse complement strand
ATGTGGTTACTCCTAAGTTTTTAAATCACAGATCCTTTTTAGTGGGTTTTATGAAATCTTTATTAAATAAAGCACTAATGCAACTCAAGGTAATAGTTGGCAACTCTAGCTACAGAGATAAGTTGCTAAACGAAATAGGTTTTTATTCTGATTGCGAAAACGTGCATGACCTTCCAGGTATTTTTCATTATTGGTCAAACAAACACCTATTGCCAATGCAAGAAAAATTTGGCTTTTCCAGTCCGGATGATTTCTTTATAAAGTATGCGCAAAGCAAGGCAGAAAACACAGAAGATACAGGTATATTTAACATTGTAAGCATTGGTTCGGGCAATGGCGAACTCGAGGTTCGCATTGCAGAAAAGCTAAAATCAAATGGCATTGGAAACTTTGTAATTGAGTGTGTTGATATAAACCCTAGCATGTTGCAGAGAACAAAGCAACTTTCCCGCGATAAAGGTGTAGACAGATTTGTACGAACTATAGAAACTGATTTCAACTACTGGCAACCAGAAGCGGAGCGCTATGATATCGTCATGGCAAATCAAAGCCTACATCATGTACTGAATTTGGAAGGGCTTTTTGATGCCATTAAGCGGGGGATGAAGGCAGATGGCTCCTTTATTACCTCTGACATGATTGGGCGCAATGGTCATCAGCGCTGGCCGGAGGCGTTGGAATTGTTGCAGCCGTTCTGGGAGGAACTGCCACGGAAATACCGCTACAACCAACTGTTTAAACGGGAAGAGCGGCAATACATCAACCATGACTGTTCAGACAGTGGCTTTGAGGGTATCCGGGCCCAGGATATCCTGCCACTGCTGGTGGAGCGATTTCATTTCGAGCTGTTTATCCCCTTTGCCAATATTATCATGGTGTTTATTGACCGGCCTTTCGGGCACAACTTCAATGCCAAGGCTGAATGGGACCAGAATTTCATCGACCGGGTACATCAGGCTGATGAGGCAGCCATTCTTAATGGCAGCATCAAGCCTACACAGATGATCGCCGCAATGAAAAAAACACCAGTTGCTGAAACACACCTGCGAGACCCCCGGTTGACGCCATCTTTTTGCATACGCGAGCCAGGGAACTCTGTTTGAATATCCCGTAAGAGATGGGCCTGAAACAGTAAATCGGCGTCTTTATTGACAAGAAAATATGACACCATATTCAGATGAAGTCTGTAAAAAAAACAACCTTGATTAGTGTCGACACTCAAGTCACTTATAGTAGTCTCGATAAATGAACAGGCATGTCCCATTTCCAGCACTGCCTTCAGTAGTCCGTCTTCAAAAGCAACCACGAAGGTTGAATTTTCCCGATGGCCGGATTTTTGGCGGTGGCAGTTTCTGGTTTGAGAAAATTCGTTAGGGAAGCGCTGATTGAATCTGGACGAAGCAGGTTATGCCGGAAATGTTCGAGAACAAGGCGGAGTTCGCAGCAAATAGCCAGTTATTGGCAAGGACTTCAACGCAGTTATCGGACATTTCAGGTGTGAGAAGCGAGTTCACGATTCGATCAGAGGTTCCTTAGGCCCGATGCGCGGTTATAATGGGGCTTTGGACGCATTGCCCATAAACACCCCATTTAACACCCCATGAACTCCACCTGGATCATTGCCATCGTTGTTGTCGTGCTCGCCGTCAAAGGCGTGTTGTTGCATGGCTTTATCAAGAAAAAAATGGCCGAAAGTGAGACGGCCACGCCTGCCAGTCCCCCACCGTCGGGGGACAACGACCGCCGGGGCAAGCCCGACCATTCCACCGACTGATGCCAAAAACAACACCTGTCGCGCCCCTTGACCAAGCCCCGAAATCCCTGTGTCTGCTGCGTCTGTCGGCCATTGGTGATGTGACCCATGCCCTGCCGGTGGTCGAAACCCTCAAGGCCCGGTTTCCTGACACGGACATCACCTGGGTGGTTGGCGCACTGGAACGCAAGCTCCTGGCCGGCCTGCCGGGGGTGCATTTCGAAGTGTTCAACAAGAAAAAGGGCTGGGCGGAAATACGCGACCTGCGCCAGCGTTTGTTGACTCACACCGGCAATAACGGCTTTGATGCGCTGCTGCACATGCAAGTCAGCCTGCGCGCCAACCTGGTGGGACAGGCCATCCCCGCCCGGCGGCGCATTGGTTTCGACAAGGCGCGGTCGCGGGATTTTCACCGTTGGTTTGTGCATGAATCCATCCCGGAAAAACCCGGCCAACACGTGCTGGACGGTTTTATGGAGTTTGCCCGTCTGCTGGGCGCCACCCGGCCCGTGTACCAGTGGCCGGTGGCCCTGTCTGAATCCGACCGGGCTTATGCCCGCCAGGTGTTAAGCCGCGTCACATCCGGCCCGGTGGTGGTGCTCAGCCCCTGCTCCAGCCACCCCTTACGGAACTGGTCAGTGGCCAACTACGCCTGGCTGGTCGATGAGCTGCATAAGCAGTACCACGCCACGGTGTTACTGTGCGGCGGCCCCAGTGCGTTTGAGAAGGAAATGGCACAAGCCATTATGAGCGCCTGCACAACCGTACCGCTGAACCTGACCGGCAAGGACACACTCAAGCAGTTTTTTGCCCTGCTGAAAGGCGTGGATCTGGTGATTTCGCCGGATTCCGGCCCGGCGCACATGGCTTCGGCGGCAGGCACGCCCGTGATTGCTCTGCACGCGGCCAGCAACCCAAAGCGCAGCGGTCCATACAATTTTCAGGAACTGGCGGTGGATGCCTACGATCAGGCGGCGAGAAAATTCACCGGCAAACCGGCCCATGCCCTGCCCTGGGGCGCCAAACTGGAATACCCCGGTGTCATGGAGTTAGTCACCCGAGAAATGGTGCTGGAAAAAATCAGGCTCTGGGAAAACCAATACCTCTCACGGCATTAGCGGTAGTTTTTGTAGGACTTTTCTTCCACCAGATCAGAACCCAGCAGCACATTGATGTCTTTCTTGACCGCCGCGCGCTGGTCATTTTCCACGTACACGCTGCGCGCCAAGCGGATAAACTCGTCATCGAATTCACGCCGGCTTTCCTTGACCCGGATGGCGTCCTCAATGTCCCACAGGGCTTCATTAACGGCTTTGAGGCTGTCTTTCAGGCGCGGCAATTCCGGGTGATCCAGGCCGGACTCGGCCCAGGTGCGGTTGAGCTCGGACAGCTCGCGACGAATGTTCTTTAACTTGTTCTCGTCAGCAATGCGCTCGGACTTGATTTCCAGAATGGTGATTTTGTCCAGCACTTCGCCATAGGAAACCGGGACTTTTAATAAACTCATGCGTATTCCTCTGTGTGCCTCTGTCAGTTGCTCACTCGTCAAGATCATCCGTGTCCAATTGGCCGGTCAGCCGGCGACGGAAATGCGACCAGGACACGCCCACGCCCAGAATCACCGCCACCATCACCGTCAATGACCATGCCAGCGTGGTGGAGTCTTTCAAATTCATCCAGCCTTGATCCACAAACAGCCAGATCAGCGTAGCGCACAGGGCCGCAGCCAGAAAAATGCCCAAAAGCCCAATGGAACGCACGGTGGCACGGGCAAAAATGATCCAGCCAATCAACACCACCAGCACGGCCAGGATTTTCAGTGGCAGGTTTTCGTTTTGCCAGGGCCACAGCCAGTGGAACAGGGAATACCCGGTGGGGTTATAGGTGACAAGCACCAGTAACAGGGCCGCCAGCAGCCTGAGTATAAATCCGCTAAGTGTCATGGGGTTTTGTCCGTCTGTCTGCGTTCTTCATTTGTCGGCCACCGGGCCATTAA
>JALWKC010000158.1 GCA_026996795.1 Lysobacterales bacterium | reverse complement strand
GATGGAGACATGGCCCTGGTGGCCACGGAACTGTATCTGTCCAGCGCCGGTGACAAGACCTTGTCGGTGGCCACCGAGTCCGGCAATGTGCTGTGGTCGCGCGACCTGGGTTCAGCCACGGGCGTGGCCGTGTCGCGCACGCATTTGTACCTTAGTGACATGGACTCGGTGTTGCATGCCCTGAATCGGGACACCGGCGCCGACATCTGGCAACGCGATGGCTATGCCAATCGCCAGCTCACGCGACCGACCTACTACGCCGGCCAGCTATTGGTGGGAGATATGGAAGGTTGGTTGCACGTATTCGATGCCGCCAATGGTCAGCCACTGGCACGGAAGAAATTTGGCAGCAAGGCGTATTACTGGGCCCCCGTGGTTTCCGGTGATGTGATTTACCTCTATAACAAGGATGGCAGCCTGACGGCTGTTCGTTACCTGCCGGAAGGTGGCTGACCCCGGTCTCTGCCAGAAATAACACCAAGGAATACAACGCATGACCCCTGTTATCGCACTGGTTGGCCGCCCCAACGTCGGCAAATCCACGCTTTTCAACGCCCTCACGCACAGCCGTGATGCGTTGGTGGCGGATATGCCCGGCCTGACCCGCGATCGGAAATACGGCGTGATGGAGTTGGGCGAAGATACCGCCATTCTCATTGATACCGGCGGTCTGATGGGGGATGAAGGCGACCTGTCCGAATTGATGAATAATCAGGTGGCACAAGCCATGGAGGAAGCCGATCTGGTGCTGATGATGACCGATGCCAAAGACGGCTTGCTGGATGATGACATGACCATTTACCGGAACCTGAAAAAGTCCGGCAAGCCGGTCATGCTGCTGGTTAACAAAGTGGACGGTCAGGAAGAAAACACGGCCATGAGCGAATTCCATCGCTTGGGCGCGGAAAAGATTTTGCCCCTGGCCGCGGCCCATCGGCGGGGCGTTAACCAACTGCGCGAAACCCTGCAGGAATGGTTCGAAGAACATCCACCGCAGGCAGCCGAAGAGGACAACAGCCATGACCCGCGCCACAAGGGCACGCACATGGCCATCGTGGGGCGTCCCAACGTGGGTAAGTCAACCCTGGTCAATCGCTTGCTGGGTGAAGACCGCGTGCTGGCCTTTGATATGCCGGGCACCACCCGGGACAGCATTTATCTGCCCATGGAATGGGACGGCGTTAATTACACCTTAATTGACACCGCTGGTGTTCGGCGTCGTGGTCGAATCACCGACACCATCGAAAAATTCAGCGTCATCAAGGCCTTGCAAGCGATAGAAAAAAGCGATGTCGTGGTGGTGGTGATTGATGCCCGCGAAGGCATCACCGACCAGGACCTGAGCCTGCTCAGTCTGGTGTTACGCAATGCCGGTTCGGCCGTGTTAGCCGTCAACAAGTGGGATCACCTGCCCATGGATCACCGCGACCGGGTGCGCAGTGAGCTGCAACGTCGCATGGCCGGCCTTGACTGGGTGCCGGTGGTGTATATTTCCGCCCTGCACGGTTCGGGCCTGGGTGAGCTGATGAAAAAGGTCGACGAGGTGCATTCGGCCTCGGTCAAGGATTTGCCCACTGGCAAGCTGTCTGACGTGCTGCAAGATGCCTACCAAAAGCACCAGCCACCCATGGTGCACGGGCGCACGGCCAAATTGCGTTACGCGCATTCAGGCGGAAAAAACCCTCAGCGAATCGTGATTCACGGCACTCGCACCGGTACCTTGCCAGATTCCTACAAGCGTTATCTGGAAAAGAAATTCCGCGATGCGTTCAAGCTACAGGGCACGCCGGTGGTGCTGGCTTTCAAGGACACCGAAAACCCCTTCAAAGGCAAGAAAAATAAGCTGACCCAGCGCCAGATCAACAAGCGCAAGCGCCTTAAGGCCTTCACCAGCCGCAAGAAAAAACGCCGCTAGGGAAGCTCTGATTGAATCTGGACAAAGCAGCTTATGCCGGAAATGTTCGAGAACAAGGCGGAGTTCGCAGCCAATAGCAGGGCTATTGGCAAGGACTTCAACGCCGTTATCGGACATTTCAGGTGTGAGAAGCGAGTTCACGATTCGACCAGAGCTTCCCTGGCCACACTACCGGTTGCAACCGCCTGCTGGTCAGGTGTTCAAACAATAAGCAGGACAATGGCATGAATGACACGTCAAAAACCGGCTACCCCACCGGCCTGTCTTTCAAGCAGGCACGAAAAACCATCATTGAAACGGCTCGCCGCCATTTTATCGATGCCCCACAGGTCATGCCCCTGTCTGATGCCTTAGGCCGGGTACTGGCGGCCAACGTGGTGTCCCGCATTGACGTTCCGGCCTTTGATAATTCCGCCATGGACGGCTACGCCATTCGCTTTACCGATGTGAGTGATCACGGTGAAGGCTGGTTTGAACTGCTGCCAGCCCGGTATGCCGGTGAGGTGGCCAGCGAAGAAACCGTTGGGGTGATGGAAAAGCCCGGCCAGGCCGTGCCGATCATGACCGGTGCGCCACTACCACCGGGTACCGATACCGTGGTGCCCAAGGAAAAGGCTGAATTCAAGGACCAACGCGTGTACCTGCGGGAAGTCCAGCGCAAGGGTCAGTTTGTGCGCCAGCGGGCGGAAGACCTGCGAAAAGGTCAGAAAATTCTCTCCCGTGGCCACCGTTTGCGCCCCCAGGACCTGGGCCTGATTGCCTCGGTGGGCTGCGCCAAAGTGGCGGTGCAATCACCGGTTCAGGTCAGCCTGTTCACCGGTGGCGATGAAATCATTCAACCTGGTGATCTGGAACCTGGGGCCGACTTGCCTAGGGGCAAAATCTTTGATTCGGTGCGCTACACCCTGCAGGGCTTGTTACAACGCCAGGGTTGTCAGGTCAAACTGGCCGCGGCCTTGCCCGATGACCCGCAGGCCATCCGCTCGGCTTTGCTGGCAGCGGCCCGGCCCGGGGAGGTCATTATCACCAATGGCGGCATTTCGGCCGGTGACAAGGACTTTATTCGCGATGTTCTGCAGCAACATGGCCAGGTGATCTTCCACAAGGTTCGCATGAAACCCGGGTTTCCCCTCATGCTGGCTGAACTGAACGGGGCGCTGGTGTTTGCTTTACCGGGCAACCCGGTTTCCAGTTTTGCCACCTACAGTCAACTGGTGTTGCCGGCTTTGCGTGAACTAGAGGGCGAAAGCGCCACCACGCCACTGCAGTTTGAAGCCCGCATTGACCAGAAATTGAGCAAATCCCACTACCGGCGCGAATTTGTTCGCGGCGCCCTGCGTTATGAAGCCGGTGCCGGCTTTGCCGTGTCTGTGTGTGGCAGCCAGAGTTCCGGTCGCCTGTCTTCGGTAACCCAGGCCAATTGCTTTATTGTGCTGGATGAAACCCCGGTTGAGTTGCAAGCCGGTGACCGGGTCATGGTGCAGCGGTTCTGTGATCTGTTTAATCCGCATGGGGTCTGATGGTATGGAGTCTGAGGGGATATCAGCCATTCAGTCCGTCAGTCCACAGCAGGCGCTGGCTCTGCAAGCGCAAGGCGCGCAGATGGTGGATGTGCGCACACCAGCCGAATGGCACACCGGCGTGGCCCCCAAAGCACTGTGCCTGAGCCTGGCATCGTTGCTAAACGGTGATGAACAGGCCTGTCAGTCTTTACCGGTGGACAAAAACGCGCCATTAATGCTCGTGTGCGAAACCAGTCAGCGTTCGCGGGAGGCCGCCGGACTCCTGGCGCAACGCGGCTACCGCAATCTGGCGCTGGTCAGTGGCGGCATGGCTGCCTGGCGAACGCAGGGCCTGCCGCTGGAGCAGCCGCCGGTTGACCAAGCGGCGCTGCGTTATGACCGCCATTTACGGCTGCCGCAATGGGGGCGCTCAGCCCAGCAGAAACTCGGCAATGCCCATGTGTTGATGGTAGGCGCCGGGGGACTGGGTTCGCCCGCGGCTTTGTATCTGACCGCCGCCGGGGTGGGGCATTTGACTGTGGTGGATGACGACACAGTAGAATTGTCCAACCTGCAACGGCAGGTGCTGCACAGCACCGAAACCCTGGGTTTGCCGAAAGTGGAATCGGCCGCCGGTCAACTGCATGCCTTAAACCCGTTGGTGGAAATTTCGGCGGTAGAAGCACGTTTGAATGCTGACACGATTGATGCCTTGCTGGCAGACGTGGACGTGGTGCTGGATGGTTCAGATAACTTGCAAACGCGCTATCTGGTGAATGAAAGGTGCCAACAGAAGGGCATCCCGCTGGTCTATGCAGCGGTTTTCCAGTTTGAAGGCCAGGTGGCCAGTTTCGACTTTCGCCAGCCCGATTCCCCCTGCTACGCCTGCCTTTTTCCCCCCAGCCAGGCGGCGGAGCCGGCCAACTGCTCGCAAGTGGGTGTGCTGGGTGTGGTGCCGGGCGTTGCCGGAACCCTGCAGGCTAGCGAAGCCATCAAGCTCATCACCGGCATTGGTGAAAGCCTCAGTGGGCATTTGTTAACTTTTGATCTGCTGGAAAACCGTTTTCGCCGCTTGACACTGAAAAAAGACGCTCGTTGTGCGGTGTGTTCCAAACAAACAATCGGCCCCAGTGTCAGTCATAAGGACGCTTAGACCGGCCGCCAGTCACCCTTAATCTTCAGAACTCAGGAAAATGCCATGAGCAGTGATTCCAGAACCATGCCTTACCCGCACCTGTTTCAACCCGTGGTTTTGTCAGAGAGCCTGGCTTTACCCAATTCGGTGGTGATGGCGCCTTTGACCCGTTGCTTTGCCGGCGAAGGCCTGGTACCCACGGATGAAATGGCCAGCTATTACGCCAAACGGGCCGATGCCGGACTGATTGTTTCCGAAGCCACCATCATCTCACCCGAAGCCCAAGGCTATCCCGACACGCCGGGCATTTACACCCCCGAACAGATCGCCGGCTGGGGAAAAGTCACCGCCGCTGTGCAGGCCAACGGGGGGCGGATATTCAACCAGCTCTGGCACCTGGGCCGGGTGGCGCACAGCCATTACACCGGCATCCAGCCGGTGGCGCCTTCGGCCATTGCCTGGCAGGGTCGGGTACCACGGTCTGCAGGGCTGGAATACGAAATGCCCCGCGAACTGAGCACCGAAGAGGTCAGGGCGTTGGTGAAAAAATACGCCCAGGCCGCCAGCAATGCCCTTGAAGCCGGCTTTGATGGGGTAGAAATTCATGGCGCCAATGGCTACTTGATTGACCAGTTTTTGCGCCAGCAAACCAACCAGCGCAGCGATGAATACGGCGGTAGCCTGGAAAACCGGGCCCGCTTCGCATTGGAAGTCACCGATGCAGTCGTTGATGCCGTGGGCGCTGACAAAGTCGGTATCCGCCTGTCACCCAATGCCTACGTTCACCTGGAACACACCCCCGGGGACGAAGACACCTTTATCCACGTCTTAGAAGAATTGGGCACACGCGGGCTGGCCTATGTGCACGAAGGCTCCTTTGACGACCACCTCGAATACGATTACCTGGGCGGGCGGGCCTCGGCTTTCCTCAAAAAACATTACCCGGGCAACGTGATTGCCTGCGGCAGCCTCGGGTTTGAGGAAGCCGATGCCATGCTGAAAAACGGTCAGGCTGATCTGGTGGCCATTGGCCGCCCATTTATCGCCAACCCCGACCTGATGCACAAACTGCAAACCGGCGCAGACACCACCCCGTTTGACCAGGATATGCTATTAACCTTAATATAGGTGATGCTCAGGGCTTCAAGCCTGCCCCGGCCCGGCCGGGACGGGGCAGGCTTGAAGCCCCAACTCATTGATATAAAAAGGCTTAGCCGCGATGCGCTGTCCGCCAGACTGCGTTATCAACTCTTGCTGTAGAATGGCCTATAGCGGCAAGTTGATGCCTTGCTGGCAAACAGCGCATCATGGCTGAGCATCGCCTATATTGATGCCAGGTTAATAAAGCAACTGGTTTGATTCATTACGCCTTTGCACACCCGTTTTTCAGGCAGATAGCGGTGCTTATTCGCCAATATCGATGCGTTTGCTGTCGCTCTGGGCTTCGCGGCGCAGGGCGTTGATGGCATTCAGGTTCAGGCGGTAATTTTCGTCGAGAAAACTTCCTTCAGGCGGTGCCGGCCAGTGGCTTTTGTCCACCTGCCCGTACCAGTCCAGCGCCGCGTCGACGACTGTTTGACGCTCATTGGCATCGGCAATGAAATCAAACGGCGCCAGAATTCGATGCAGCCGGGCAAAGTCCGGGTCTTCGGTCTGCAGGGTTGCGGCGATCCGGTTCAGGCTCTGGTGGGCAAAGCGGCGGATGGCCGGGTAGTTGTCCTGCAAGGCCAGCAGCAGATGCGGGACCAAAAAGTGCCGCCGGGTGAAGGGCAGGGTTCCTTCATGGCGGCTCATGTTCCAGGCCGCCAGGCCCCGTTCCACCGGGTCGCCCGAATGCAGTTTGACCACGCTTGGAAGCCGCCCGGTCGCGCGGTAATCAGACGGGCTTGCGGCGGCATCCGGCCAGAGTGTGCGGGTTTTTTCCAGTACCCAGTCATCGGTTTTGTCCTGATGACAGTTGATGCAGGCATTGGGCTTGCCCAGGGCAAACTCCTGCGCTGGTTGCGGGTTGCTGATGTGATGATCGCGGTGATAGGTCATGATGCCGTAAACGCGTTCGGGCATGTGGCAGTTGTAGCATAACGCGCCTTCAGACCCTGCTTCATGGCCGCTGTGTTCACTGACCGTGTTGACCAGATCAGCGTGGCATTGGACACAGGCCTGATTGCCGCGTTGTTTTTCTTCCAGCATCCCTTTGGGATCGCCGCCGTGCATGGAGTGGCAGCTGATGCAGGTCAGCTCACCCTGCTGGTAACAGGCCGATTGCAGCAGGCCCTGGTATTCGTAAGCCGTCAACCGGGGTGTGCCATCGGGCCAGAAACGGCTGGCGAAAATATCGGACGGCTTGCCCTGGATGGTGGAGTGCTGCCAGACGGGATTGACGTGATCGCCCAGCGGGTCGCCGGGGCGGAAAGTGGGGCCTTTTTCCACCCAGTGACGGGCCTGATCAAGTGTTTTCGGCGTGCGTTGTCCGTGACACTGGCCGCAGATTTCGACGCTGCGCTCTTTACTCAATCGGACCGGGTTGATAATGCTCCGGTCGCTGCTGCTGGTCAGCGCCTGCCAGTATTTGCGCAAGGGGTTGAGCCTTTCGGCGGCCACGTGTGCCTGGCCACCGGCATGGCAGCTTTCGCAGGCGACGCCCAGCTCGGCCACGTGAGACGCGTAACGCGCATTCCGGCGCAGGTCGAGCGGTTGGCCGTGCTTGACGTTGTCCACCAGTTGTTCATAGTTGCTCATGCCCGGTTGCACGCCGGTGTTGTGGCAGAAGATGCAGTTCTGGTTCCATAAGGCGGTGTGGTTGTCGAAAGGCTGGTTGTCAGAGCCCAGGAACACGCCGTTCATGTGCACCCAGCGTTGATCACCCATGTGCCACAGCATTTCCAGGCGGTAATAGTTGCCGCCGGTGTAGGGCGTTTGCGCCAGGTATTGCTGGTAGCGGCGAGAACCCACGGTACGGCTGATCTCAAGCGTGTTCAGCAGCGTCTGGCCGCTCTTGTCGTAGTATTCAAAATAATAACGGTCGCCTTTGCGCACCGGGCGCACGGTGTAGCCCCAGTAACTGTATTTTTTTCCGCTAAAGTCACCAAGGACGGTTTCCGGTGTGGCTTCCTGGGTCATGGTCCGGTGATAGGTTTTGGCCCAGCTCTGGTAGCGGTCCTCGTGGCAGTCGCGGCATGACTGGCTGCCGGTGTAGCCGGTCTGGTGAAAATCCACCGGTTTTTGCAAGGACTGGTGCGCCAGCAGGAACCCGCCAGCCACAGTGGCGGTCAGAAGCAAAACGGCCAGTAGTGGCCAGTGTTTGTTGATGGGAAATACCATTGGCCCGATTGTTCATATATGCCTTGTGATTGCAAGGGCGATGGGTGAAAATTCCCGCACGGACCTTGCGGTCTGTCATTTTATCGTTTGCAACCTCAGGGCTTACCAAGGTGAGGCTTTTGACAAGGATACGCCCGGGTTAAAAAACTGAACGTCAAGGAACTGCATGAACCTACCGCTTAAAATCGGCCTGCGCTACACGCGCGCCAAACGCAAAAACCACTTTATTTCCTTCATTTCCTTCATTTCCATTGCCGGCATTGCTTTGGGGGTGATGACGGTCATCGTGGTCATTTCGGTGATGAACGGCTTTGACCGCGAATTGCGGGAACGCATGCTGAGCATGGTGTCTCATGCCACCATTTCCACTTACGGCAATGAATACCTGACTGACTGGCAAAGAGCTGTGGACAAGGCGGTGCAGCACCCGGAAGTGGTGGGGGCGGCTCCTTACATTGATTCGGAAGTGCTGATTCAGGGCAATCGCACCGAAGGCGCGCTGGTGCGTGGCATTGTTCCCGAGTTGGAGGAAAAGGTCACTCAGGTCAATGAGAAAATGCGCTATGGCTCGTTGCAGGACTTGCAGCCGGGCAAATACCGGATTGTGCTGGGTTCAGAACTGGCAGCCACTCTCGGGGTGGGGCCGGGTGACCAGGTCATGGTGTATGCACCCCAGTTCAAAACCACCGCGGTGGGGATAGTGCCACGGGTCAAGCGTTTCACCGTCAGCGGCATTTTTGAAGTGGGGATGTACGAGTTCGATTCAAAACTGGCCATAGTGCATTTGCGTGATGCGCAAAAACTGTTTCGCACTGGCGCAGGGGTTGAGGGCATCAGGCTGGAACTCAAGGATCTGATGCAGGCGCCCCGGGTGGCGCGTGAGCTGGCACGTGAGCTGGGCGGATTTTACCGCGTGCGAGACTGGACCCAGCAGAACGTTAATTTCTTCAAAGCCACGCAGACCGAGCGCATGGTGATGTTCATTATTCTGTCCATGATTGTCGCGGTGGCCGCCTTCAATATCCTGTCCACGCTGGTGATGTTGGTGACAGAAAAACAGAGCGACATTGCCATTTTGCGCACCCAGGGCTTTTCCCGCCGTCAGGTGATGGCCGTTTTTATTGTCACCGGCGTGGTGATTGGTTTGATCGGTACGCTACTGGGCACTATCGCGGGCGTGGTGATTTCCTGGAACATTGACGTGATTGTGCCGGCGCTGGAAAGGTTCTTCCACACCGACTTCATGTCGGCCGATGTCTATTACGTGAGCGACATCACGGCTGATCTCAAGTGGCGGGATGTGCTGACCATTGTGTCGGTGAGCTTTGGCCTGACGGTGCTGGCCACCATTTACCCGGCCTGGCGCGCCTCGCGTGTGCAACCGGCGGAGGCTTTGCGCTATGAATAACGCCAGTGAAAAAAACAGCAATGTGAACTTTCCTGCAGAAACCAGTTCACCGGACGTGCCTGCCGTTCTGGAAGGCCGTGGACTGAGCAAATCGTTTGATGATGCCGGTCACACCGTGCGGGTCTTCCATGACCTGGATGTGGTGATTCCCGTTGCCGAAACCGTGGCCATCATTGGCGCCTCCGGTGCGGGCAAAAGCACCTTGTTGCACGTGCTGGGCAGTCTGGATAAACCCGACAGGGGACAGGTGCTGTTGCACGGGCAGGACATCAGTGCCGTCAGCGACAACCGGCGCGGGCAATTGCGCAACAAGCATCTGGGCTTTGTGTACCAGTTTCATCATCTGTTACCAGAGTTTTCCGCGCTGGAGAACGTGGCCATGCCATTGCTGATTGGTGGCGCGTCTTCCGCGCTTGCCAATCGCAAAGCCACCGACATGCTGGAACGGGTGGGCCTGGGGCCACGCTTGTCGCACCGGCCGGCCCAGCTTTCCGGTGGTGAACGGCAACGCTGTGCCATTGCCCGCGCGCTGGTGACTCACCCGGCGGCTGTGCTGGCCGATGAACCCACCGGTAATCTGGACGAACAGACCGCCACTCAGGTCATGGACCTGATGCTGGAGCTGAATCGTGACCTGGGCACTGCACTGGTCATCGTCACCCACGACACGCGACTGGCCGAGCGCATGAACAGGGTTTATCGCATGCACGATGGCCAGTTACAGCCACATGCGGTTGGTGGCGGCGAAATAACTCCCTGACATGGGCAGGCCGGTTTTCTGGTGTGAATCTGCGGATAAAGCCGGAATGGTGTGGATTAGCCGACCAACTGCTGCTGACGGGTTTGGACGCAGTGAAGCCAGCAATGCCAACACGCCGTGGCCGTGAATCTTTCCAAGAATCTTCTTCCTCCATCCGCTGCAGTGACCGATCAGTCCGTTGACTCATCAGCAAAGGCCGCGAAACATTGCGATGCCCAGCGAGTCTTGACGTATTGGGCTCTGGCCGTGTTTCTGCTGGCCGGGGCCAGCCTGTGGCTATTCCTGCCGGTGGTCAAAAAAAGCTATCTGCTATCAGCTATTGGTATCGCCGGGTTCCTGTTTCTGCTTGCCCGAGTTTTGTTGAGGCGGAAGGATAAGGCAACAGTCCAGGCCGCGCGTGGCCTGGTATTGCTGGCGACATTGCTGGCCGGTTTTTCCTGGACCGGACAGGCCATGTGGCAGCAGCGTCAGGCCCTGGAAACAGAAACCCGCCACCTCCTCGATCAGGGACGCCAGCAGACTCTTTTCGCCCGCGTGACGGGGTTGCCCGTGATCAAGGGCGATTCCATTCGTTTCACCGTCGAAAGCGTGACCGAACCGGCCCGTCGTTATCTGCTCACCTGGTATCGCACCGAACAGTTTCCCCAGCCGGGTGAGCGTTGGCGGTTACAGGTGAAATTAAAGCCGGTGCATGGTTATGCGAATCCGGGCGGTTTTGATTACCCACGCTGGCTGTTTCGCCATCATTACGTGGCCACCGGCTGGGTGCAGGAAGCGCAAAAAACAGCGGCATCCTCATCATGGGATTTGGGCGCATGGATTCAGCGCCAGCGGGGCAGCCTGCGTGAGTGGTTGCAGGAAAGCCTGATACCGGGTTCGGCGCGTGCCTTGTTGGTGGCCCTGTCATTGGGTGATCGTTCTGAACTGTCGCCGGATGACTTTGCCATCTTCCGTGCCACCGGTACCGCGCATTTGATCGCCATTTCCGGCCTGCATATCGGCCTGGCAGCGTTGGTGGGGGCCGCGCTGGGCTGGGTGATTTTCTGGTTTTGGCCACAGCAGCGAGTGCCCCGTCCGGTTTTGCAGGCCCTGCTTGGTTGGTTTTTTGCCCTGGCTTATGCGGCTCTGGCCGGTTTTTCTGTGGCCACGGTGCGGGCGTTGGTGGCCGTTTCGGTGTTGGCCGTGGCAGTGGCTTCCCGCCGGCGCCTGTCACCCTGGGACATCTGGGCAGTGGCGTTGTTGCTGGTGCTGCTGTTTGATCCATTGGCTGTGTTGGATTCGGGTTTCTGGTTGTCTTTTACCGCCGTGGCAGCCCTGATTGCGGCTTTTTCGGCCCGCAAAAGCCAAAGCGTGGTCCAAAGTCCAGTGAAAGCGGCGGATCAGGACAGTCAATTCCCTAAAACCCCGCGCAAAAGCCGACCACTGCAGCGCGGGATGCAGACCATTGGCCAACTTTTTATGGCTCAGGTGGCTATTTTGCTGGGTTTGATGCCTTTGAGCGTGGTGCTGTTTCATGAAATTCACTGGTTGGCGCCACTGGTTAATTTTGTGCTTATTCCGCTGGTAAGTGTGACCCTGGTGCCGCTGCTGGGGATGGCCTTGTTGACCCATGCGCTGATCGGTGGCAGTGGACTGGATGAATGGCTGCTGCGGCAGGCCCATTGGCTGGCCCAAGGGTTGATGCGTGGTCTTGAGCCATTGTCACGCTGGCCGGCAGCCAGTTATTGGGTGCCGGCTTTGCCGGGGTGGTGGCTGGCATTATGGCTGCTGGCGCTGCTGGCGTGGTTTTTTGCCCACCAAAAAAGCCGGCGCTGGCTGGGTCTGGCCGCCATGGTGGCCTTGCTGGGCTTTGCCTTGTGGCCACTGAGTCAGCCAGAAGGCCTTGTGCCGAAACACGCTCTTGCAGAGACTCTTATCACCAAGGACACGACGGACAATCATGGGGCAGATCCGGCACAGGCTTTTCGGGTTTTTGTGTTGGACGTGGGGCAGGGGCTTGCGGTGCTGGTGGAAACAGCGCATCATCGCTTGTTGTACGACACCGGCGCGGCTTTTGACAGTGGTTTCAATCTGGCCGATGCGGTGCTGTTGCCGTATTTCCGCCAACGGGGCATCAGGTCGCTGGATGCGCTGATTCTGTCCCACCGGGATAACGATCACGCCGGGGCCGCGGCCCCGTTGTTGGAACACCTGCCGGTGCACTCGCTTTATGCCACCTTTGCTACCCCGCTTGCCGACCCGGTACAGCCGTGCACAAGCCCCGTGAGTTGGGAATGGGACGGTGTGCGGTTTGACGTGTTATCGCCCTATAACCTGAACCCTTATCTGGGCAACAACAGTTCCTGCGTGCTGCGCATCGGCAATGCCATGGGCCATGTGCTATTGACTGGCGATGTGGAAACGGCGGTGGAATACCGGTTGTTGCAAGCCCATAAGGCCCGCCGTCTTGATTTGGACAGTGACGTGATGCTGGTGCCCCATCACGGCAGTTCAAGCTCAAGCAGCACGGCGTTTATTGAGGCAGTGAACCCGAGTCTGGCCATCAATGCCTCAGGTTATTTCAATGCCTTTGGCCACCCGAAAGTGGACGTGGTGAGCCGTTACCGGCAACGCGGCATACGCTGGCTGGACACGCAAAGCAGCGGCCTGATTGCGGTTCATTTTGGTGCCAATGGGGTTTCTGTCAGCCAGTTCCGCCGGCAACGGTCCAAGCGCATCTGGCGCCTTGATAACCTTTATCACATGAGTCATCAAACGCAGCATGCAGAAACACAAACTGATTGACCAGGTTCACCGGCCTGTCACTGTTACCTCTAGGAGCCTTCTGATCGAATCTGGTGCGAGCAGATTGTCGTGTAAAATTGCTCAGTTCAAGGCGCAAACCTTCACAACAGCGAGCTATTGTGAAGGTTTGAACGCAGAAATGGGCGATTTTACGCCACAAGATGCCGTGTCACGATTCAATCAGAGCTTCCCTAGCAAGTCAGTCAGGTACGCAGGTAGCGTAAGGCCTGGCCGGTGGCCTCGCCCAGTACCTGTTGGCCATCCCATTTAAGCTCACCATTGACCCAGGTTTTGCTGATACGGGCGGTGAAGCGCGCGCCGTCATAGGGTGTCCAGCCGCATTTGTACAGCATGTCTTCATGGCGCACCGGCGCAATGGCGTTCATGTCCACCAGCACCAGGTCCGCAAAATAGCCTTCGCGCAGGTAGCCCCGATCAACGACCTGAAAGATATCAGCCACGGTGTGCGCGGTTTTACGGACAATGTCCGCCAGGCTGAACAGGCCCTGGTTGACCTGGGTCAGCAAACTGGGCAGGGCTGTCTGCACCAGTGGCAGGCCCGAAGGGGCGGAAAAATAAGGCGCGGCCTTTTCTTCGCGTGTATGTGGCGCGTGGTCAGTGGCAATCACGTCTAATCGGTTGCTTTTGATGCCAGCGATAATAGCGGCTTTGTCGCTGGCGCTTTTGATGGCCGGGTTGCATTTGATGGTGGTGCCCTTGTCAGCGTAATCACTTTCATCGAACCAGGTGAAATGCACACAAGCCTCTGCCGTAATGTGCTTCTGCTCAGTGGGAATGTCACGGAACATGGCCACTTCTTCAGCGGTGGAAATGTGCAGCACGTGCAGGCGGGCGCGGTACTTCTGCGCCAGACCGGTGGCCAGCCGGGTGGACTTGATACAGGCCTCGCGGCTGCGGATGTTGGGGTGTTCTTCTATGGGAACGTTTTCGCCCCAGATCAGCCGGGCTTTTTCTTCATTAGCCAGAATGGTGGGGGTGTCTTCGCAATGGGTGGCGATGAGGGTGGGCGCGTGTTTGAAAATGGCCGTCAGGGTCTGCTCGTCATCCACCAGCATGTTGCCGGTTGAGGCGCCCATGAACACCTTGATGCCGCAGATGAGGCGAGGGTCAATGGTCTTGACCGCCTCGACATTGTCATTGGTGGCGCCCAGGTAAAAGCCGTAATTGGTGTGTGATCGACCGGCCACGTGCGCGTGCTTGGCTTCAATGGCCTGCTGATTGATGGTCAGCGGATTGGTGTTGGGCATGTCCATCACCGAGGTGATGCCGCCGGCCACCGCAGCGGCGGACTCGGTGGCAAAGTCTCCCTTGTGGGTCAGGCCCGGGTCGCGGAAATGCACCTGATCGTCGATCATTCCCGGCAGCAGGAACAGGCCTTGTGCGTCAATCACCGTGGCGCCAGCCGGTGCCTGCAGTTCGGTGCCAATTTTATCGATGCGCTCATTTTTTATCAGCACATCGGCCGCGTGAATGGCGCCTTCGTTAACCAACTGGGCATTTTTTATCAGGGTGTATGCATTCATGGGGTCCTCACAAAACCGGATTTTCGGGTTGTTGGCTGTCCGATTCGGGGTCGGTAACGGCGTGTTTTTGAGCATTGTATTCGGTAGAAACCGGTTTTTTGGACGGGTCTTGTGTTGCCCGTTTCTGGTGGGCCTCCGGTGAGCAGGCCTGCGTGTGTCTGTCAGGCCAGTGTTCGGGCACGTGATCGATGCCGCCTTGGCACCCCGGGTGGCAGCGGCCCAGTCGTTTCAGGCCCAGGTGCAGCCCGCGGATGGCCCCGAAACGGCCGATGGCCGTGGCCATGTACTCGGAACAACTGGGATAAAACCGGCAGTGGTTTCCCAGCAGCGGGCTGATAAAAAACTTGTAGCCGCGCAGCAGCAGAATAAGCAGGGTTTTCATGCAGAAATCTATTGCCCGGTGGGTCGGTTTGCGTTATAAAGGGTCGCTTAATTTTACCCCGGATCACTCACCAGGTGTGAGTTATCCAGGGAGAGTAGTGTGAGCAGCGAACCTATGCATTAGAAAGGCCATGTGGCCAATGCAGGTCATCCGACCAAAATCACGACCACATATGGAGAATGGGACACCTATGTCAGAACGAGACATTAACGATTTGCCGGAAGGCTATATTCCAGAAGTGGAGCTTCCCGATGGTTATGTGCCATCGGATAAAGAGGAATACATGTGCCCGGAGCACCTGGAATACTTCCGTCGTCGCCTGTTGCAATGGCGTGAGGACCTGGTCAACGAATCCAAGGAAACCATCAATAACCTGCAGCAGGAAGTGCGTGACGTGGGCGATGAAGCCGAACGCGCCCAGCGTGAAACGGAAAATTCACTCGAACTGCGTACCCGCGACCGGTATCGCAAGCTGCTGGCCAAGATTCGCAAGGCGCTCAACCGCATCAAGGACGGAGATTACGGCTACTGCGAGGAAACCGATGAGGAAATCGGCCTCAAACGTTTGATGGCCCGGCCCATCGCGACCATGACAGTGGATGCCCAGGAACGCTGGGAGCTGCGTCAGAAACAGATCAAGGAAGGTCGCTAGGGAAGCTCAGATTCAATCAGAGGCTCCCTAGACGGATTCTGCCATCGCGTTCAGGCGCAGACCAGCCGCTGTCTGTTATCACGGTTTATGTGACTTCATGCGTCATCCGAATGGCCGGCCTGAACGGTCAATTCCATTCATTTCAGCCAGAGTCCGCTCTGGCTGTTATTATTTGAACCCGGACAAACACGACAATCGATCATGGAAATTGCTCAACAAGTGGCACAACTCAAGGATTTCCAGCAGCGCCTCGATGCGCTGAGGGGGTACCTTTGACTACGATGCCAGTAAAGAACGCCTGGAAGAAGTCAATCTCGAACTAGAAGACCCGGAAGTCTGGAACCAGCCGGAAAAGGCTCAGGAACTGGGCAAGGAACGTGCGCGCCTGGAAAATATCGTCGAAACCATCGACCGACTGAATGCCTCCATCAAGGACGCCGGTGAGTTGCTGGAACTGGCGGACATGGACGAGGATGAGGAAACCTACGAGTCCGTCCTGGAAGAAATCGAATCCATCCGCGCCGTGCTGGAAAAACTCGAATTCCAGAAAATGTTTTCCGGCAAAATGGACGCCAACAACGCCTTTATCGACATTCAGGCCGGCTCCGGCGGCACTGAAGCCCAGGATTGGGCCGAAATTCTCTTGCGCATGTACCTGCGCTGGGCCGAAAGCAAGGGCTGGAAAACCGAGATCATCGAACTTTCCCCGGGTGAGGTGGCCGGCATCAAGTCCGCCACCATCAAGGTCGATGGCGATTATGCCTATGGCTGGCTGCGCACGGAAACCGGCGTGCACCGGCTGGTGCGCAAATCGCCGTTTGATTCCGGCAATCGCCGCCACACCAGTTTTGCGGCGGTATTCGTTTCGCCGGAAATTGACGACGAGATTGATATCGACATCAATCCGGCTGACTTGCGCATTGACGTTTACCGCGCTTCCGGGGCCGGTGGCCAGCACGTGAACACCACCGAATCCGCCGTGCGCATCACGCACCTGCCCACCAATACCGTGGTTCAGTGCCAGAACGACCGCTCCCAGCACAAGAACCGCGCCACCGCCATGAAGCAGCTCAAAGCCAAGCTGTATGAGCTGGAAATGGCCAAGCGCATGGCCGATTCCCAGGCCACCGAAGACACCAAATCGGACATTGGCTGGGGCAGCCAGATTCGTTCCTACGTGCTTGACCAGTCGCGCATCAAGGATTTGCGTACCGGCGTGGAAATCAGCAACACCCAGTCAGTGCTGGACGGCAACCTGGACAAATTTGTTGAAGCCTCCCTCAAGCAGGGCCTTTAATTCCTCATCCACCTTATTTGCACACGAGCATCCTCATGAGCCAAGAACCCACCACCCAAACGCCCGTTATTGATGAAAACCGTCTGATTGCCGAGCGCCGGCAGAAGCTGCAAAAAATTCGTGATGAAAAGAGCATCGCTTTCCCCAATGACTTTCGCCGCGATGCGTTTGCCGCCGAGCTGCACGAAAAATACGATGCCCTGAGCAAGGAAGAGCTGGAAGCGCAGGCGGTGCGGGTCAAGGTGGCCGGTCGCATGATGAGCAAGCGCGTGATGGGGAAAGCCAGTTTTGCCGTTATCAAGGACGCCACGGGCAGTCTGCAGCTGTTTGTTCAGCGCGATGCCTTGCCCGAAGGGCTGTATGCCGAATTTAAGGGCTGGGACATTGGTGACATCGTGGCAGCAAGCGGCACCCTGTTTAAGACCAAAACCGGCGAGTTATCGGTGCGCGTGGATGAACTGCGGCTGATCAGTAAGTCCTTGCGGCCATTGCCGGAAAAGTTTCACGGCCTGCAGGACATGGAAACCCGCTATCGGCAACGTTATCTGGACCTGATCGTCAACGACGATTCGCGTCGGGTGTTTCAGACCCGTTCCCGCGTCATCCGGCGAATTCGTGATTTCATGGAGCGGCCAGGACGAGACTTTCTGGAAGTGGAAACGCCCATGATGCACCTGATTCCCGGCGGTGCGGCGGCCAAGCCCTTTGTGACACACCACAATGCGCTGGACATTGACCTGTATTTGCGCATTGCACCGGAGCTTTTTCTCAAGCGGCTGGTGGTGGGAGGCTTCGAGCGCGTGTATGAGATTAACCGCAATTTCCGTAATGAAGGGGTCTCTACCCGGCATAATCCGGAATTCACCATGATGGAGTTCTACCAGGCTTTTGCCGATTACAACGACCTTATGGACCTGACCGAAGCACTGTTCCGGGAACTGGCCGAAGTGGCCACCGGTGGCACGCGTTTTACCTATCAGGGCCAGGAAATAGATTTTGGCCAGCCCTTTGCGCGCAAGACCATGCGCCAGCTGGTGGTGGAAAATAACCCGGAGCTGAGCCTGGAAGACTGCGACAGTGAGGAAAAGCTCAGGGCCTGTGCCAAAGCCAAAGGCATCCATGTGGAAGACAGTTGGGGCAAGGGCAAGATCCTCACCGAACTGTTTGAAGCCACCGCCGAGCCGACCCTGATTCAGCCCACATTCGTTACCGAATACCCCACGGAAGTCTCACCCCTGTCACGCCGTAATGACCAGAACCCGGACTACACTGACCGCTTCGAGCTGTTTATCGCCGGTTATGAAATCGCCAATGGCTTTTCGGAGCTGAATGACCCTGAAGACCAGGCCCAGCGGTTTCTGGAGCAGGTCAGGAACAAGGATGCGGGTGATGACGAAGCCATGCATTTTGACGCCGATTACGTCCGTGCGCTGGAATACGGCATGCCGCCAACCGCGGGTGAAGGCATCGGCATTGACCGTTTGGTGATGCTGTTCACAGATTCACCCAGCATTCGTGATGTGCTCCTGTTCCCGTACATGAAACCCGAGTCCTGATGGGTTAAACTCACGCCATGATCCGGATTTTCTCTCACTGGCAGCCGATGGTTTTGTTTGCATGAGTCAGAAACGCACCATACGCTACGCGCGCAAGCCACTGAATGTGGCCTGTTTGCTGCTGGAAGGTGGCAATGCCTGGGTGTTTGATGTGATAAACATTTCGGCCACGGGCATCAAGTTACGCTGCCAGGAAGAAGAATTTGCCCAAAACGCCACCGTTGGCCGGCAGTGCAACCTGGAAGTCATCATCAGCGATGATTTTCTCCTGCACGTCAAGGCCGAAGTGGTGCGAGTGGACGGCGAGGAGATGGCCCTGCGTTTTATCCATATCCCCGAAGAACAGCAGGTGCCGCTGTGGAAAATCCTGGGCGAACACGTTGACAAACTTGACACCTGAACCACCCCGGCCACTGGCGCTGGCCATCGGCCAGCCGTTCTGAATTGCCATGCTTGATGCCCTGCCTGATTCCCGCCGCTAAGCCCCATGTCAGTCGCTGAACTGTTATCCTTTGCCCTGGCCAGTTTCCTGCTGGCGTTAACGCCGG
Organism: Lysobacterales bacterium; assembly: GCA_026996795.1. GTDB lineage: Bacteria > Pseudomonadota > Gammaproteobacteria > Xanthomonadales > Marinicellaceae > S144-45. Next base: position 26,975 of record JALWKC010000158.1, on the reverse strand, counting down.
GGCCGGATGTGTTGCTGGTGTTGGCCACGGCTGCGGCCAGGGGTTGGCGTCGTGGCCTGGCCCTGACCCTCGGCCTGGCTTCCGGGGTTATTGTCCACACCGCACTGGTGGCTGTTGGGCTGGCGGCCATCCTGGCACGCGAGCCACGGGCCATGCAGGGTTTGAAGTACTTCGGTGCCATTTACCTGTTATGGCTGGCCTGGCAAAGCTGGCGCCATCGGAATGATCACTTAAAGGATCACCTGAACGACACAGATGCTGAAGGGACGTTGCCGGTGCGCGATGATTCACCCGTGCGCTGGTATGCGCGCGGCGTGGTGATGAACCTTTCCAACCCCAAGGTATTGCTGTTTTTCCTGGCCTTTCTGCCCGAATTCGCTCACCCTGGCACCCCGGGTTTTGCCTATCGGGTGATGGGCCTGGGGTTCATATTCATGCTGATGACGGTATTAGTGTTTGGCACAGTGGCTTTTCTGGCGGCTGCCGGTGCGGCGCGGTTTGTGAAAAATCCGCGTTTTCAGACACTTATGAATGGCGTGGCCACGGCCGTGTTCCTTCTTATCGCCGGGTGGTTGCTCTTTTTCGCCTGAAGTCTTGAGGCAAACCGGGAAATGTGATGCTGGGTTAATAATGTCCCTTTTGACCGGGTTCCGAGCGTGAATCCGGTGAATCGTCCTGACCCGCATTATTCGCTTTCGCAGGCTTGTCCTCGCTGTGTTTTGGTGTGTCCAATTGGGTGCTTGATTCGCCTGACTGACCGGTGTCCGGCTTGGCCGCATTGGCCGCTGGTGATTGCAGGCTTTGTTCTTCTGCTATCGGCGGCTTATCGCGGTTGACGTGCGTGAGTTTGTTGACCACCTGATCGTCCACGCTGCGGAAATGCAGGTCGCGTTGCGGGTAGGGGATTTCAATGCCGGCTTCAGTCAGAGCCTCGTGCAGGGCGTAATAATAGTCACTGCGGGTGGCGGTGGGGCGCAAGGCGGCAGGGAACATGATCCACACCCGCAGTTCAAAATCGAGGCTACTGGCACCAAAGCCGAGGAACACCACGTTGGGCTGATGCAGCGGGTCGATCACGGTGTGGCGCACGTTGCGGGCCACCTCCAGGCCGATTTTCTTGACGACTTTGGGGTCGCTGTCATAGGAAACGCCAAAAGGCACCTGCAGACGCAGGTAATAATCATCGTAAGTGAGCGAAGTAACGCGACTGGAGATCAGCTCCGAGTTGGGCACAATCAGGTCTTCGCCGGCATTGGTTCGCACCACCGTGTAGCGCATGGCCAGCTTTTTGACCTTGCCGCGGGTGCCGTCCTGAAGTTTGATTACATCGCCCACGGTCAAGGTGCGGTCGATGAGCAGTATCATGCCACTCATGAAGTTGTTGGCGATGGTTTGCAGACCAAAGCCGATACCGACACCCAGCGCGCCCAACACAATCACCAGTTGGTTGAGGTTGAACCCGGCCCAGGTTAGTGAAGTCAGCAGGACAATCAGACCGCCGGCGTAATAGACCAGCGTGGCAATGGAATAGGCCGCGCCTTCGGAAACATTGAATTTGCGCGTGAGAATGTGCACCAGGCGTGAGCGCAAAAAGCGCAGAAACCAGATGCCCAGGGTGATGTAGAAAATAATTTTGAACAGCACCGCCAGCGTGAAGGCCGTGCCGTCAAAGGACCAGATGGGGTAGTAAAGCACGTTCTTGATGCTTTCCCATTGGCTTTTGAAGTGCACTTCCAGCCACTGCCTGGCCCGTTGCAGCACGTCCAGCTGGGATTTGAGCACATTGGCGATGCGGTTGATCTTGCTGAGAATCCGTTCGCCCAGGGTGGCATTATCCTGCAAGGCTTGGGAGAGGCTGCCAAGCACCGGTTCGGTGGCCTTGATTTCCTTGCGCAAGCTGCTTAGCAGGCGTCGCGTGGTGCGGTCATTGGCCTCGATGTTGGCGGTGTTTTGCAGGCTGGCGGCCAGTTCCAACTGATCCTGTTCCAGCGATTGCACCAGTTGCTTGTTGGCTTCGATTTTCTTGGCCAGGGATTTGGTGCGTTTGCTCCAGTCCTTCAGCACTTCCTTGAGGCGGTTGGGCAACAGGGATTTTTGCAAATAGGCCTGCAGCCAGTCGAGGGTGAATTGCGTGTTGGTAAGCTGCAACTGACTGGCGAATTCCTTCTGGGCCAGCAGGTATTTTTCGTACTGGGCTTTTTTGAGCCGCGTCAATTGCAGCGTCTTGTCCAGGTTCAGGGTGCGAATGGCCGTCGGGTCCTTGGTTTGGGCCAGTTTCAGTTCAATGTTATCCATGGCCTGTTCGGCCTTGAGGATTTGTTTGTTAATGGAGCGGCTTTTCTTTTCGTTGGCGGCTTTTAATTCCTGCAAGGCTTTTTCTTGCTCGGCCAGTTTGTCCTTGAACTGTTGCAGTTCTTCCTGACTGACTTTCAGGTCCTTGATCAGCAGAGGCAATTTGGTCTGGTATTCGACTTTTTTGTCGTTGAGTTGCTGCAACAGGTTTTGCAGGCGCTTTTGCTTGAGCTTGAGAATGGCGTATTCGGTCTGATAGTTGTGGATTTGCGCCAGTTTCTCGATGGTATCCGGGCTTTTGGGGTCTTTGTTGCGCGCCTGGGTGTATTCGCTGATGAGCGTGCCAAGTTGGGTTTTCAGGCTATCCAGGCGTTTCTGAATATCGGCCTGTTCGGCTTTGGCCTGGGCAATGGCCTGATCCAGCTCGGTCAGGTAGGCATTGACCTGTTCGATATCAGTCAGTTCGACGGGTGGTTCGATTTTTGGCTCTGCCGGGGGTGAGGAGGCCTTTTGTTCCAACTCTGAAAGCAGTCTCAGGTGGCGAAAATGCAGGTTGTTGAGGTTGTCCAGAGCCGACTTGATGGCATTGATGCGCTGGTTTTCGGTATCGTTCAGGGGCGTTTCAGGCTCGTTGACCGGCAATTGATATTGCAGGGTTTCTGTCAGGTTCTTGAGCAGTTTTTCGCGTTCCTCCACCAGCATGCGAACGGTGCCCGGGTCATCGTCGTAGAGGGCCGGAACGGTGGCTTCGGTGACCACTGGCAAGGCCGGGTTGGCCGGGGTGTCCTGAGCCAGCGCTTGCCAGGTCACAAGGCATAGAAACAGTAGCAATGGCAAGCGGGCTTTCATCATGTGGCTATTGTAGCAGGTTGGACTTAAGGAAACTCTAATCAGACAACAGCGGAGCCAACCACTTTCTGGCTTGTGCCTGATCCACGCCCTTGCGCCGGGCGTAGTCGGCCAGTTGGGCATCGCCGATCTTGTTGACGACAAAATACTGGCTTTGCGGGTGGGCGAAATACCAGCCGCTGACCGCGGCCGTGGGTGTCATGGCGAAGCCTTCGGTCAGGTGTATGCCGGTGTTGGTTTCCACCTCCAGCAATTCGAACAGCAGCGTCTTCTGGCTGTGGTCCGGGCAGGCCGGGTAGCCTGGGGCCGGGCGGATGCCCTGGTATTTTTCAGCGATCAGGTCGTCATTGCCCAGCGCCTCATCGGCGGCATAGCCCCAGTATTCGCGACGCACTTTCTGGTGCATCAGCTCGGCAAAGGCTTCCGCCAGCCGATCCGCCAGGGCCTTGAGCAGAATGGCGTTGTAATCGTCGTTGGCCGCTTCGAATTCGGCCAGTTTGGTTTCAATGCCGGCACCGGCGGTGACAGCAAAAGCGCCCATGTGATCCTGTTGGCCCGAGTCCGCACTGGCGAGAAAGTCTGACAGGCACAGGTTGGGTCCGGGTTTGTCCACTTGCTGACGCAGATTGACCAGCGTGCGTGGGCCGTGGGGGCCTTCAATGCCAATGTCATCGCCGCGGGATTGAGCGGCAAACAGGCCGATAACTGCCCGTGCCCGCAGCCATTTTTCGGCAATGATGCGTTGCAACATGGCCTGGGCATCGGCAAACAGTTCACTGGCGCTGGTGCCCACCACCGGGTCGGTGAGAATATCCGGATAGCGGCCATGCAGTTCCCAGGTCTGGAAAAAGGGCGTCCAGTCGATAAATTCGGCAATTTCGGCCAGGTCGTAATCGTCAAACACGTGAACGCCGGGGCATTTGGGCGCGGGTGGACACTGCGTCAGGTCCAGCTTCAGGGCGTTGTCGCGCGCTGCCTCCAGGCTGATCAGCGTGCGGTTGCGTGGCCGTTTTGCACGCCGTTCGCGGATTGCTGCGTATTCGGCCTTGATCTTGTCGATAAAGGGCTGGCGGTTTTCCGGTGAGCCGGTCAGTTGTTGCGCCACCCCCACGGCCCGTGAGGCATCCTTGACCCACACCACCGGGCCGCTGTATTTGGGGGCAATCTTGAGCGCGGTGTGCGTGCGCGAGGTGGTGGCCCCGCCAATCAGCAGGGGGATCTCCATGCCTTCCTTCTGCATGGCTTCGGCCACGTAGGTCATTTCATCCAGCGAGGGCGTGATAAGGCCGGACAGGCCAATGATGTCGGCCTTGTGTTCGCGCGCGGCCTGCAGGATTTTCTGTTCCGGCACCATCACGCCCAGGTCGATGATTTCGTAGTTGTTACAGCCCAGCACCACGCCGACAATGTTCTTGCCAATGTCGTGTACGTCGCCCTTGACCGTGGCCATGATGATGGTGCCATTTTTGTTTTGCTGGGTTTTGTCCGCTTCGATGTGTGGCAACAGCCAGGCCACGGCTTTTTTCATCACCCGGGCGGACTTCACCACCTGTGGCAGAAACATTTTGCCGGCACCAAACAGGTCGCCCACGGTATTCATGCCGTCCATCAGCGGGCCTTCAATCACTTCCAGCGGATTGCCCAGTTCGTGCATGGCTTCTTCGGTGTCGGCGTCGATGTGTTCAACGATGCCGTGCACCAGCGCGTGCGCCAGCCGCTCGGAAACCGGCTGTTCGCGCCAGGCGGCATCTTCGGCCTGGGCCTTGGCACTTTTGACTTCGGTGGCCACTTCCAGCAGGCGTTCGGTGGCGTCTTCGCGGCGGTTAAACAACAGGTCTTCGATGCGTTCGCGGATGTCCGGGTCGATGTCGTCATAAACGGTCAACTGGCCTGCATTGACGATGCCCATGTCCAGCCCGGCGGCGATGGCGTGGTAGAGAAACACCGAGTGGATGGCCTCGCGCAGGCCGTTATTGCCGCGAAAGGAAAAAGAAATATTGGACACCCCGCCGGAGGTGAGGGCGCCAGGCAGGTGCTGCTTGATCCAGCGCACCGCCTCGATAAAATCCATGCCGTAGTTGGCGTGTTCGGCAATGCCGGTGCCGATGGCGAAGATGTTGGGGTCAAAAATGATGTCTTCCGGCGGAAAACCCGCCTGGTTGACCAGCAGGTCATAGCTGCGGCGGCAGATGTCGATTTTGCGCTCCAGGCTGTCCGCCTGGCCCTGTTCGTCAAAGGCCATGACCACCGTGGCGGCACCGTACTGGCGAATTTTTCGCGCCAGTTGCAGGAATTTTTCTTCGCCTTCCTTGAGGCTGATGGAGTTGACAATGCCCTTGCCTTGCAGCCGTTTGAGGCCTTCCTCGATAATGTCCCATTTGGAGGAATCCAGCATCACCGGCACGCGCGCAATGTCTGGTTCGGCGGCAATCAGGTTGAGAAATTCAATCATGGCCTGCTGGCTGTCAATCAGCCCTTCATCCATGTTGATGTCAATGATCTGGGCGCCGCTTTCCACCTGTTGCAGGGCCACTTCCAGCGCGGTTTCAAAATCGCCTTCCTTGATTAGCCTTTTGAAGCGGGCCGAGCCGGTGACGTTGGTGCGTTCACCCACATTGACAAAATTGGTGTTGGCGGTGATGTTGAAGGCCTCGAGGCCGGAAAGGCGGCAGATTTTTTCCACCGTCGGAATTTTCCGGGGCGCACGGTGCGCCATTTTTTCGGCAATGGCGGCAATGTGTTCGGGCGTGGAGCCGCAGCAGCCACCCACCAGATTGAGGCCGCCTTCTGCGGCCATTTGGTCCAGTACCTGCGCCATGTGCTCGGGCGACTCGTCGTATTCGCCCAATTCGTTGGGCAGTCCGGCATTTGGGTGCACGCTAACGTAGCAATCGGCCAGCCGCGAAAGTTCCTGCACATAGGGCCGCAGGTCCTCGGCGCCCAGGGCGCAGTTGAAACCCACCGAAAACGGTTCGGCATGCCGCACCGCATTGTAAAAGGCTTCCAGCGTTTGGCCCGAGAGGGTGCGGCCACTGGCATCGACGATAGTGGCCGAAATCATGATGGGCACGTCAAGCTGTCGTTCCTTGAGTACGTTCTGGATGGCAAATAGCGCGGCCTTGGCATTCAGGGTGTCGAAAATGGTTTCCACCATCAGCACGTCGCTACCGCCGTCCAGCAAACCCCGGGTCGATTCGGTGTAGGCTTGCACCAGTTCGTCAAAGGTGATGTTGCGAAAGGCCGGGTTATTGATGTCCGGCGACATGCTGGCGGTGCGGTTGGTGGGCCCGAGCACACCGATGACCCAGCGTGGCTTGTCCTCACTGCTGTATTCATCGCAGGCCTGTCGGGCCAGTTGCGCGGCGGCCTTGTTAATGGCATACGTGTGATCTTCGGTGCCGTAATCGGCCTGGGCAATGCGCGTGGCGTTAAAGGTGTTGGTTTCCAGCAGGTCGGCACCGGCTTTGAGATTGGCGCGGTGGATGTCCAGAATGGCTTCCGGCTGGGTCAGCACCAAGAGGTCATTATTGCCCTTGAGTGGCTTCTGGTGATCACCAAACAGTTCCCCGCGAAAGTCGTTTTCGGAAAAGCCCAGACGCTGAATCATGGTGCCCATGGCCGAATCCAGGAGCAATATCCGTTTCTTCAGGTGCTGTTCCAACTGTTGGCGCACAGGCTGCTGGCACACACGGGATTCCGGGGTGGCTCCCTTTGTCGAGTCGGTTTTCTTGTGGCTCACTTGCTGGCTTCCAGGGTGATGACTTCAAAATGCGGCGGTTTCTGTTCGCGCGAAGTCAGTTGCGCGTGCTGCACACTGAAGCCGGCGTTGGTGGCCAGTTTTTTTAGACTGTCGGTGTCGAAACCCAGGTTGACGTGGCCAAAGTCCGCCACCTGTTGCTGGTGAGGATGGCGATTGAGCGTGGTCAGTAACAGTTTGCCGCTGGGCCGCAAGACCCGATGCGCTTCGGCAATGGCGGCCTGGGGATCTGGGGAATAGGTGAGCACCTGCAACATTAGTACTCGGTCGAATTGACTGGATTCAAAGGGCAGGGTGTGCATGTCCCCCTGCTGAAAAAAACAGTTGTCGGACTGGGCCAGGCGTTCCCGCGCCGCCGCCACAATGGTTTCGCTGTGATCGATGCCGGTGTAGGAATCCACGTGGCGATGAATCAGTTCGGCCAGCACGCCGTCGCCACAGCCGATGTCCAGCACATCGCCCAGGTTGAGCAGGCAGGCCAGCGAACGGGCGGTGGCTTCCCAGCTGCGACCGGGCGAATAATGCCGCTCCATGTCACCAGCCACCGAATCGACCCAGTTGTTGCTGGCGGCCCGCTGGGTCAATACCTTCTCCAGATTGGCCCGGTCCTGCTGCATCAGGGGGTCGCTTTCGGCCTGCTTTTTCAGTAGCTGCCACAGCGCTGGCCAATCACTGATTTGTTCTTCTTTGGTCTGCCCGGCATTAAAGCGGTAATAGGAGGACACGCCCGCCTTGCGATCGGTCACTAGCCCGGCTTTTTTCAAACGCGCCAGGTGTGTGGAAACGCGTGGCTGGGCCAGCCGCGTGGTGGCGGCCAGCTCGGCCACCGTCAGTTCCTTGTGATCCAGCAGCATCAGCAACCGCAGCCGCGTTTCATCGGCAAGCACTGCCAGGATGTCGGTTATTTTGGGGCTGTGAGTGGGCATGGTTATTCTCGTGCGCTGTGCAAAGCAGGGTGATTATGTTGCTTATATCTCTAAATCAAGATTAAAAGATATAAGGTGATTCTAACTGTAATGGGCGCAAAAGAAAACAGCCAATCAAACGCTGTCGGGAAGTGCGTTTGGGAAGGAAAGGCCAGCGTGCTTCAGTTGGCTTGGGCGGTCAGTAGTAGCCAGCCATAGTAGCCCAGGGCCGGCAGCAGGAGAACTCCTCCTTTCAGCATCACCGAGCGGACATAGGTCGCCTGGGGATGGAGAAAAGAAAAGGGCAGCGCCGCCAGGGGGCCAAGCAGGGCGATGGCCCCGGCCCATAGCCAGCGCCTGACGCCCAGGGATTCATCGCCCAGCGCCACCACAAAGGCAAAGAAGGTGCCCATGAGCCACGCCCCGAGCCCCAAAAAAGCCGGAATAATGACCAGAAAGGCCACCCATGGATTAAACAGGGAGGCGGCCAGCAGATTTTGCAGTTCGTTCAGGTTCATGGGCGCTTAACAGTGCGTCACGGCGCGCTTTTTAGCAGTTTCAACAAGGCATTTTCCAGCCGTTGTTGACGTGTTTGTTGCGCCTTGTGGGTGGACTCATCCAGACCGGACAGGGTGTAAAATTTTTCCAGCAGGCTTTGGGCCTCGGCGCTGGAAGTGGGCAGGGTTTCACCACTCATGCGCCGGCTGAGCCGGTCGATCTGGTAGGCCGTGCGTTGTTCCTGAAATTCCGCTGGTGTCTCCAGCCCGGTGAGGAATTCGGCCGCAATCAGGGTGGCCAGGTAATCGTCCCTGGCATGTTGTGCGCTGTCTGGCGACTTGGTGGCCGGGTCGGTTTGTCCCTGGGCTTGTTGCATGGCCTGTGCAAAGCGTTGTTGCTGGGCTTTCCAGGCCGCGCTGTGACCAGCCTTGCCCAAGCGGGCCAACGCCGTGATAACGGTGTCCTGCCATTGGTTTTGGGCTTTTTCAGCCGAAATCGCTCCGGTTTCCAGATCCGTACAGAGGTCACCGGCGTGTTTGAGCAGCTCCAGTGACTGGATGTGCTGTTGGCGGCTGAAATCACTGGCGGCATTTCGCAGGTTTTTTTCCAGTTCGGCATAAGCGCGTGTCAGGCCGCTTTGGCGGTGTGCCTGCCAGCCGTTTTCCAACTCACCCAGCAGCGCACGGATGGCTTCAGGAGAGTCGGCGGTATTTGCTTTGGCCTGAATCGAAGCCAGAAATTCCTGCGCCGCGGCTCGCAGTGCTTCCTGTTCGGCCCTGGCCTGTTTTTTCTCCGCCTCCAGACGCGCAAACACAGCGTCCTGGGTGGTGCGGAACCGTTTCCACAGTTTGCGTTCCTGCGCCTGGGGGACATGGCCGGCTTTTTTCCATTGGGCTTGCAGGGCCTTGGCCTGGGCAATGGCTTCGGTCAGGTCTTCGTTGGTGAGCAAGGCCTGGCTTTTTTTGATCAGTGATTCTTTGCGCGCCCGGGCCTCGTTGTATTGGGTTTTTAAGGGCTTGTCCAGGCGGTTGATGTGTTCGCGCAACTGGCCGGCGATTTTACCGCGTTCGGCCGGGGGCAGGGTTTCGAGTTTTTTCAGCCAGTCGACGGCTTCCCGCACGTGGGCGGCGAGCTGTCGCGTATCAAGGTTCTCCACTTGCAGCGATTGCAGGGTGGCCAGTTGTTTCTGCACCCGTTGCAGGTTTTCGTTCCAGTGCTCGGCGCGTTCGGCAAAATACGGCTGGGCCAGCTCAAACAAGGCATCTTGCAAGGCCCGGAATTCCTTCCACATTTTGGCATTGCGCACCGGATAGCGGTCGCCGTCCAGTTTTTCCTGTTCTTCCAGGGCCTTCCATTGGGCACTGGAGGCTTTCAGCTTGGCCAGAATGGCGTCCGGGTGCCAGCCGGTGGTGGGAATGGCCTTCAGTTCGTCAATGAGATCCTGACGCACCTTGTCATTACTCCATTTCTGCCACTGCCGCAGTTCTTTCAGGGCATTCCAGCTGCGATCGATGCGGTGTTTGTTCTGGCGGATCAGGGGGTGCGAGGCACCGGCAATTTTTTTCTTCTGTACGTGCTGGTTGAACAGCTGTTTGGCTTCTGCCAGGTGGCCGTCCTTGACCGCAGCGTCGACCTGGTCAATCAGGGTAATGGCCTCGGCGGCGGCCTGATCGCACTGTTTGTGCTGCTGCTCCAGTTTTTCCACCAGCTGTTCCATGCCGTGGCGAAAGGCTGTGTTCAGCTCGTTCAGTTCACCCGCCTCCGGATGCTGTGCGGTCAAGGCGTCCCAGTCGCGCCGCAGGCGGGTCAGGTCGCGGCTCTTGATATGGGATTTTTGCCGGGTTTTGTCCAGTGAACGGAGTATCTGCCGGGCTTTTTCAGTGACGTCATTTTCCGGGTCGGGCACGCCGGGCGTTTCTGTTGTGTGCCGGGCGTGTTCCTGCAGCCAGTGGTCGAGATGTTTTTGCAGGGCATTGTGGCGTTCGGTTAAAGACGGATCGAGATGGGTGGATTCCAGTGCCTGCAACCGTTGATAAAGTTGCTGGCCGACTTTGAGTGACGGTATTTGATCCGGTGTGTTGTCGGCCTGTTTCAGCCAGCTTTCGGCCTCCTGCAGCAGTTGTTCAGCGCGTTGTTGCTGCTGGGTTTTGAGGAAGGACTCACGGCGGGACGGGTCCAGCATCACTGCGGCGGTATTGAAGGCGCCCTGGTAACGGTTCTGCAGGGCTGTGGGGATGTCCACTGTCGGTTCCTGTGCCGCTTTGTCAAGCAGGCTTTGCCAGTCCTTCTGAATGCCATCAAGCAACTGTTGTGGATGGCTTGTCGCGTGACGATTCTGACCGTGAATCAGGGCTTCGAGCTGTTCGCATAAGGCCAAGGCTTCGGCTTCCAGGCGGGCCTTGCGGCTTTCCGGGTCGTGTTTTTCCAGTTGTTGTTGCAACACGGCGCGCAGTGGCGGGTCTTTTTTGCCCAGAAGCTTGAGGGTGCGTTTGAGCGTGGCGGGTTTTTCCAGTCGCCGTGCCAGGGCCAGGCGCAGGCTGGCCTCCGGTTCGCTCAGAAGAATGGCGCTGATGTCATTGGCTGCGCTGAGTTTTTGCTGAAACACGGCGCGCATGTCGGTGCTGGCAGCCTTTTCGGCCAGGGTTCTGATCAGGGCCGGGTGCTTTATGCCCGCTAGCTGCTCTCGCCATTGGCGGGTGTTTTCGTCACTGGCCTGCAACAGTTGTTTTTCCAGGGTTTGCCAGGCGCTTTTCTGCACCCGTGATTCGGGATCGCTGGTGGCTATTTTCAGCAGCAGCGGCACATCATCCAGCCGGCGTGTGGCGGCCACACGCACCACTGGCGCTTCGTCGCTCAGGGCAATGTCTGCCAACTGCCGCAGCAAGTCAGGGTGTGAGTCAGTGCTGACGGCTTCGGCCCGCAAGGTGGCGTCTTTGTGTTTCCAGCGCGGTTTGGAAAACCAGTTGGCTATGGGCATGTCAGGCTACCTTTTTCAGGGTCAGGGAGTGAATAAAACGGCGTTGTTCGGCCGCGCCGGGCAGTTGGTTGATGCGGCTGGCCAAATCCCCAAGGCCCAGGCCGCCAAGGTACCAGCCAATGTGCTTGCGGGCAATGCGATGGCCGCGCTCTTCGCCATAGAATTCGTGCAGGGCGAGAACATGACGGGCCATGAGCGTCAGCACCTCGCTTTTTGATGGCCCAGGCAGCGGCTGGCCGGTTTTCAGAAAATGCAGGATTTCGCGGAAAATCCACGGATTGCCCTGGGCCGCGCGACCGATCATAAGGCCGTCACAGCCGGTTTTTTCCAGCACCTGGCAGGCTTTGTGCGGGCTGTCGATATCGCCGTTGGCAATCACCGGGATGGAAAGGCTTTGCTTGACCTCGGCAATAACTGCGTAATCAGCCATTCCGGTGTATTTTTGCTGGCGCGTGCGGCCATGCACGAACAACGCCGCGATGCCGTTTTTTTCCGCCAGCTGACCGATATCCGGCGCATTGATGTGGTCGGCGTCGGTGCCGGTTCGAATTTTCAGGGTCACCGGAATGGTGACGGCTTCGGTGACCGCATGCAGGATTTCATCCACCAGCACCGGGTCAGCCAGCAGGGCAGAGCCACACAGCTTGCGACAGACCTTTTTGGCCGGGCAACCCATGTTGATGTCAATGATTTGCGCGCCGTTGCTGGCGTTATAGCGCGCCGCTTCGGCCATGGCCGCAGGGTCGGCGCCGGCAATCTGCACCGTGACAGGTTCCGGTTCGCCCCGGTGGTCGCGGCGAAAACGGGATTTGGCCGTGTTCAGCAGTGACAGGTCGCAACTGAGCATTTCGGACACGGTGTGGCCGGCCCCCAGTTCCCGGCACAACTGCCGAAAGACCCGATCGGTGACACCGGCCATGGGCGCCAGGGCCAGGGCGTTGGGGAGGGTGTATGGGCCAATGCGGAGCGGGGTCAGGTTCATTTGACAGAATCAAAGCCAGTTATCGGGTTACTCAATTTATACCAGTTGATTGAAAATTTTGAAACCCGAAACCCAGGTACCAATAGCCGAGCCCAGATTGGTGAGCAGAAAAACCAGCAGAATCCGGGTGACGGGGTTTTTCCACCAGCCACGCAGGCTGGCGGCATCGGTTTGCAGCCGTTCGAAGTCTTCCACCTTGGGCTTGCGTATCCAGGCTTCGGTTAGTGCAGCCACCATGCCAGCGGCCACGGCCGGATTCAGCGAGGTGAGCGGAGCGGCCAGAAAAGCCGTGAGCACCGTCAGCGGGTGGGCACCGGCCAGCGCTGCGCCAATGGCAGCCAGTACGCCGTTGTATAGTACCCAGGTCTTGACCATGCCCCAGCCCATGTCGGCGTTGCGGCTGAACCCCAGCACGAAGCCGGCCAGAATGATGGCGACGATGATCCAGGGTAGCCATTTCAACCAACGGCTTTTTGGTGGTACGGTGTCCAGCTTGGCCACGGTGGCATCGGCGTCCTGCCCTTCATCCTGCAGGTGATTGCTGAGTCCTTCCAGGTGGCCAGCGCCAATGACCACCAGTGTGTTACGGCTGTCGTTGTTGGCGCATTTCTGTTTCAGGCGCGCGGCCATGTACTGGTCGCGTTCGGCAATCAGGCTGTTATAAATGGACGGGTTGCCCTGGGCAAATTCGGCAAAGGTGCTTTCCAGCATGTCGCCGGTTTTGAGTTTTTCGATGTCGTCCGTGCTGACTGCTTCTTTTTCGAAAAAACCCGCGAAGCCACCAAAAAGCAGATTCAGCTTGTCGCGAAAGCGCATGTTGCGCCAGGCCCGTTTCATGGTGGTGCTGATGTCCCGGTCAATGCGCCACAGCCCCAGATCGCGTTCCCTGGCCAGGTCGATGGCGGCTTTCATTTCCGCGCCGGGGGTGATGCCTAGCTGGTCGGCCAGGCGTTTTTGGTAGGCGCTCAGGGCCAGGTTGGTGGCAATAAGGCCGGTTTGGCCGTTGCGAATCACCTGGATGATGTCGAGTTTGCGGAAGCGGTCCGGATCCTGAATGGCCTGGTAGCGGGTTTCATCCAGTTCGATGGCCGCGGTATCGAACTGGCCACTTTGCAGCAATTCACGCACCACATCGACACTTTTCTTCGACACATGGGCCGTGCCGAGAACCACAAAACGGGTGCCGTTGTGGTCAATAATGCGGTGGGGCTGGTCGGCGAGGACGTCTTGCCAGATTTTGCTGCTCATGCGGTGCGGATTCCTGATTCAAAACAGCAAATTTTAGCACAGCCACCCGTGCTCCCTGTGACTTTTGCCCACGGGGTGGGGACTCCAGCGCGTTGGGTGTATCGCGGGGCTTTCAAGCCAGTCGTTCAAGCCAGCAGTTGATGCAGGATGGCCTGGCGCGTGTGTACGCCGTTGTGAACCTGTTCCAGGATGACTGACTGCGGCCCATCGGCCACTTCTGAGGCAATTTCCACTTCCCGGTTCATGGGCCCCGGGTGCATGACAATGGCGTCGGATTTGGCCAGCTTCAGGCGTTCGGGGGTGAGTCCGTAAAATTCCAGGTATTGATCCAGGTTGGGCGTTTCGGTTTCAGCCATGCGTTCCTTTTGAATGCGCAGCATCACCAGCACATCGGCATCGCGGGCGGCATTGGCAAAACTGTTCATGATCAGTGCCGGCGTCTCGTCTGGCATCAGGTGGCGGGGGCCAAACAGATTGATATTGTGGCAGCCCATGATGCGCAGGCCGTCTATCAGCGAACTGGCAACGCGGGAATGTTTGATGTCGCCGAAAATGGCCACCTTCAATGGCGCGATTTCGCCCTTGTGGCGGGCGATGGTGTACAGGTCGAGCAGGGCCTGGGACGGGTGTTGTGCGGTGCCGTCGCCGGCATTGATGATGCTGACGTTCTGGCCCAGCCAGTGTCGCGCCTGTTCGGCGGTACCGCTTTGGGCATGACGAATGACGAAGGCATCGGTTCCCATGGCGGCCAGGGTTTCCAGGGTGTCACGCAGGGTTTCGCCCTTGTTGGTGGAACTGTGGGCAATGTCCACGTTAATGAGCGTGGCGCCCAGTCGTTTGGCGGCCAGTTCAAACGAGACCCGGGTGCGGGTGCTGTTTTCAAAAAACAGTTGCATGAGGGTTTTGCCGCGCAACTGTTTGGCGCGTTTTTTGTCGCTCATGGCCTGCAGTTTGTCGGTGAGCTGGAACAGTCGCAGGATGTCTTCGCGATCAAGGTCGTTGATGTCGGTAAAGTGCTTCATGGCTGGGCGGATAACCAGGTTTCAAGGATGTGTTTGGCAGCGTGGGCATCCAGTTTGCCGATGTCCTTGCGCCGGGCCTGGCCGCTTTGACGGGCCTGGATGAACTCGCGGTGGGCTGCTTTGGAAGTGAGCCGTTCGTCCACTTCGAAAACAGGCAGGCTGTAGCGTGAGTGGAGCTGTCGGGCAAAGCCCCGCGCCGCCTTGGTAATGGGCTGTTCTTCATTATTCAGATTGACCGGAATGCCCACCACCAGCGCGTCCGGTTGCCATTCCCTGACCAGTTTATCCAGTGCGGGCCAGTCGGGTTGGCCAGCCTGGGCACTTTTAACGGTGGTCAGGGCGTTGGCCGAAGCGGTGATGGTTTGGCCAACGGCCACGCCGGTGCGCTTCATGCCGAAATCGAAACCCAGCACGCGCGTGATGGTCGATTGGTCAGGCATGGCCGTGAAAAGCGGTGATCTGGTCCGGTTGCACACCCAGTTGGTTGAGTGCCAGTTGCCAGCGTTTTTCCAGCGGCTGATCAAAAATCAGGGCGCGATCGCTGGGGCTGGTCAGCCAGGCATTCTGGCGAATTTCCTCTTCCAGCTGGCCGGCATCCCAGCCGGAATAACCCAGGGCAAACAGCCAGTTTTCCGGCCCTTCGCCGTGGGCAATACTATCGAGAATGTCGGTGGAGGTGGTGAGCTTGAGCTGTTCGCTGATATCGAAGGTGTTTTCCCACTCGCGTTGTCCATCGTGCAGCACAAACCCCCGTTCTGGCGCCACCGGCCCGCCCAGCAGGATGGGCTTTTCGGGTTGGTTGAGGCGGTCGGTGGGCAGCTTGAGTTTTTCAAACAGTAGCTTGCGTGAGGTGGTGCCAGGTTGATTGAGCACCAGGCCCATGGCGCCCTCGTCGTTGTGGTCCACCATCAGCACCACGGCCTGGTCAAAGGGGGATTCTTCCAGGTCTGGCATGGCGATCAGAAATTGGTTTTTCAGGTTCATGGGGGGTTATTGGGTCCTTATCCGGTTACCGGGCAAAAATTGCCAGGTGCGGGTGATGTACAGTATGTCTTCTGCGCTGTTTTCTGGCAAGGGCGCAAAGGGCGCGCTGATTTCCACGATGTGCTTGGCCGCGTTGTCCAGTACGCGGTGGCCGGAGGGTTTGAGCACCAGGATTTCCGCCACGCTGCCGTCACGACGAATGCCAACACTCAGTATCAGCTCGCCAGTCAGGTGCCGGCGGCGGGCTTCTTCCGGGTAGTTGAGATTACCCATGCGTTTGACCCGGGCAGCCCAGCCATGCAGGTAGCGTGCGTAGATGTCTTCGCGCGTGCTGGCCGAAATGTATTTTTTCTTTGGCTTGCGCGCGTACTTTTTTATGCGGTCGGAAATCTCGTTTTCAAGTTTGGCCATGGCCAGGTTTTCAAGTTCCGCCGTCTTGCGCGGTTTTTGTGGTTTTTTTTCCTTGTCGGGTTTTTCATCCGCCAGCACCTGGGTGCGGGCATTGAGGTTGCTGATCAGCTGTTCGTGTTTTTGCACGCTGGGCTTGGGGGTGGATTTGCGCATCTGCACCGGTGACAGGTCAGTCTGATCGGGTGTGGGGCCGGATATCAGGTTCTGTGGCCGTGATTTTTCCTCACTGTTGCCGCCCCCTTGCTGGTTGGACTGGGCCAGGAAGTCCGCTGTTTCCGGCGCATCGGTGTTTTTCTTCTGCACCAGTATCACGTCCAGGGTGGGCAGGTGCTGCGGTCTCTTTTTGGCTTGATTCACAAACGAGATGCCAAACACCAGAGCCGCCACCAGCAAGGTGGCGAGGGTGAAGGTGAGGCTCATGCGGTCACTGGTGCCAATCCGCGGTGCACCGTTGGCAGAGGATTGTGTGGTTGCGCGGCGGGGGGAGGGCATGGGTTAGTTGTTCAACCGGTCTTCGATGGCATCGAATAATTGACCGGCAATGTTGAGCCCGAACTGCTTGTCCAGTTCCCGGATGCAGGTGGGGCTGGTGACATTGACTTCTGTCAGGTGGCCGCCGATGACGTCGATGCCGGCAAACAGGATGCCTTTTTCGCGCAGCACAGGGCCCACGCGCCGGGCGATCTGCCATTCACGCTCAGTCAGTGGGCGCCCTTCACCGCGGCCGCCTTTGGCCAGATTGCCGCGAAAGTCATCACTGGCAGGAATGCGTGCCAGGGCATAGGGAACGGCTTCGCCATCCACCAGCAGAATCCGCTTGTCGCCCTCACTGATGGCTTCGATATAAGCCTGAGCGATGGCGGTGCGCTGGCCGTTTGCGGTCACCGTTTCCAGAATCACATTAAGGTTGGGGTCGTCGCTCGCGGTTTTGAAAATGGAAGCCCCGCCCATGCCGTCCATGGGTTTGATCACGGCCTGGCCATGACTGCGAACAAATGCCTTGAGAAAACGCGGGTTCCGCGACACGCATGAGTTGGGACTCAGGTCAGGAAAAAACTCGGTAAAGAACTTTTCATTGGCATCACGAAGAGCCTGGGGACGATTGACCACCAGAACGCCCTGGGCTTGTGCCAGGTCCAGCACGTAGGTGTCCATGACGTATTCCATATCAAATGGCGGGTCTTTGCGCATAAGGATCACGTCCAGTTCCGCCAGCGCCATGTCCTGTTCCGGGCCTTTGCGAAACCAGTTGTCCAGATTATCCTGGACGATCAGCTTCCGCCCGATGGCGCGCGGCTGGTGATGGCTGACATACAGATCGCTGTCGGTCAGGTAATGGATTTCATGGCCCCGACGCTGCGCCTCAAGCAACATGGCAAAGGTGGAATCCTTGACGGGATTGATGCGTTCAATGGGGTCCATCACAAAGCCGATTTTCATGCCGGGTTCCTTAAAGTGTTAGATCGTCAGATCGAGTGCTAGCCCTTAGTGGCCTTTCCTGGCTTGCGGATGACAGCCTGTGCCAGTTTTGAATATAGTAAGTATTTGGTCGGAGTTCTCTCTGTCAGTTCCATTCGCTGAATCGTGCCTGGGTGACAAAAAATGTCAGTCAACAGGCCAGAATAATTCTAACAGATAAGCCCGCAATGACCGGGCCGGATTTTTGCTGTTTTGTGAACCGTTTGGGCGAAAGTCGGCGGCGATTTGCCGGCTTTGTCGTAAAGTGATGTTCAGGCCGGATATGGCTTGCCACAAATCCTTCCGGACCAATTGATTTTTTCGCCGTGTTTGAGCGCCAGTGCACGGATTTTCCAATCAGACGCTATCATTTAACGGGTATTTTGCGTAATATGTTTGCGCCACGGGATTTCGGTGCCGCCGGAGCAGTTCCACAAGGCTTGCAAACTCAAGCATATGGGGCGTGACAGTTTCCTGCAGGAAACAATTGTAATGCCATGGAAAATAAGGTATTTTCCATAGATATTACGGACTTAGCGGCGAAACTTAATGTTTTTTTCGCGCTTGCGTTAATGGGAATCCAGGGCACAGAGGCGTTTTCTGCGAATGTGTCTGAAAGCATTCAGCCCGGAAATAATCAAGTAAATCAAACAGCTAAGGTGGTTGTGTGAGCGAAGAAAATCAAAAAGATCAATTCTCGGACCTGAAAGTCATGGTCATTGATGACAGCAAGACCATTCGGCGCACGGCCGAAACCCTGCTGAAAAAAGAAGGCTGTGAAGTGATTACGGTGGATAATGGCTACGAAGCCCTTTCCATGATTTCAGACACCCGGCCAGACATCATTTTTGTCGACATCATGATGCCACGGCTGGATGGCTACAAAACCTGCGCGCTGATCAAGATCAACAAAGAGTTCCAGAAAACACCGGTCATCATGTTGTCTAGTAAGGACGGCCTGTTTGACAAGGCCAAGGGCAAGGTGGTGGGTGCCGAAGAGTACCTCACCAAACCCTTCACAAAAGAAGAATTGCTGGATGCCATCAAGAAATACGTCCCCCTGGCTACTGAGTCCTGATGAAAAAGAAAATCACCAAACCTTTTGAATTATTGCTGGATTATGAGCAAAAGAGTCTGCAGCATGCTGTAAAACTGCCGGAGCAACAGGAGCATGGCAACACCTGGTCTGGCATCGGCTTTCGGCTCAACGAACACTTTTACGTACTGCCCGTGGATCGGGTGGTGGAAGTGTTGATGCCAGCCGAAGCCTTGCCGGTGCCCGGAATCAAGTCTTGGGTCATTGGCCTGGCCAACTTGCGCGGTACCCTGATGCCCATTATTGACCTGAAGCGCTACCTGACTACCATCCCCACGCAGATCACCGGACGGTCTCGCCTGATGGTGGTGAATCAACCTGGCGGACAGGTGGCATTGCTGGTGGATGAAGTATTCGGGCAGCGGCATTTCCAGCCCGAGGACAGCTGCGACACGGATTTGCCGGAGGATTCCGGTTTTGCCCGCTACTCCAGCACGGCTTTTGGCCAGGAAGGGAGAACGTGGAACCTGTTTGATGTTGACCGGCTGGTCAATGACACGGACTTCCAGAATGCGGCAGTGGCCTGACCAGTGCCTGACACAAATTTGACACACATGACTGCAACCACCAAGACTGAAAAAAGTTGGCGAAAAGAGGCTAATCCATGAGCGTATCCACCAGTGACCTGAATATTCAATCCAAAACCTTGCCGTTGTGGCAGTTGATCATTTTGATCCTGCTGGTTGGCTTGTTTATTCTTAACTTTATTATTTTGAACATCGATGAGAAGAACCGCGCCGGCTGGATTCGGGAAACAGATAATATTCGCATCACTTCGCAGCAACTGAGTCAATACGCCAAGGACGCAGCAGCAGGCCGGGTGGAAGCGTTCGATGACCTGAAACGCACCAAGAACATTATTAATCAGTCCATGAAGGTTCTGGATCAGGGCGATGACGACCTGGCCCCGTTGCCGCCTGCCACGCGCGAAGCCTTTACGGCCATGCAGGACACCTGGAAACGCATGGACAAGAATGTTGATGTGATTCTCAACAAACAGGAGCTGATCGAGTCAATCTCCGATATTGCGGTCAAGTTTGCCCGGGAAATTCCCGTCCTGCAGGCGCGCAGTGATGACGTGGTTCAGCGCCTGGTGAAAAAAGGCGCGAACCGTCAGCAAATCTATGTGGCCAGCCAGCAGTTGGTACTGGCTGACCGGATGTTGCGGCGCATGAATGAAATCCTTCAGGGTGGCATGAATGCGGTTCAGGCAGCCGACAGGCTGGATGCTGACGCACGTAAATTCGCCAACGTGCTCAACGGCCTGTTCAACGGCAGCGACACCATCAAGGGCATTACCGACCCCGTGGCGCTGGAAGCGCTCGGTGGCGTGTATAACCAGTTTGACAGCATTCAGAATGACATTCAGACGGTACTGAAATCCATGGACCTGTTTGAGGCCCAGACAGCTGCCGAAGACATTCAGGTTGACTCCCTGCAATTGCTGGATCAGGCCCGCGAGCTGATCAATAAGATCAAGTCCATTGTTACCTGGTTCCCGTCCACCCTGGCTGGCTGGATACTGGGTGCCTTGGCGTTGCTCTGGATGTTGGGCATCTTCTGGCGTCTGAACCGTTCGGATCGCATACGTGCCAAGGTTGCGCAGGATCTGAATGAAAGAAACCAGCAGGCGATTCTGCGTTTGCTGGATGAAATGGGCTCACTGGCGGATGGTGACCTGACCGTGAATGCCACCGTGAGTGAGGACATTACCGGCGCCATTGCGGACTCGGTCAACTTTGCCGTGGAAGCCTTGCGCAGCCTTGTTACCACCATTAACGAAGCCTCGGTGGGTGTGGCCTCGGCGGCCCAGGAAGCCCAGGCAACAGCGATGCACCTGGCTGAGGCCTCAGAGCATCAGGCCCAACAAATCACCAATGCATCGGCGGCCATTAACGAAATCGCGGTTTCCATTGATGAAGTGTCCAAGAATTCACTGGAATCTGCCGATGTGGCGCAACGCTCGGTACAAATCGCACACACTGGTGCCGACGTGGTGCGGCAAACCATTGAGGGCATGGACAACATCCGTAACCAGATCCAGGAAACGTCCAAACGAATCAAGCGACTGGGTGAAAGCTCACAGGAAATCGGTAACATCGTGGAACTGATTAACGACATTGCCGAACAGACCAATATTCTGGCACTGAATGCTGCCATTCAAGCGGCCTCAGCCGGAGAATCCGGCCGGGGTTTTGCGGTGGTGGCCGATGAAGTGCAACGGCTGGCGGAACGGGCCTCCAGTGCAACACGCCAGATTGAAAACCTGGTGCAAACCATTCAGTCAGACACCAACGAAGCCGTGGCCTCCATGGAACAGACCACCGCCGAGGTGGTGAACGGGGCCAAGCGGGCCGAAAATGCCGGTGAGGCCCTGGTGGAGATTGAAACCGTATCCACCGACCTGGCGGAACTGATTCAGAACATCTCGGAAGCGGCTCGCCAACAGTCCGTGGCCGCCACTAACATTTCCGGCACCATGAACGTGATTCAGGAGATCACCACGCAGACTTCGGCCGGTACCCAACAAACTGCCGAATCCATTGGTAACCTGGTGGAACTGGCCAACGAGCTGCGTCGCTCAGTGGAAGGCTTCAAGCTGCCTGAAGACGATGACGGGTGGAAATAATTGAATGGTTCAGCGCACCAATTCGCTCACATAACCGGCATGAATCCTTCGGTTGGTACTCACGGCATCCCGGAGTTTGGCGACTCCGATTACGCCATGTGGTCTGAACTGTTGGAACGCCGCACGGGTATTACTGTGCCGCGCGAACGCAAGTCCTTTCTGCAGACCAAAATCTGGTCCCGCATGAGTGAGCTCGGCTTGTCACAATTCTCGGATTACTGGGACCTGATCACGCGCCAGGGCATTAGCAGCCGCCTGGAATGGACGCAACTGGTGGACAGGCTGACGGTGCATGAAACCAGTTTTTTTCGTCACAAGCCGTCTTTTGATCTGGTTCGTGAAACCCTGCACAATACTTTTGCGCAAGCGCCGGATATTCTTCATTACCGCATGTGGAGCGTTAGTTGCGCCACCGGTGAAGAGGCCTGGTCACTGGCCATGCTGGCGGATCAGTGCGCCGCGATCTATCCGCACAAGAAACTCTATTATGGCGTTATTGGCACGGACGTCTCCCGCCCGGCCATTGCGCTGGCACAACAGGGCATTTATGACGCGCGGCACGTGGAATCGGTGCCTGCCGGTATGAGCCATTATTTACAGCCTGCCGGCAAGGGACTGGTTTCGGTCAGCGATGCATTGCGCAAACGGGCCGCTTTCGGCTATTTCAATTTACTGGATCTGGGAGCTGCGGCCAAGGTGCGTTATGACCTGATCTACTGCCACAACGTACTGATTTATTTTTCCCGCGAGACACGGCTGAAAATACTGGACAATCTGGTTCGCTACCTGAAAAAGGGCGGCATACTGATTCTCGGGCCGACAGACATAAGTGCCTGGCAGCACCCCAGCATGGAACGCCTGCCGGTCAGAAGAACACTCTCTTATCAATTGAAGAACGACGTATGAGTATAAACGAACAAATTGATTTTTCCACGCTGGTCTGGGTCAAGAATGAGCTGGACGAAACGCTGGAACGCGCTCGCCAGGCACTGGAAGCCTATGTGGAAGATCCCGAGGATGTGAATCAGTTACAGTTTTGTGCCACCTATCTGCATCAGGTGCAAGGCACCTTGAAAATGGTGGAACTGTACGGTGCTGCCATGGTGGCCGAAGAAATGGAACAGGTGGCCAAGAAACTGCTGGAAGGGGAAGTCAAAAACCCGGATGACGCCTTCAGTGTGCTCATGCGCGGCATCGTGCAGTTACCTGATTATCTGGAACGTATCCAGCTGGGTCACAAGGACATTCCCATTGTTTTGTTGCCGCTGGTCAATGACCTGCGCACCGTGCGTGGTGACCAGTTGCTTTCAGAAAGTGCGTTGTTCAATCCGGACCTGAGCCTGGGTGTGCCCGAGGAAGCGCGCAAAAGCCAGATTCGGCTATCGCCCAAACAGCTCAAGCCCATCATTTCCAAAATCCGCAATGCCTATCAACAGGCCTTGCTGAAATGGTTCAGGAGTGAGGATTATCACGAACAGCACGGCATCTTCCAGAACATCCTCAACAAGTTGCAAATGCTGATGGGGGATGAGGACTTCAGTCAACTCTTCTGGGTTGCGGAGGCGGCATTCGACGCCCTCAATGAAGATGCCCTGAAAGACTCGGTCACGTTCCGGCGCCTGGCCGGTCAGTTGGATCTGCTATTGCGCAAGGCCAGTCAGCTGCAGGAAGAGGACAGGGATTCTCAGGTGCAGGGGTTGACCAAGAACTTCCTGTATTACGTGGCCATGGCGTCCTCCGAGTCAGAAAAAGCCCAGCGACTCAAGGATTATTTCAATCTGCGCCAGTTTGTGCCGGATGATAATGAACTGGCTCATGCCCAGGGCAGCATTTCCGGTAAAAACAAGGAATTGCTGGAAACCGTGGCCGGCACCATTCGCGACGACGTGTTATCGGTTCAGGAAACACTGGACCTGTTCATCCGCAATCCCAATGCACCATTGGAAGAACTCAATTCTATCGAGCAGTCCCTGGGTACCATTGCTGATACCCTGGGTATTCTGGGTCTGGGCTCGGCGCGGGAAGCCATCGTGGCGCAACGCGCTGACTTAATGGAAAAGATCGAAGCAGGCCAACGTCCCGACGACGATCAATTGATGGAAATGGCCAAACAGTTACTGAAAGTCGAATCCGATCTGAACGACCACATCCAGTCCCTTGGCTTTATTACCACTGAAGAAAAAACCGGGCAACAGGGCATAGAAATCCCACGCTCTGAGGTGCATGCCATTCTCGAGGCCCTGGCCAAGGAATCCATTCAGAACCTGCAGCACATCAAGTCCAATTTTGTGGCCTTTATTGAAACCACCTGGGACCGCGAAAAAATCCGCGAAAACCCGCAACTCCTGAAGGAAATCAGGGGTGCATTGCAGATGCTGGACTTGCAGGAAGCCGCCACGGAAGTGGGCCGGGTGGCCGAATACACGCAGCATTTGCTTGACGCGCCTGTGTCGCCATCGGCTGAAGAGCTTGACATGCTTGCCGATGCCGTGGCCAGCATCGAATACTACATGGAATACCTGGGCAGCAACAGCCCCGGCAAGGCCCAGATTCTGGAACTGGCTCGCAGCAACCTGGACAAGCTCTTTGCCCGCCGTGATTTGACAGCACAGCAGCCACTGGCTGAAGAACCGTTGGCAGAAGGCATGGAAGAAGGTTTGGAAGCCACTGGATCTGAGCCTGTGGCTGAAGAAACAGGTGAAACGTCCGCCGTGGCCAGCCTGGCCCTTGAGGCAGGCAATGCGGATGAGGAAAATCAGCAGGAATGGACGCTGGATGAAGGCGTTTTTGCCGAAGACGGACCCGAAGCCACTGCAGAAGAACAGCCGGTGTCTGCCGAAAGTTCCGGCGACGATTCCTCCGCGGTCGCGGACACGGCTGAGGTAACGGAAGAAACCCCCTTGATCGACGAACTCGAAGAGCGCCTGGTGGTGTCCTTCGACGAAGACATTGACCCGGAAATCAAGGAAGTTTTCCTGGAAGAGTTTGAAGAAGAGCTTGACCACATTAACGAAATTTATCCGGCTTGGCGTGCCAATCCGGAAGACAACACCGAAGCCCTGTCTGAAATCAGGCGCATTTTTCACACCCTCAAGGGCAGTGGCCGTCTGGTGGGTTGTCAGGCCGTGGGTGATTTTGGCTGGCGGGTGGAAAACATGTGCAATCAGGTGCTGGATGGCACCACCGAAGTGGACGAACGTTTTCTGACCGTATTGGATGCCGCCAAGGGCATCATGCCGGGATTGCTGGCTGCCCTTAAGGACAACAAACCCGTCCCTGAAACCTACTTCCTGGTGCTTGAATCAGCCCAACAAGTGGCTGATGGCAGCACAGAAGTGGCTCTGCTCTCTCAAGGTCAGACCGAAGCCGGCAGTACAGAAGCGGAACAGCCAGAAAGCGAAGCCGGAATCAGCGCGACAGAAACCGAGTTGGCGGCAGAATTACAGGAAACGGTTGACGCGGCGAATGTGGCCGATGAACTCAGCTTTGATTTTGAACTTGAAAGCGAAGCCGAACAAGAAACTGAAGCCAGCGAAACGGCTGAGAACATGGACATCAGCTTTGATCTTGAAGCGCACAGCGAAACAACGCACGAGGAAGAAGCGCAGGCAGGCGATGAAGCCGATGAGACGGCCTCACTGGGTGTTGACCCCGTGTTTGTGGAAATTTTGCAGCAGGAAGTGGATTCGCACCTGAAAGAAGTGGAGCACTTCCTCGAAGCGGCCAATGAAACCGGCTCAGCGGAAGTGTCCGAAGACCTGATCCGCACCGTGCATACGCTCAATGGCGCGGCCAGCATGGCCAATGTGAATGCCATTGTCAGCATGACCTCCCCGCTTGAACAGCTGTTAAAACTGAAAAAACAGGCTGAACAGACGCTGGAAGCCGACTCCCTCAACGTGGTTGGCGAATTTGTTGCCTTGTCGCGCAGCATCATGCACGACCTGGAGCAGGACAACAGCGAAGAAGCGGCGCGTATTGGCGCCCATTTTGATGAAATGGCCCAGGGCTTCGACAGTCAGGAAGTCGATCTGGCCAGTTTCCTGCAAACCGGCGAGGACCTGGATGAGGCGGAGCGCACAGAAGATGTGGTCATCGAACAGCCTTCCCCGGGCACAGATGAAGGGGAGACCAGCGAGACTGAAGAAACCGCAGATGCGTTTGGACTGGGCGCGTTTGAAACAGAAGAAACAGCAGAAGAGGACACTGAAGAGGCTGTTGAAGAGACGCCTGAATCCGGTCAGGAGAATGAGTTCCGTGAAGCAATTTTTGAGCCGGTAGAGCAGGAAGATACCGACGAAGCCCGATCAACCGTAGAAGAACAGCAGCCGGTCGAAGCCATCGAGGAGTCGGAAAGCCAGCAGACATCAGACACCGAAACTGAATCAGATGACGAGCTGGCTTCGGAAGTCGAAACAGCCACTGAAGAACAGGCCGAAGACGAGCAGACCGCTGAAGCACAGGCAGAAGAAGAACAGGTCGAAGAAACGCCAGCTGAAGCAGCCCGTAGCGAAACCCGGGAAACAGAAAGGGCCAGCGCCGCGGCAGAAAACGAGGACATGGATATCGAATTGCTGGAAATCTTTGCCGAGGAAATGCAGGAAATCCTTGATTCCAGCGAAAACATCATGGCCCAGTTGGAGCAGGAACCTGCCAATGCCGAACTGGTCACGGCCCTGCAACGCGAACTGCACACCCTCAAAGGCGGCGCCCGTATGGCGGGCTTGAACGCCATTGGCGACCTCAGCCATGCGATGGAATCCGTGTTTGAAACCGTGGCCGAAACCGGCGGTGAAATCAATCCGCGATATTACGCCGTGCTGGCGCGGTCATTCGACCGCCTCAACGGCTTGTTGGCCACGCAAAATTATGGCTTGCAAGAGGACGTTTCCGAAGACATCAAACAGCTAACCGGCTTGCTGGAAAGCGAAGGCGCCGAGCTGCGTGAAGAGTCCCGACTGGATGAAATGGCTCAACAGCCGGATGCGGACGATATACAGCCACGTTCACGGCAGGCGGCAAACGATGTTTCCAGCCTCGCTGGTGGTGGCCAACTGAAGGTTTCCTCCGTTTTGCTGGACAACCTGGTGAACCACGCCGGTGAGATCAGTATTTATACCTCGCGTCTGGAACAGCAGACCGGCAACACCCGCTTCAACCTTGAAGAACTGGCCAACACCGTGACGCGTTTGCGGGAACAACTGCGCAAACTGGAGATCGAAACCGAGACACAGATTATTTCCACCTACCAGCGCGAAGCGGAAAATTTCGATGAAGGCTTTGATCCACTGGAATTGGATCGGTTCTCCACCCTGCAACAACTGTCGCGTTCCTTGAGTGAGTCGGTTTCTGATTTGACCAACATTCAAAGTTACCTGATTGACATCACCACCGAGTCGGAGAACCTGCTCAAATACCAGTCCCGAGCCAACACGGAACTGCAGGAAGGCCTGATGAAAACCCGCATGGTGGCCTTTGGCTCACTGTTGCCTCGCTTGCGTCGTCTGATTCGCGCCACCGCCGACGAGCTTGGCAAACAGGCGCGGCTGGAAGTGGTGGGCGCCGAAGGCGAAATGGACAAAACCGTGCTCGAAGGCATCCAGGCGCCGCTGGAACACATTTTGCGTAATGCGCTGGCGCATGGCATTGAGCCTCCCGAAGAGCGCACCCGGCAGGGCAAGGATGAAACCGGCAAGGTGGTGCTGGACGTGCAACGGGAGGCCACCGAGGTGGTCATCACCGTCAGTGACGATGGCCGTGGCATCGACCGTGAAAAAGTGCGCCAGATAGCCATCGAAAAAGGCATTATCGAAGCCGATGCCGACATCAGCGAGCAGGAAATCGACCAGCTGATCCTGCATTCGGGC
>JALWKC010000157.1 GCA_026996795.1 Lysobacterales bacterium | reverse complement strand
GTGCTGACGGGCGTGTTCCAGCACGCACGCCAGCCAGTCGAAATCCGCCGCGTGATGCGCGTTAACCCCTTCCGCGCGCATTTTATCCTTCAGTGTTTCTATGTCAGCCTTGATTTGCGCAGGGTCACTGGGGCGGGTCAGGGCTTCGGCACGAATGCGCTCAAACAGGGCGTTTTGGTTTTCACTGGCTCGAACCAGGCGACTTTTGACCAGCGCCAGGTGTTCCCATGTCCAGGCGCTGTGTTGCTGGTAGTGTGCAAAACCGCTCAGGCTGACCAGCGCCAACCCCGCGTTGCCGTTGGGTCGCAGGCGGGTGTCAAGCTGATACAGTGAGCCGTGGTAGGTGGTGGCCGTCAGCCAGTGAACCAGTCGCCGCACCCAGCGTTGCAGAAAACGTTGTTGGCTGGCATCCTGCCCATCCACAAAGGCATCGTCAACCAGCATGACCAAGTCGAGATCGGAATCCGGGTGCATGCGGTCGGTGGCCAGGCTGCCGTAGGCCAGCAGGATAAGGGCCTGGGGGGAAAGGTTCACGCCGGGCTGGCGAGACCGGGTTTCCTCATACGCCTGCTGGCAGGCCAATTGCAGCAGAAAAACGGCCAGGCGCGTCAGGCTGCGGCAGGTTTCTCGGCTATCGTCCTTCCCCGCCAGGTGATGTTGCAGAATAATAAATTGCTGGGTCAGTTTGAACTGCCGGGCCAGCTCCAGCTTTTCTTCTTCGTCGGCCGGCGCGTGACGATGCACCAGTTGTTGCCAGCGCTGGCAAAACCCGGCTTCGTCTGTGGCCGGGGCTTCGGAGGCAAACAGATTTTCCAGTAAAAAAGGCTGGCGTTGCAGCCACTGGGCCAGCTGGGGGTGTTGCAGCTGGTCGGTGAGCTTGTCCAGCAACAAAGGATCGCGCTGCAGCATGATGAGGTAGCTTTCGCGCTGCCCGATGGCCAGGCACAACTCAAGGAGTTGTTGCAGCACGACCTGATCCCGAGTGTGCGCTGCCTCGAGAATGGCGCCAATACGCTCCTTGTGGCCCAGTGGCAGACGGGCGTTTTCAAGGGTTTTTTGCAGGTTCTGTGGGATTGCTGCCTGCCTGTTGGCTGCTGGTGCACGCGGGGATGGCGCGGCAAACAGGCGCTGGAAAATGCGGTGCACGTGCTGCCGGTGCCGGTGCAAAACCTGCTCCAGTTCAGTTTCGCCGCTCAGGCCAAAGGCCTGAGCCAGTTGCTGGCGTTTTTCGCCGGCCTGTGGCAGGTGATGGGTTTGCCGGTCGTCAATGAACTGGCTCAGGTTTTCGGCTCGGCGTAAAAACAGCCAGGCTGCTGCCAGTTGCTGCACCTCCTGCGCGCGTAAGTGACCCTGTTCCCCCAAGCGGTGCAGACTGCGCCACAGGTCGGGGCCGCGCAAACGGGCATCGCGCCCGCCAAAGGCCAGTTGCAGAGCCTGAACGATAAACTCAATTTCACGAATGCCGCCTGTGCCCAGTTTCAGGTTTTCTTCATCGCCTTGTTGCTGCTGCAGAATTTGTGCCTTGATGTCGCGCAGGCGTTCGAACACGGCAAAGTCCAGGTGGCGGCGGTAAATAAAGGGTTGCAGGTCTTGCAGCAGCGGATCGGGTGCGGAGGCGGTGGATTGATCACCGGCCACCGGCCGGGTACGCAGCCAGGCCAGACGCTCCCATTCCCGCCCTTCGGTTTCCAGGTAGGTGAGCAGCGCGGGCCGGCTGCACACCAGAGGGCCTGCGGCGCCAAAAGGACGCAGACGCGTGTCCACCCGGTAAACCTGGCCGTCATTGGTGATGCCATCCAGCAGTTGAATGAAGCGCCTGGCCTGTCGCTCGAAATAACTGTGGGCATCCAGTTGACGCGGCCCGGTGCTTGGCGGGCCGTGGGCCGGGGTGGCATCGTGCACGAACACCAGGTCAACGTCTGATGAGAAATTCAGTTCCTTGCCGCCGAGTTTGCCCAGGGCGAAAACCGTCAGTTGGGCCGGCCGGCCATCGGCCCGGATAATCTGGCCAAAACGTCGGTTCATGTTCTGCCGGCTTTCTTCCCAGGCCGCCTCGATAAGCCGATCAGCCAGCTGGCTGACCTGGGCCATGGTGTGACGGTGGCTGCGCGTCCAGTTGGCGCCTTGTTGCAGATCCAGCACACCCAGCATGGCCAGGCGGCTTTGGCGGTAGCGGCGCAGCAGGGAGAAAATATCCAATTCGGTGTGGCGTTGCCGAAAGGCTGGCCAGTCCTGTTTCAGGTTTAATTCCCCGGCGGCCAGCACGGCGTCAAAGCGGTGGCGATGGCGCGTGTATTGTTCATGCGCAAAGGGGCTGAACTGGTAGGGGTCAAGCGTCATATGAGGCGGTTAACCGGGGCTTGTGATACGCGCACAGCGCGCCGGGCCATCCATCAGGCAGGCAGGTCGCGAGCGGCAAAGTACGCTTGCTCGGAGATTTTCATCCAGCGTCCGGCCTGAGTGGCAAAATCGCGGTAACTGGTGTAAATGCGCGTGGCCATGGGACTGCTTTGGCCCAGTTCCGCCACCACTGCCTGGGCGTGTTTTCTGAATTCGCGCAGCACGTCGTTGGGGAAGCGGCGCAACTGCACGCCGTGTTTCTCAACCAGGGTATCCAGGGCGGCCTGATTGCGGGCGGTCAAATTGTCCAGCAATTGGGCATTGGTGGCCCGTGTTGCGATTTTGACAATGGCTTGCAAATCCGCTGGCAAGGCGTTGAAGGCGTCCTTGTTGACCAGGCACTCCAGGCAGGCAGTGGGTTCGTGCCAGCCGGGGTAGTAATAGTATTTGGCCGCCTGATACAGGCCAAACGCCAGGTCGTTATAAGGCCCGACCCACTCGGTGGCGTCAATGTTGCCGGTTTGCAAGGCGGTGAACAGTTCGGCCCCGGGCAGTGATTTGGGCGAGCCGCCGGCCCGTTTCAGGACTTCGCCACCCAGGCCCGGTATCCGCATGACCAGCCCTTTGATGTCCTCGATGGAATGAATTTCGCGGTTGAACCAGCCGCCCATTTGCACGCCGGTTTGTCCGGCCGGAAAGGGGATCAGGCCAAAAGGCTTGTACAGTTCCTGCCACAACGCCAGGCCGCCGCCTTCGTACAGCCAGGCGTTGGTTTCCTGGGCGTTCATGCCAAAGGGCACGGCGCCAAAAAACTGGGCCTCGGGCACCTTGCCTTTCCAGTAATAGGCCGCGGCATGGCCCATCTGCGCGGTGCCGTTGGAAACGGCATCAAACACCTCGAAGGGCGGCACCAGTTCGTTGCCACCGTACACCTTGACGTGCAGGCGGCCACCGCTCATCTCGGTAATGGTTTGGGCCAGGTAGTTGGCGCCTTCACCCAGGCCGGGGAAGTCCCGTGGCCAGGCCGTGACCATTTTCCAGGTCACTGGTCTGAAGTCTGAGGTGCTGGAAGCGTTTTCCTGTGGCTTGCAGCCACTCAGGGCCAGTCCGGCCGAGCCGGCAGCCAGGGCGGAAATCAGGTGACGTCTGGTGGTGTTAGTGGTCATGGATCTGGTAATCTAGGAAGCCTCTGATTTAATCGTGACACGGTGTCTTGCGGCGTAAAATCGTCCATTTCTGCGTTGCAAACCTTCACAATAGCTTGTTATTGCGTGCGGTTTGCGCCTTGAGCTGAACAATTTTACACGACAATCTGCTCGCGCCAGATTCAATCAGATGATATGGACACCGCCCAACCTCAACCGGCATCTTTGTGCCATAGTTGAGACTTGTTAATTCAACTCACGAGGAGGGCGATGTCCATGAACAAG
>JALWKC010000156.1 GCA_026996795.1 Lysobacterales bacterium | reverse complement strand
CCCAGGCGCAGGTTTTCGGTTTGCAGGATGACCGAGGCCAGGGAGGTGCGGCGGATTTCCGGATCGGTGTGTTCGGGCCGTTGCAGAAAATCTTCCTCGCTGTACAGGCGCACGCACACACCAGGGCCAAGTCGTCCGCAGCGGCCGGCGCGCTGGTTGGCGCTGGCCTGGGACACCGGTTCGGTCAGCAGGCCCTGTATCTTGCTGCGCGGGTTATAACGGCTGATGCGCGCCAGCCCCGAGTCGATGACGTAGCCAATACGCGGCACCGTGAGCGAGGTTTCGGCGATATTGGTGGAAAGGATGACGCGCCGCTGACGCCCTGGGTGAAAAATCTTTTGCTGTTGTGGCCCGCTCAAGCGTGCGTATAACGGCAGGATTTCGGTGTTGGGCCAGCGTTTTTTCTGCAGGAAATCCAGCGCCTCGTGAATTTCCCGTTCACCCGGCAGGAAAACCAGCACGTCATTGCCGGCGCTTCGGTCAGGCAGGCGCATGATGGATTCCAGCGCCTGGTTGATGCCCAGGTTCAGGTCGGGGGTTTCCTCGTCCAGTGGTTGGTATTCCACCGTCACCGGGTGACTGCGACCGGCCACCGAAATCACCGGCGCATTGCCAAAATGGGCCGAAAACCGTTCGGTGTCGATGGTGGCCGAGGTGATGATCACCTTCAGGTCCGGCCGCTTGGCGATGAGCTGTTTCAGGTAGCCGAGCAGGAAATCGATGTTGAGGCTGCGTTCGTGGGCCTCGTCGATGATGATGGCATCATAGGCATTCAGCCAGCGGTCGCTGCGGGTTTCCTGCAGCAGAATGCCGTCAGTCATGAACTTGATCCAGCCGTGTTGCTGGCTTTTGTCGTCAAAACGAACCGCGTAGCCCACCGATTGGCCCACGGCTTCGCCCAGTTCCTCGGCCACCCGCGTGGCCATGGAAATGGCGGCCAGGCGGCGCGGTTGCGTGCAGGCGATGAGCCCGGTGTTACCGAGGCCTGCCTGCAGGCAGATTTTGGGTAGCTGAGTGGTTTTTCCCGAGCCGGTTTCTCCGGCCACAATCACCACCTGATGCTGGCGTATGGCTTCGGCGATCTGTTCGGCGTGTTGACTGACCGGCAGCTCTGGCGGGAAACTTACCGCTGGACGCTGGCCTAAGCGCTGCCGGTAGCGTTGCTGCGCCTTTTGCAAGCGCTGAGTGAGTTTTTCCGGGTCAGGCTTTTTCCCCCAGCGGCTTTTGGCCTCTCGCATCAGGGCGTGGAAATCCTTACGCAACAGGCTGTTTTTGGCGGCCTGGATGGCCGGCAGCGCAGGGGCAGGCGCGGCTTTTGGGCGGCCCTTGGCTTGATTGTTTTGCGCTCGCTGCCGGGTGGGTTTTTCAGGCGTCATGGGTTGAGTGTGGCGAGGCTGGCGTCATGAATCGGAAGCAGGAGCGCCAGCAGCCGGAGGTGCTTGATCCGGTGCTGGTATGGTATCGACGCTAAGTGTCTGCCCGGTAGGCATTTCCTTGATGTAGATGTCGTGTTTGGAATAAGGGATTTCGATGCCTTCAGCGGCAAAGCGCTTGTAAATGTTCATGTACAGCTGGTGCAGGATGCGACCGCGCAGGACCGGTTCGGAAATCCAGCCCAGCAGTTCAAAATCCAGGCTGGAGGCGCCAAAGCCCCGCAGGCGCACGCGCGGCTCGGGTGTGTCACACAGGTCTTCGGTGTGTTTGGCAATGTCCAGCAGGATGTCGCAGACTTGATCCACGTCAGAACCATAGGCCACGCCCACCTTGGCGCGGATGCGTTCCTTTTCCCAGCGGCCGCCGTTTTCGTTGATGATTTTGGAATTGGCCATGACCGCGTTGGGCACTGTGATTTCGATGTCATCGCGTGACAGAATGCGCGTGGAACGCAGGCCAATCTGGGTCACGCGACCGCGTTCACCGGAATCCAGCTGCACAAAATCACCCACTTTGTAAGGTGCATCGGCAATCACAAAAATGCCGCCGAACAGGTTGGCCAGTGAATCCTTGGCGGCAAAGCCAACGGCCATGCCGATGATGCCGGCCGAGGCCAGCCAAGCGGTGGGGTTGATGCCCCAAATCAGCATGAGCGCGTAGGCACTGATGGCCACCACCACGATTTTCCCCACCAGCTCAAACAGCGGCAGCGTCTTGCGCGTAATGATGCGGTATTTGTGCCGGTTGCGGCTGAGGGCTTCCAGCAGGATATGCAACAGGCCAAAGCCGGCGCTGGTCCAGATCAGAATAACCAGACTTAACAGCACCTTCAGCATCAGGCGTTCGGCCCCGTCAGGCAGCCCCAGACTTTTGCTGGCCACGCCGGCGAAAAACAAAAAGATGCTCAAAAATAACGGGCGTTTTAGCAGGGCGATGATCTTGTCGTCCACCTGCGTGTGCGTGCGGCGGGAAAGAGCGCCCATGGAGCGGGCCATCAGCCATTGAGCCAGTTTTGCCAGCACCCAGCCGATGAGCAGAATCAGTGCTGGCGCCAGCCCGGGAATGGACTGTAAGGCGTCCCAGGCTGGTTGCCAGTCATCGGGCAGCCAGTCACGGGCGTTGCTGATCCAGTCCAGTTCAGCCTCCACCGGCGCACTTGGTTGGGGCGTTTCGGCGGCTGCGGCAAACAGGTTGATGGGCTGGAAGGTGGCCATGAGCTTTACTCCGTGGGGTGGTTTTTCAGTTGCCTGGCCAGGGTGGCGATGCGCTTGCCCAGCGCCAGGCAGAGGGATTTTTCGCCGGCATCGATAGCGCGTTCGGAATCGTTGCCTGACCAGTGGCTGGGGCCATAGGGCGTGCCGCCACTGGTGGTGTCCAGCAGTGCCGGTTCGCTGTAGGGCAAGCCCACTATCACCATGCCATGATGCAGCAATGGCAGCATCATGGTCAGCAAGGTAGTTTCCTGGCCGCCATGCAAGCTCGAGCTGGAGGTGAACACGCCAGCTGGTTTGCCGCTGAGGGCACCGGAAAACCATTCCGCGCCAGTTTCATCAAAAAAGGTTTTCAACGGCGCTGCCATGTTGCCAAAACGTGCCGGGCTGCCAATAATCAGGCCGTCGCATTCACTCAGGTCACTGCGATTCACGGGCAGATCCATGCCGCCGTCATCCGGGCTGCTTCCGCTTTCAGCAGGTGTTTCGGGCACGCAGCGGATGACCGCTTCGCAATCAGGCACCGAGGCCACGCCACGCCCGATCAGGCGCGCCATTTTGGCCGTGTTGCCATGCTTGCTGTAATACAAAATGAGGATTTTGGCCATGGGCTATAAAATCTCCAGCACGTTTTCCGGTGGCCGCCCAATGGCCGCCTGGCCGCCTGCCAGCACAATGGGGCGTTCAATCAGCTTCGGGTGCTTGACCATGGCGGCAATCAGTTCATCGTCTCCCAGCTGTGGGTTATCTAGTCCCAGCGCGGTGTATTCGGCCTCCTTGCGCCGCATCAGTTCGCGCGGACTCAGGCCCAGTTTTTCCAGAATGACCTTGATTTCGTCAGCCGTGGGCGGGTTTTCCAGGTATTTGATAACCCGTGGCTCGATGCCGCGTTCCTGCAGCAAAGCCAGGGTTGCGCGGGATTTGGAACAGCGCGGATTGTGGTAAATGGTCACGGTATTCATGGTGTGCCTCATAACAAGTGATTGATGAGCTATTTTAACCGGCATTATCGTCAGGGGAAGCTATGGATGCCCTGTACCGGCCTTTGTTCGACACAGCGACCAAAAAGCAGACGCCCGATTCCCGTATAATGCCATGCATTCCCTTTCACAGTAATAAACAAGGATTACCCATGAAATACCCGCTTCTTTTTTTGTTGTCCCTGGCTTTGCTTGCCTGCCAGGGTTCTCCCGGTGACCAGCAAACAACGGCCCAGACAGGCGAAGTCATTGCCGTGGTCAATGATGAACCGGTCACCACCGATCTGCTCAAGGCCTATCTGAAAGCCAATGGCATTGCCAAAAGTGATGAGGTCACGCTCAACAAGGGCCTGGAAGGATTGATAGCCGAGATGGCCATGGCGCGCGAGGCACAGAAGAAAAAGCTGCCACTGACGCCGGATCAGGTCAACACGCTGCAATACCTGCACCTGCGGGCCATGGCCACCAATGCGCTAAGCGATTACCTGAAAAACCACCCCATCGAAGACAAGGACCTGCGGGCCGAATACAACAAGATCATCAAAAACACCGGTGGTCAGGAATATCACGTTCATCACCTGCTGTTTGCTGATGAAGTGCAGGCGCAAAAACTGGCCGAAGACATAGCGGCCGGAAAGACCACCTTTGCCGAGGCCGAGAAAAAATACCTGGCTGAAAATACCGCGCGTCGCAACGTGGGGGACCTGGGCTGGGTCAATCTGAGCCAGTTGCCGAAAGGCTTTCGTCAGGTTTTGCCGGGCATGAAGCCAGGTCAGGTTTACCCCAAGGCCGTGGCCAGTGAGTACGGCGGCCATGTCCTGTTTCTGGAAGACACGCGGCAGTTGCAACCGCCACCCTTCGAGGAGGTCAAGGCCGGTATCGAGCGCAGTCTGCGGCAGAAACAGGTGGACAAATACCGCCAACTGGCTCGGGCCAAGGCGCGCGTCGCCATCAAGGAATAAATGCATATGAATGCACATGACTGACTGGATACAAAAGGCACAGGCTTTTCTGCAGGCTTTTCCTGGCGGCATCTGGGGCTTTGTGCTGGCCGCCTATGCCATTAGTCTGGGCTTGATCTGCCTGGTGGTGGTGCTGTTGCCGGAAGACTATTTGCTGGATGAGTCGCGCTGGTACAAGGCCATCAAGCAGCGTAACCCGCTGCTTTACTGGGTAATTTTTGTGCTCAAGAACCTGCTGGGGCTGGTGTTTTTGCTGCTGGCCGTGGTCATGACCGTTTTGCCTGGCCCCGGCGCCCTGATGTTTCTGGTGGCGGTATTGCTGCTGGATTTTCCCGGCAAACACAAAATCATGGTGTGGTTGCTGAGCAAGCCTTCACTGCTGCGCACCATCAACCGCATCCGGCAATGGGCGGGCAAGCCGCCACTACTGCCACCGGAAAAGGTCATTTCCTCCTGAAGGGGGGCTAGCTGCCTGATGACGGAAGCCTCAGCGTGATGCTTGTGCAACCATGACAGCCACACTGATCAGTCAACTGGCTCCCTGGCTGCTGCTTGTCGATGTGCTGATCATTGTAGTCCTGGTTCCCAGGATTGTTTTGCAGCGACGTGATTCGGCCGCCACCCTGGCCTGGGTGCTTGTGATTGTGCTCTTTCCCTATCTGGGGCTTCTGGCCTACTGGGTGCTGGGCGAAACCCGACTCAAGGTCCGCCGTCGCAGAAGGTTGAATAAGGAAAAGGCCCTGGCCGCATCCATTGCTCGCATCAAACAGGAGCTTCCGGAAGACCCACCCCGATTATCATTACCCCTTGGTTTATTGCGCCTGGCGGAAACACTGGATGGCACCGGGCCGTTACCCGGTCACAGCGTGGCGCTGTTTGATGATGGCAGCCAGTGGTTTGATGACCTGGAAGCCCACATCGATGATGCGAAAAATCACATTCACCTGCTTTTTTATATCTGGCAGCCGGATCGTACTGGCAGGCGCATACGCGATGCCCTGGTTCGTGCGGCCACTCGCGGTGTCGAAGTTCGCGTGCTGATTGACGACATTGGCTCGCGGCGGGCCAGGCGGCGATTTTTCAAGCCTCTGCTGGCCGCTGGTGGTCAGGTGGAGCGCTTCTTGCCGGTTAACCTGTTTTCCCGTCATTTGCCGCTCAACTTTCGCAACCACCGCAAGATTGTGGTCATTGATGGCAAGATAGGTTACACCGGCGGCATGAACGTGGGGGATGAATACGCGGGACTGGACGAAAACTGGCAGGACTTGCAGGTGAAAGTGCTTGGGCCGGTGGTGCACGAAATGCAGATAGTGTTTTGCCTGGACTGGTATTTCACTACCGAAGAAGATCTGTGCGACCCCAAATACTTTCCGCCGTTGGGAATGGCTGGGGAAGCCTGGGCGCAACTGTTGTCCAGTGGGCCGGCCGATGGTTCCTGGCGAGCCATACATACCTTGCTTTTTGGCGCCATTAACCTGGCTGAAAAGAAACTCTGGATTGAAACGCCGTATTTTGTTCCCGACCCGCCAGTGTTGATGGCATTGTGCACAGCGGCTTTACGAGGCGTGGATGTGCGCTTGTTGCTGCCTGGGCGCTCCGACCATGCCCTGGTGCTGTATGCCGGGCGGTCCTTTCAGGATGAACTGCTGGAAGCGGGTGTCAGGGTGTTTGAACTGGATGGCATTATGTTGCATGCCAAAGCCCTGACCATGGATGGCGAGTTCTCCACCGTGGGTTCGGCCAATATGGACCAACGCAGTTTCCGCCTTAACTTTGAGTCCAACGTGTTTTTTTACGGTGACCAAGTGGCTCGTCAGCTGGAAGGCGATTTTCAGTCGCGTTGCAATCAGGCCACGGAAATCACTGTCGATACACGTTGCAACATACCAACCTGGCAGCGCCTGTTGGAAGGGTTTGCACGGATTCTGGCGCCGTTGCT
This sequence comes from Lysobacterales bacterium, assembly GCA_026996795.1. Taxonomy (GTDB): domain Bacteria; phylum Pseudomonadota; class Gammaproteobacteria; order Xanthomonadales; family Marinicellaceae; genus S144-45. Next base: position 8,670 of record JALWKC010000156.1, on the reverse strand, counting down.
GTAATGGCGAATTGGTGTCAGGCTTGATGCCTGGCAAATAGATTATTGAACGGGGATACTGGCCGGAGTCAGTCCGTTTGCAGTGTTCAATCACCTAGCTTTTCAAGGCGTTTTGCAAGGCGGTGGCAAAGGTGTCGAGGTCTTCTTCGGTTTTTGTTTCCGTGGCGCACAGCAACAGGGCGTTGCCCAGTTCCGGGTGTGTGCGGCTGATATCCACACCGCCAACCATGCCTTCGCTGGCCAGTTGCTTGATGACTGGCGCCACAGGCTGGTTCAGGCGCAGCACAAACTCGTGAAAACCCGGGCCGGAGAAAACGCCTTCAACCCCTTCGATGGCCAGCAATTTTTCCCGCAGCCGCCGGGCAGATTCCATGCTCGCCAGGGCCACGTTTTTCAGCCCTTGCGGGCCGAGCAGGGCCATGTAAACGGTGGCTGCCGAGACCATCAACCCCTGATTGGTGCAAATATTGGACGTGGCCTTGGCCCGCCGGATGTGCTGCTCGCGGGCCTGAAAAGTCAGGGTGTAGCCAATATTGCCATCAACATCGGTGGTTTGGCCGACAATGCGCCCTGGCATCTGCCGGATAAATTTCTGGCGCGTGGTCATAAAGCCGAAGTAAGGGCCGCCGGATGACAGCGGTATGCCCAGCGGTTGGCCTTCGCCCACGCAGATGTCGGCCCCATTTTGGCCCCATTGACCGGGGGCTTCCAGTACTGCCAGCGCGGTGGGGTTGACCACGGCGATGGCCAGCGCATCCTGGGAGTGCGCCCAGTCGGTGAGTGCGTGCACGTCTTCAAACTGACCAAAGTAGTTTGGCTGAGGGATGACCACGGCGGTGATGTCCTGGTTTTCATAAGCCTTCAGCTGCTCGGGCGTGACGGTGCCGGTGTGCGGGTCGTAACCCACGTCCACCACGTGAATGTCCTGATTGTGGACGATGTTATGCAGCACCTCCCGGTAGGCCGGGTTCAGGCTGCGCGGAGTCAGGATAACGCGGGACTTGCTTTTGCGGTTGGATCGCACGGCCATCAGCGCGGCTTCTGCCAGCGCACTGGCGCCGTCGTACAACGAGGCATTGCTCACTTCCATGCCGGTGAGTTTCGCCATCATGGTCTGAAACTCGTAAATCATCTGCAAGGTGCCTTGCGAGACTTCCGCCTGATAGGGCGTGTAGGCAGTGTAATACTCGCCGCGGGTGACAATTTGCCAGATGGCCGCGGGGATGTGATGCTCGTAAGCGCCAGCCCCGGCAAAACACAGGGGCGTGCCGTCCTGGGCGGCCTTTTGCTTGATAAAGCGGCTGACGGCCATTTCATTGCGCTGGGAAGGCACCACCGTCAGTTTGCCGGTGCGCAGTTCGGCGGGAATTTCGTCGAACAGGTCTTCAATGGTGTCGACGCCGATGGCATCGAGCATGGCCTGGATGTCGGCTTCGGTGTGCGGGATAAACGGCATGGTGTTGTCTCTGGCAGGCGGTGGCAGTCAGTTTAGGGAAGTTCTGATTGAATCTGGACGAAGCAGATTATGCCGGAAATGTTCGAGAACAAGGCGAAGTCCGCAGCCAATAGCGAGCTATTGGCAAGGACTTCAACGCAGTTATCGGATATTTCAGGTGTGAGAAGCGAGTTCACGATTCGATCAGCGCTTCCCTAGCTTATTCTTCGGTGATCAGTGCGCGGTATTCATCGGCGCTCAGCAGGCCATCGAATTCGGCCTCATCTTCGGCTTGCAGTTCAAAAATCCAGCCGTCGTCATAAGGGGACTCGTTGATCAGCTCGGGTTTGTCTTCCAGTGCTTCATTGACGGCCACCACGGTGCCGGCCATGGGCGCGTAGATGTCCGAGGCGGTTTTGACCGATTCAACCACGCCGGCTTCATCGCCTTCGGCGTAGCTGGTTTCCACTTCAGGCAGTTCGACAAACACAATATCGCCCAATTGTTCCTGCGCGTGTTCGGTGATGCCCACGCGAAAGGTGCCTTGATCGGTTTTTTGCACCCATTCGTGGCTGCTGGTGTATTTCAGTTCATCCGGGACGTAGCTCATGATGTGCTCCTGTGGTGTGGCCGCCGGCAGGCGGAGGTCAGGTTTCGATACGAATTTTGCCGTGACGGACAAAGGGCGGTTTGACCACTTTCACGGGCAGTTCACGGTTGCGGATTTTAACACGGACCGGTTCAGTGAAATCACGCGGAACACGGGCCATGCCGATGGCTTTCTGCAGGGTGGGTGAAAAAGTGCCGCTGGTGATGAGCCCTTCGCGGCCTTCGCTGTCAATGAGTGTCTGGCCGGGGCGCAGCACGCCACGGCCTTCCAGCACCACGCCAATGAGTTTATGAGGAATACCGGCGTCGCGTTGGGCCTGCAAGGCTTCGCCGCCGGTGTAGTCGTTGTCGGTTTTGCGCACCGTCCAGCCCAGACCGCATTCCAGTGGCGTGACGTTTTCGTCCATGTCCTGACCGTACAGGTGCATGCCGGCTTCCAGACGCAGGGTGTCGCGCGCGCCCAGGCCGCAAGGGGTAATGTCTGCTGCCAGCAGGGTGTTCCAGCATGCTTCGGCCTGATCTTCTGGCAGCATGACTTCCACACCGTCTTCTCCGGTGTAGCCGGTGCGGCCCACAAACCACTCGCCTTCCCACACCGCGTGAAACGGTTTGGTGTCATCCAGTTGCGCGGCCAGGGCGGCAGGCAAGGCGGTTTTGACTTTTTCCAGGGCATTGGGCCCCTGCACGGCCAGCATGGCCAGTTGCGGGCATTCCATCAGTTCCAGGTCAAAACCGCGCGATTGCTCCTGCATCCAGGCCAAATCCTTGTCACGGGTGGCCGCATTGACCACAAGGCGAAACTGTTCCGGGCCAACCCGGTACACAATCAGGTCGTCAACGATGCCGCCGTTTTCATTCAGCATGGTGCTGTAAAGCGCCTGCCCATCGGCCAGTTTGCGCACGTCGTTGGGCAGCAGCTTGAGCAGGTAGGCTTCGCTGTCGGGGCCCATCAGGTCCACCACCGTCATGTGCGATACATCGAACACACCGGCATCGCGGCGCACCGCGTGGTGTTCATCCATTTGAGAGCCGTAGTGGATGGGCATTTCCCAGCCACCAAAATCCACCATTTTGGCGCCCGCCTGGCGGTGGGCGTGATTAAGCGCGGTTTTTTTCATGTGAATTTCCGATTCCAGCGGCAGACCAGACCCCGTTTGGCGGGGCTGTTGCCAGCGTGTTGAACGTTGCGCGCACTATACCGCCAAGTGTGCGTGATTTCCACCATTTTGGGTTGGAATTGGGTACACTTTAAGGAAGCTCTGATCGAATCATGAACTCGCTTTTCACGCCTGAAATATCCGATAACTGCGTTTAAGTTCTTGCCAATAGCCTGCTATTTGCTGCGAACTTCGCCTTGTTCTCGAACATTTCCGGCATAATCTGCTTCGTCCAAATTCAATAAGAGCTTCCTTAGGCGGTTTAACACAGGCAGAACACATGGGTTTTCGCATCAGCAAAGTTTACACTCGCCGCGGCGATTCCGGCACCACCGGGCTGGCCACAGGCCAGCGGGTGGGAAAAAACCACCCACTGATTCAGGCCATGGGCACGGTGGATGAGCTCAACGCCCATCTGGGTGTCTTGAAGGCCGAACTGGGTGATGCCAATGCTGCTGAAATGCGTGAGTTGCTGGCGGCCATCCAGCAGCAACTGTTTAATGCCGGCGGTGATCTGGCCTTGCCCGGTGGTTGCCTGTTATCAAGCGAAGCGGTGAAATCCCTGGAGGCGCAGATTGACCGCTGGAACCAGCAGTTGCCGCCGCTGGAAAACTTTGTGCTGCCCGGCGGTTCCCGCACCAATGCCCAGGCGCACCTGGCGCGTGCGGTGGCGCGGCGGGCCGAACGGGATGTGGTGAAATTGACGGATTTGTTGCCAGGTGACAAACCACCCAAAGCAGATTCTCAGGCCATCAATCCGCAGGTGCTGGTCTATTTAAACCGGCTTAGTGATTGGCTGTTTGTGCTGGCACGGGTGCTGGATGAGTCGCCGGAAGTGTTGTGGCAGCAGCCGGGTGATTAACCTGACACCATAAAATGACCTGTTCAGAAGGGCTTTAGCCGAGTTTTTCACTGGCCTCCAGCCAGCCTTCTTCACAGGTGACCGGTGCACTGCCAAGGCGTTGCTCCTGCACCCAGCGGTGGTCATCACGTAAATCCCCTTCAAAATCCTGCACCTGGCCATTGGCCACTAGTTTGAATTCATCGGTTACCGTGCTGAGTAAGTGCTGGTTGCGCCCGATGGCAGGTGTTTCCTGAGCCACGTGGGCAATAACGGTATCAGGTGGCAGGCTGAAATCTCCACTGTCTGCCTCCAGTTGGCCCCGCAAGAGGGCAAACAGGCTGGATTTGCCGCTGCCATTGGCGCCGGTGACACCCACCCGTTGACCGGCATGGATGATGCCGGTGACGTCTTCCAGCAGCAGGCGCGTGCCGCGCCTGAGCGACAGCCGGTTAAATTGCAGCATGATTCAAGCGCAAATCAGGCGGAGGCCTTGCCCTGATTGGCCACGGAGTGGATGGCCTTGGCGATGGCGTCCTGGTCGCCCAGGTAGTAATGCCGAATGGGTTTCAGCGCGTCATCCAGTTCATACACCAGCGGCACGCCGGTGGGGATGTTCAGTTGCAGGATGTCTTCGTCGGAAATGTTATCCAGGTGCTTGACCAGCGCTCGCAAGGAGTTGCCATGCGCGGCGATAATCAGCTGTTTGCCGGCTTTCAGGTCAGGCACAATGTGCTCGTTCCAGTAAGGGATAACACGCGCCACGGTATCGGCCAGGCATTCGCCCAGTGGAATCTGGTCTTCCGGCAGATGCTTGTATTTGCGTTCGAATTTGGCATTGCGGGGGTCGTTGGGGTCCAGCAAGGGCGGGCGGGTGGCGTAGCTGCGACGCCAGATGAGCACTTGTTCGTCGCCATATTTGGCTGCGGTTTCGGCCTTGTTGAGGCCTTGCAAGGCGCCGTAGTGGCGTTCGTTGAGTTTCCAGGAGCGTTCCACCGGAACCCACATCTGATCCATTTCATCCAGGGCAATCCACAAGGTGCGGATGGCCCGCTTGAGCACCGAGGTATAGGCCTTGTCAAATTCGAAGCCTTCCTCAGTCAGCAGTTCGCCGGCCTTGCGCGCCTGGCGTATGCCTTTCAGGGTCAGGTCCACGTCTGTCCAGCCAGTGAATTTGTTGGCCAGGTTCCATTCGCTTTCGCCGTGTCGCAACAGCACCAGTTTGATCATGATTTTTGCGCCAGTTTCGGGGTGTGATATTAACCTGGCATCAATATAGGCGATGCTCAGTCGTGATGCGCTGTTTGCCAGCAAGGCATCAACTCGCCGCTGTAGTCATTCTACAGCAAGAGTTGATAACACAGTCTGGCGGACAGCGCATCGCGGCCTACCTTTTTTATATCAATGAGTTGGGGCTTCAAGCCTGCCCCGGCCCGGCGTTATCGCTTTTGCCAATGGAACAACCATTGGCTGCAAGCGATGCCTTGTTCCGAGACAGGCTTGAAGCCCTGAGCATCACCTATATTGATGCCAGGTTAATAAGAGCAAATTATAGCAGAAGCGCACCGCTGGGCGGCGTATTACAACCCATGTCAGCCTTTTCTTACAACACCTCAGGGCGTTTGCGGCTTTTGACAATCGTTGACGGTGTTTACACTGGTTCACAAATCAGTGAGGGGACGCACGATGAAACATTCAAGACACCAAACCGGCCAGCCCAGCGCCAGTGATATCCGGCGCCGCATTCGTTTTCTGCAACGCAGTCTGGTGCAACTGCTCAGCCAGCCACAGGTGCAGCGCCAGCGACTGGTGAAAAATCTGTATGCCAGTCTGCACCAGGCACGTCAGGAACTGCGCCGGGTACAGCGCAGCGAGCCGTGCAGCGAGAGGGCAGTGGCATGAGAAACTCGGAGATTGATCGCCTGTTGCAGGAAATCAGTGCCATTATTGCGCTGATCGGTTCTTATGACGAAGGCAACGGCCAGCTGACGATGGAAGGACGCCGCCGTTTGCATCGCTTGTTTGAGTTGAAAATGCAACTGGCCAGTGCACTGCACGAAAACAACCGCCGGGTCAACGTGGCGCAGGAGAACGCCATCAGGAAAACCGGCTAAATTAGGGAAGCTCTGATCGAATCGTGACACGGCATCTTGTGGCGTAAAATCGCCCATTTCTACGTTGCAAACCTTCACAATAGCCTTGCTATTGCGTGCGATTTGCGCCTTGAACTGAACAATTTTTCACGACAATCTGCTCGCGCCAGATTCAATCAGAGCTTCCTTAGGGTATAAATCAGGTCGTGGCTTTTATGGCCAAGTTTTTGTCCGCGGCGTTCGAACTTTGTGACTGGACGCCATGGGGGGCGGGCAGAAGAGAGTGGGGGCTCTCCGGCGGCCACGGCCTGATTTCTGAATGCCGGAAACTGTTGCATCACTTCGTGCATGGCTTCGGCATAGGGCAACCAGTCGGTGGCCAGGTGCAAACGCCCGCCGTGACGTATCTTCTTTTCCACCAAGGCAACGAAATCCGGTCGAATCAGCCGCCGCTTGTGGTGGCGTTTTTTGTGCCAGGGATCGGGAAAGTAAATGTGGACCGCATCCAGCGAGTCGTCCGCGAAGGCGTTTTCCAGCACATCCACGGCGTCCTCCTGGTACAGGCGGATGTTTTCCAGGCCGTGCTTTTCCATTTCCAGCAACAGGTGGCCCACGCCCGGCGGATGCACTTCAATGCCCACCAGGTTAACGTCCGGGTCATTCAGCGCAGCATGCACCAGCGATTCGCCATTGCCAAAGCCAATGTCCAGCCACACGGGGTTGTGGTTGCCGAAGACGCGCTTGGCGTCAAACGGCACATCGCTGGTGAGCTGGTATTTGGGCAGCAACTCGTTAAGCGCACGCTGCTGGGAAGGGGTGATTTTCCCTCCGCGCACCACAAAACTGCGGATGCGGTGGGTATAGGGCCGCTGCGTGCCAGGCGTGCTGTCGTGTTCACTCATGAGGTTGTATTCATCGTCAGAAAAACGTGCCGTCAATGGGCGACGAGGCCGAAGCGTAACGTTTGCGCGGGATGCGTCCGGCACGATAGGCTTCACGGCCGGCGATGACGGCATGTTTCATGGCTGAAGCCATCAGCACCGGGTCTTGGGCACCGGCAATGGCGGTATTCATGAGCACGCCGTCACAGCCCAGTTCCATGGCTACGGCCGCATCCGAGGCAGTGCCGACCCCGGCATCCACTATGATGGGTACGTTGGCGTTTTCGACAATAGTGAGAATGTTATAGCGGTTCTGGATGCCCAGGCCAGAGCCAATGGGAGCCGCCAGCGGCATCACCGCCACGCAGCCCATGTCTTCCAGTTGCTTGGCGATCAGCGGGTCATCGGAGGTGTAAACCATCACGTCGAACCCGTCCTTGACCAGGTATTCGGCCGCTTCCAACGTGGCCACACTGTCCGGGTACAGAGTTTTTTCATCCCCCAACACTTCCAGCTTGACCAGTTTATGGCCATCCAGCAGTTCCCGCGCCAATTGACAGGTTCTGATGGCATCTTTGGCAGTGTAGCAGCCGGCCGTATTGGGCAGGATGGTGAATTCTTCCGGTGGCAGGACATCCAGCAGATTGGGCTCATCCGGGTTTTGTCCCAGGTTGCTGCGCCGCAGGGCCACCGTCACAATCTCGGCGCCGGCGGCCTGGGTGGCGGCTCGGGTTTGTTCAAAATCCGTGTATTTGCCAGTGCCGGTCAACAGGCGTGACCGGTAGGGTTTGCCGGCGATAATCAGCGGGTCATTGTTCATGGTCTGTTCTCTGAAAAAAGAGGTGGTTAGGGCCGGTGTGGCCGGTTAACTGGGCAAGCTGGTTTAGGAAGCTCTGATCGAATCGTGAAGTCGCTTCTCATACCTGAAATGCCCGATAACTGCGTTGAATTCCTTTCCAATAGCCCTCTATTGGCTGCGAACTTCGCCTTGTTCTCGAACATTTCATGCATAAGCTGCTTCGTCCAGATTCAACCAGAACTTCCTTTATGAACTAGCCGCCGCCAATGGCCTGGATGATTTCGACCTTGTCACCGGCGGTCAGGTTTTTTTCAGCCAGTTGCGAGCGTGGCACAATGGTTTCATTGATTTCCACCGCGTAGCGTTTTTCACCCAGCCCCAGTGCGTTGATAAGCTGGGCCGCGGTGGTGGGTTTATCCAGCCGGTAGGGCTGTCCGTTGAGTTGAATTTCCATGGCGCTATTTTACTTGCCCCGCTGCCTGTGGCAAAGGCTTTCCTGCAGGCCTTTCACTCAATCGCTATGAAAAGTTTTACTTGTTGCGTATCCGCTTGTGTGCTATTTTTGGATTTCGACACGTTCAATTAACCGCTGACTAACCACTGACTCGACCCCGGCTTGCCGGTGAGTCCGGAGCTCCCCATGCGACTGTCACCGATCTTTGATTCTCCTCAACCTCTTTTTGACTCCGCTTTATGCCGAAACCTCTCTGCCTGAGGTGGTGGGTATTTGTCGGGTCTCGATAGATTCTGTTCCAAAAAGGAGTTATCCTTTGTTCCGTAGTCGCCATCTGTTAAATGGCTGGTTGATGCACAACCTGGAGGAAGCATAACATCATGGTCATCCATCCCCAAGCC
>JALWKC010000155.1 GCA_026996795.1 Lysobacterales bacterium | reverse complement strand
GCTGATTACTCCCTTGTGGCTGCAGCACATGCTGTTCCCGGGCTATGCGGATATTCTGTTTGCATGTTACCTCTGGATGGCGACCGCTCATTATGTGTTGTGGCTTCAAAGCAGCCACCGCGGTCATCGCCGCCTGAGCCTTTTGTTCCTGTTGGCACTGCCGTTTATCAAGCTCTATGGCTGGTTGACACTGCTGATTTTCTTTTTCGTGACCCGATTAACGCAAGCTCGCTGGCGTCGAGGCTTCTTGTATGCCGGCGGTATTTGCCTCGTCGTGACACTCATTATTTGGGGTTTGATGCCTTTTGCACTCGAGACACCAGTAGGCTTTATGGTGTTTGATCGCCAGCACCTGCAACTGCCCGGTTACGGAACCGTGAAATTGGGGTTTCATTTTGCCGGTTGGGCTTGGCTGGAAGGCCTGTTTTTCAGTCGCAACTGGTTGTTAATGTGGTTCGCTTTACCGGTTGTGATGTGGCTGGTTTTCTGGCAAAAGCCGGTCGCGCAGGGCCTCAGGCTGTTTGTCGTGTTGCTGTTGGCCTATCTTCTAGCTGTACTTTGTCTGTACAGCCTGACCAGCTTTAGCCAGTACGCGCAAACCTTTACCTCATCCAACCGCATGGTGTTGCATGTTTATCCGCTTTATGTGACCGCTTTATTCTGGGTGTTGATCGCGCAATTAAAACGCTCACCAGTTGCCCAATAACGATTTCACTTTTCGAGCCATTCAAACAAAGAGATTCGTCAAAGCCAAAATGGCAAAACAACAGCTATTTTAGTGGGCCTTGCTTGACATTGTTCCCGGTAAGGTGACTGGGATTTAAGCCTTTTACCCAAATCAGCCAATTCAATAACCGCATGCCCATCCTCTTAATTTAACATAATATATATTATGCGCGGTTAAAGGTTTTGCTGCGCTGGGGCAGATTAACCGCGTTCTGCCGTGTTCTATAAGGTTAATATCGTTTTTCGTCCAAACGCGAATAAACGCCTGAGCCACAAAAAACCCAACACAACTCAAGTTATGTTGGGTTCTTGTGGTTTCACTGATTCCCTGGTCGTCACCATCGATTGGCGGTAACGGCAATTCTAGCCAGCGGCCTAATCCATCTTGGCAATAATGGCATCGGCAAATTCGCTGGTGCCCACTTGGGTGGCGCCATCCATCAAGCGAGCGAAATCGTAAGTGACGGTCTTGTCGGCGATCACTTTCGGAAATGCCTGATAAATCTTGTTTGCGGCTTCTTTCCAGCCGATGTATTCCAGCATCATGGCGCCGGAAAACATCAGTGAACTGGGGTTGACCTTGTTAAGGTTGGTGTATTTGGGCGCTGTGCCGTGCGTGGCTTCAAAAACAGCAATAAAATCGGCCATGTTGGCGCCCGGAGCAATACCCATGCCGCCCACTTCAGCGGCAGCGGCATCAGACAGGTAATCGCCATTCAAATTGGGGGAAGCCAGTACATCAAACTCTGCCGGACGCAGCATCAACAACTGAAACATGATGTCGGCAATCCGGTCCTTGATGATGACTTTCCCGTCCGGTTTCTTGCCATCGTATTTGTCCCACAGTTCCTGTTCGGTAATGGTTTGATCGGCAAATTCGTTGGCCGCCACCTCATAACCCCATTTCCGAAACGCGCCTTCGGTGAATTTCATGATATTGCCTTTGTGCACCAGGGTCACGCTGTCGCGGTTACTGTCGATGGCGTATTGAATGGCCTTGCGAACCAGGCGCTTGGTGCCAAATTCACTGATGGGCTTAACGCCCAGGCCCGCTCCTTCAAAAAACTTCGCTCCCATTTCCTCGCGCAGAAATTTGGCCAGTTTTTCATTTTCCGGGGTGCCGGCTTCGTATTCGATCCCGGCGTACACGTCTTCGGTATTTTCACGGAAAATGACAATATCCACGTCTTCGGGGTGTTTTAGCGGCGAAGGCACACCATCGTAATAGCGCACCGGCCGAACGCAGGCGTAAAGGTCCAACTCCTGCCGTAAGGACACGTTCAGCGAGCGAAAACCGCCACCCACGGGTGTGGTCAATGGGCCCTTGATGGAAACTTTCAGGTCCTTGATGGCTTCCAGCGTCTCAGCGGGGAAATAGTCGCCATCATAGATTTTGCTGGCCTTTTCCCCCAGAAACAGCTCCGCCCAGTGAATTTTGCGTTGCTCACCATAGGCTTTTTCTACCGCTGCGTCCCAGACACGCAAGCTGGCATTGGTAATGTCCGGGCCAATGCCATCGCCTTCGATAAAGCCCAGGATCGGGTTATCAGGAACCACCAGCTGATTGTTTTCGATGCGAATTTTTTCACCCGCTTCCGGGTAATGGATGTGCTTGAGATTCATAAGGCCTCCTTCGGCGCACGTGGGATTGGGAAATCAAACCGCCCTGCCCGTCTCTTTACCTGATCGGGCGCAGAGCCAACTCGTCATTGTTTGTTGTTTTCATTTTATCGCAAAGCCTGGCCTTTGACCGTTTTTGTGGCGCAGGCCTGTCACTTTTATCAGTCAGTTCGCAGGTGTTTCATGACCAGAATCAAGTTTCGACAGCCTTTACACAAGGTGTGCACAAAGCCTGTTATCTCCGATACAATGCTGGCATGATGTTGCACAATCCCATCAGCGGAGAAATCACGCCGCTGCCCGCTCAGGGTCTGTTCGATTATTCGGGCCAGTCAGGCGCTGAACCGGCGCGCATCAGTTTGCAACGCCGATCATTTGGCCACGTGCTGCAGGTTCTCTCAGGCAACGTCAGCGTTAATGGCCATCCCATCTGTGAGTCTGCCCTGCTCTACCCGGGCGATGAACTGGTGGTGGGAGAAACCCGGCTTGTGTTCATTAGCGATGAGAACCTGCCGCCGCAATGTCACGATGCCCATCGCCTCGTTGATTTATCCAACAGCCATCAGGCATCCACTGACCCATCCGATTCCTCTGGGGAAGATGCGCTGACCAATAAAACCACCGGCATTCGTTGGCTAAGTGGCCCTGATAGCGGGCATTTTCAACCCATAGGGCGGGGAACCCTTCCCTGTGACGCCATTCGCCTTCATCCTTATGCAGGAAGTCTGGTTTTGATGCCACGACCTGTGAACACAGCTACAAAACAGCCATTAGCCCTGGTTAATGGTTACGCGGTTTTCAAGGCCAATGACTCCCCGGTGCTTCTTCGTCATGGCGACGTGGTGCAGGTGGGCGATTGCCGCTTTCGGGCAGAAGTCCCCGGCGCCGCCGGGATGTCCAGTTTCAGCCCATCGCACCCGCACAACATTCAACTTACTGAAGAATACCGGGGCGATGCCGTGTCACCGCCTGCCCCTGCTGCGGACACAAGCCGGTGGCTGTGGGTGCTTGGCGGCGGGCTGTTTGCCCTGATGGCCCTTACCTGGTGGCTTAAAACCCACACCTGATCAAATCGTCCGTTCTGGCTGGATCTGAGTAGTTAATCTCTGTGCATATCACAATACAAACCATAAAAAAGGCGCCAATCAGACGCCTTTTTTGTTATTTGTCAGGTACTAACCCGGCAACCAGGTTGCCGGGTTAGTGGATTGTTTGACAAATTGAGCTGTCAGGGTTTAACGGGATTGCCGTCCTTGTCCAGCTTGATGACTTTACCGTAGCCAAGTTTTCTGATCTTGTCTTCCACTTTGCCCATGTCACCCACCACGACCCAGGTCAGTTGACCGGGCTTGATGTGGTTCTTGGCGGCGGCATTGACCTCACTCAGCTTGACGGCACGGACTTCCTGCGGATACTTGTTCCAGTAGTCGTCCGGCAGCTTATTTTTAACCAGCTTGGCAATGTCACGACCCACGGCCCGGGCTGTTTCCCAACGGCCAGGCAATGTC
>JALWKC010000154.1 GCA_026996795.1 Lysobacterales bacterium | reverse complement strand
GTTATCGCATCAAATGCACCCCCATGTGCTGAAACGCCTGGGCCTGACGGCTGCCATTGAAACCATGCTGGAAAATGTCGCCAATGCGGCCGGGCTTGACTGGGCGGTTGACCTGGATGAAGTGGATAACAAACTGAATACCGAGCAGGCCAGCACCATCTACCGTGTGATTCAGGAAGCCCTGAATAACATTCTGAAGCATTCCCGGGCCAGAGAGGTACTGGTTAGTATGCATGATCGCGGCCCCCAGGTGCTGGTCAGTATCAAGGACGATGGCACGGGTGAAATTCCCACCCGGCAGGCGACGCCGACATTCGGTGACAAAGGCTTGGGGATCGATAATATGCAAGGACGCATTGAGCTGCTTTCTGGCTGGTTTCGGTTGATCCACAAGCCTGGTCAGGGCACTGAAGTTCGATTTGGCCTGCCTTATGGCTGACCACCCAGGAAAGAATCATAACTTCCCCAGGTTGTTGGCCTGGCTGTTTAACCCACAGGTGTGAATGATGGATACTTTTAATGAATCAAACCCAGCCCGCGTGTTGATTGCGGATGACCACCCCATTTTTCGGCAGGGGCTGCGACTGGTAATAGAAAAAAACCCGGCTGTTGAAGTGGTGGCGGAAGCCGATAATGGCGAATCGGCATTGGTGCAAGTCCGCTACCTGAAGCCGGACCTGGTTTTTCTGGATATCGCCATGCCGGGTCAGGACGGCCTCTCGGTGCTGGAACTGTTGCGGGCCGAAAACAACCCGATCCGGGTTATCATGATGACTTCTTACCACGAACAGGCTTACCTGAACCGGGCCATGGATCTGGATGTCAGCGGTTACCTGCTCAAGGACGACTCGCGCGATGAAATCAGTCAGTGCCTGGAGCAGGTTTTGCAGGGCGGCACCTACATTAGTCCGTCTTTTTCACAGGGCAACCTGTGCATCCCCCGTGACCTGTCCGGTTTCGAGCAACTGGACGAGCTGTTGACAGAAAAGGAACTGCAGGTACTGGCACTGGTGGCGCGTTTCATGACCAGCAAGGAAATCGCGCGCAAACTCAACATTTCCTACCGCACGGTGCAAAACCACCGCGCGCACATTGCCCAGAAACTGGGCCTTCGGGGCATTCATCAGCTATCACGGTTTGCCCGTAAAAACCTGGACACCTTTCGTCAGTTTGATGACGATGAGCCGGAAACGCCCGAGTAAACCGGTTTTTTGAGCCACCCGCTGGTTGGTGGTAGACTTAATCCCTATTCATTCAGAAGGGGACAAGCCATGAAAAAGCCGATTCAAACAATAACTTTCTTGCTGCTGTTCGCGCTGGCAGGCTGTGCCAGCACGAATCAACCCAAAGCGGCCTCAACACAGGCAAGTACAACCACGACGCATCAGGCCACTGACCAAAACGCAAACAAAAAAAGCCCGTTTGACTGGAAACCTGAAGAAATGAAGGTGTGGATCACCCGTGACATACCCTTTGTTGACATTACCACCCCAGCCGGTAAGAAATACCGCATCATGCGGATTCAGGACACCAGCCATGAAATCACCGGGGACTATGCCCGCACCTCACGCCCGTGCCCGCCGTTTTGTGTTCACAGCATGACGGTTGACCCGCGCGTCAAGACCATTGGCGAGGCAGAACTGGTGGAGTTTTTGAAAAATGAATATAACCAAGGCACCGGCCTGTTGGTGGATGCGCGCACGCCGTCCTGGTTTACCAAAAGCACCATTCCCGGGTCCATCAACGTACCACACCCCATTTTCAGTGAAGACAACGTGGAAGCCGAGCACCCGGATATTTTTGAAGCCCTGGCAAGATTCGGGGTAAAGCCCAAGGATCCCTCAAAGCCGGAATCCTACGATAACCTGGATTTTTCCCAGGCCAAGACGCTGGCCCTGTTCTGCAACGGTCCGTGGTGTGGGCAGTCCCCACGCGAAATCCGCGGCCTGTTGAAGATAGGCTATCCACCTGAAAAAATGCTGTATTATCGTGGCGGCATGCAAATATGGAACGTGCTGGGCCTGACTACCATCAAGCCTGAATAAGCACTGTGAAACAAGCCCGCACAATGCGGGCTTTTCTGATCCGGGTTCAGGCAGAATTATTTTTCGCGTTGCCGGCGTGGGGCACTGCCATCAGAGCGGCTTCGCGGAGCACTTCGGTGCAGTCGTGGCCGCATTGTTGGTCGCCGGTCTGAATGATCCAGCCGTGGACTGTGGCGGGGCCGGTCATGGCGGTAACGTGGGTGATAATGGCGGTAGGGAAACGGCTCATACCAGCCCCACCAGATCCCGGGACCAGAGTAGTACCACGCTGAATAGGGGTAGTACCAGAACCAGCCACCGCCATAGACGGCCGGACGGTAATAACGGTCGGTGTAGTCAAAGTCATACCACAGGTAAAAGGTGTCAGCATCCACCTTGGGGTATTTGTATGGGTATTCCCCGATAGTGCCGTCAACCAGGCCATTGGCTACGCCCTTGACCGTAATGCGGCGGTCAGGTTTGTAGATGGCCGGGTCATAGAAGCCAGGTTTGCAGGCGATGAATCGTCCAGTGGTGTATTTGTCCTTGAGGCGTGGGCGACCGGATTTGTCGGTCTGCCTGGCCAGAACTTCAATGCAGGTTTGATCTTTTTCGGGTGTGGTCTTGATAATCAGCCCGCCCCAGCGCACCGGCGTGTTGGGAGTGGGATTTTCGCGATAGGTTTCGGGATCGATGTCGCTAAACTCGCCGCGCAGTTGCTTGGGAGCGTTGACGCAGGCAGTCAATGACAGGGTCAGCAGGCAAAACAGGACTTTTTTCATAGCCAACTCTCTTTTTGTCAGAGGGATTAATTCAGGCTCAATTATCCCTGACCCAGCCTGAATCGCTCCTGAATGCACGGTGGATTTTGTAATCTCCCTCTATTTTAAGTTACGTTGAATTAAATGTCTCCGGTTTTTTGCTGTGGAACCAGACTGCCTCAATGTGTGAAGTGGTCTAGTTTCCCCGGATCCTCTGGCGGGAAGCGGTGCCGCCGATTTATTTGCGATTTGACGACAGCTTGGCCGAAGAGCAGGCAGAACAATTCCCCCGCATGAATTAACTGCGCGAAGAGACCTATGCCAGCTTGTTCGGGCACTGCGTGGCTTATTCACTTATTGGGTGTGTTGAGGAGCCTTTTCGCACTAATTTGCGCTATGGGCCAGAAGTGGTTGCTGACCCGCAAAGAGACCTGAAAAAACTGCGCAAGCAGTTGAAAAAAGCATGAATCAATGGGAAGGTATGATTGCCAAAATCCGGCCAGGCCAGCCTGATCAGAAAATACTATTTTCAGGCCGTGGCAGATGACCGCGTGGGGGACAAAATACAGTCAGACCGCATCCTGGCCTTTTGCGAAAAACTCTTTAGCGAACACAATTTCCGCTGGCCCATTGAGAAAAGGTCCCCACCGTGGTTTGCGGATTTTATTCACTCCCCCCGCACGGAGTGACAAGGCTTTATTTTTCCAAAGGCAGTTTGTCCGCCTGCTTAGGTTCCGTTGACTGCGATGGTATTTCATTGATGTCAATGGCGTCCTGTTGGTTGGTGGTGATTGTGATTGACCAGGTTACGGTGTCGGAGGGAGCGCAGTCTGCGCATTGATAAAGCCAGTTGCCCCAGTTTTTATAGAGCAGTAAGGCGCGTTGCTTGTCGCCGTTGACTGCCATTTCCCTGATTTCCATGGACGCCTTGAAAGGCAATATGTTGGTGATTTCAATCACCGAATCGCCCGGTGCCTGGAAGGTGTAGTCGAATGCCTGCGTCGGGTTCATTTTCATGTTTTTCCTTTGCGGGTGAACATACGGTTTGAATGGCGCTATTTGCCAGGGGCGTGATTGCGAGTGGTTGAT
>JALWKC010000153.1 GCA_026996795.1 Lysobacterales bacterium | reverse complement strand
TTCCACACCGAATCGGCGCAGGGTTTCAATGGCACCGTCGACCAGCCCCTTAACCACCAGCTCATTGAAACGGGAAGAAACCAGCACCACGCGGGTGGTGGAAAAATCGCCAAACTGGCCACTGATTTTGGTGATACTCATGTCATAACTCCACGTATTGGGTGATTTCAAGGCCGAATCCCGAAAGGGCCGGAAAGCGTAATGGCGGGCTCATCAGGCGCATTTTACCCACGCCCAGAGCGCGCAATATCTGGGAACCGGTGCCAATATCCTGATAGGCCTGGGAGGCAGGCTTGCCGCCGTCCTGAGTGGCTGGTCTGACCGGCTTTAGCTGATCCAGCTCCCGGGAAAAATCCGGTTTGCCATCATCCAGCAAAACCGCCACGCCTTGCCCGTCCTGCTGGATCTGCCGCAAGGCGCGCCGGAACGTCCAATGAGGCACCGCATCCTCGGCACCGGTCAGGTCACGCAACCAGTGGCCAGCATGCACCCGCACCAGTGTCGGCTCCTCTGCCTGAATCGCACCCTTGACCAAAGCCAGGTGCTGACGGCCCGTGACTTCATCGGCAAAACGCACCGCCTCAAACTCGCCAAACTCGGTGTTCAAGGGGAAACGCTCCACTTCACGCACCGTTTGTTCATGCAACATGCGGTGCTGAATCAGGTCGGCGATGGTGCCAATTTTCAGGCCGTGCTGGGCGGCAAATTTCAGCAGGTCGGGCTTTCTCGCCATGCTGCCGTCGTCGTTCATGATTTCCACAATCACTGCCGCTGGCTGAAAACCGGCCAGACGCGCCAGATCACAGCCGGCCTCGGTGTGGCCGGCTCGCTGCAACACGCCTCCGGGCCGGGCGCGCAGTGGAAAAACATGGCCAGGCGTCACAATGTCTTCCGGCGTGACCGAGGGATTGACAGCCACCTGGATGGTACGCGCGCGGTCGGCGGCTGAAATGCCGGTGGTGACGCCGCTGGCCGCTTCGATGGAAACCGTGAAGTTGGTGCCCAGCCCCAGGCCATTGTCCTGCACCATCATGGGCAGGCCCAGCTTCTGGCAATGCTCGGGGGTCAAGGTCAGGCAGATCAGGCCGCGGGCCTTACGGGCCATGAAATTGATAACTTCCGGCGTCACCTTTTCCGCCGCAATCACCAGATCGCCTTCATTCTCGCGGTCTTCATCGTCCATCAGAATGACCATGCGACCAGCGCGCAGCTCATCGATCAGCTCGGTGGTGCCGTGCAGTGATTCTCCGTTTGAATCCGTATTTTTTTTGTTTTGTTTCAAGCACTTACCTGTTAAATTTAACGTTAATTCTGACATTCCTGCAGGCGTGCCACGTAGCGCGCCAGCGTATCAATTTCCAGATTCAGGGCATCGCCTTCCTGCACCGCTCCCAGGGTGGTCACTTCAGCCGTGTGTGGCACCAGATTGACCTCGAATGCCGAACCGTTGACGGCATTGACCGTCAGGCTGACGCCATCCAGACACACCGAACCTTTGGCAGCAATAAAGCAGGCCAAATCCGCTGGTGCCTGCAGACGCAGGCGCACCGAACGGGCATCGGTTTCGCGCCGCACCACCTGAGCCACACCGTCCACGTGACCGGTCACCAGGTGGCCGCCCAGCCGGTCGCCCAGCCTCAACGCCGGCTCCAGGTTCACCCTTTGACCGGCTTGCCAATGGCCCAGCGTGGTTTTGGCCAAGGTCTCGCGCGACACGTCGGCCAGCATCACAGGCGCTTGGCCGGGCGGCTGATTGCCAGGGGTGTTTTTGGCCGTCAGGCAAACGCCATTGATGGCCACGCTGTCTCCAATGCGGATTTCCGCCTCAGGCACCAGGGCCGAAACGTCAATGGACAACCGCAGGTCGCCTGCCACGGGCTGCACTTGCACCACGTGGCCGGTGGCCTGAATAATTCCGGTAAACACGGTCAGTATGTCTCCTTATGGGCCGTTATGTCTCCGCTTTCAGCCACCCCTTCCGGGGCCATGCCGGGCGCCGCTCCCGGTCCGCCCTTTTTTTTCCGTACCCGTGCCTGTAAAAGCTCATCCTGACCCAACAGGCTGCGCTGATGCACGTCCAGCGTCAGTTTTTCGGCCATGTGTTGCAACGGCAACATCACGCTGGGGCGTGCCTGACTGCCCAACAGCACCGGTGCGGTATAGACCAGCAATTCATCCACCAGTTCCCCGGCCAGCCAGGCACCGGCCAGGGTGGCACCGGCCTCAATCAATACTTCGTTGATGGCTTCATCAGCCAGCCAGTCACGCACGGCGACCAGATCCAGGCGGCCATCCGGGGCGGTGGGCATTCCCAGCACGCGAACCTTTTCGGCCAGTTCCGGGTGTTGGCGCAACAACGTTTCCAGCCACTGTTGGCGAGCGGTTTTATTCACTCCTGTCAAAACAACCGTGTGGCCGGGCTGCTGCAACAGGGCCGCATCCTGTGGCAGACGCAGGCGCGAATCCAGCACCACGCGCAACGGTTGGTCGCGCTGGGGGTCAAAAGGCAGCGGCTCGGGCAACTGCTCCGGGCGTACAGTCAAGCGGCAGTTATCCGCCAACACGGTGCCGATGCCCGTGAGGATGGCGGTGCTTCTGGCCCGCCACAACTGCGCATTGGCGCGAGCCTCCGGGCCGGTAATCCACCGGCTTTCACCATTGGCCATGGCACTGCGCCCATCGAGGGACTGAGCCAGTTTCAGCCGCAGCCACGGTTTGCCGGTGCGCATGCGGTGGAAAAAACCCTGGCTGAGCGCTTCGGCCTGTTCCTGCAGCACCCCCTCAGTCACGGCGATGCCGTGTTCCCGCAACCGTTGCAAACCGGCGCCGGCCACCTGGTCGCAGGGATCGGCCATGGCCACCACCACCCGTGCAATGCCCGCGGCAATCAAGGCATCGGCACACGGCGGTGTGCGCCCGTGGTGGCTGCAGGGTTCCAGGGTCACGTAAGCCGTGGCCCCGCGCGACAGTTCGCCGGCCTCACGCAAGGCATGCACTTCCGCGTGCGCTTCACCGGCGCGCCGGTGATAACCCGTGCCCACCACGCGGCCGTCACGCACAATCACGCAGCCCACGCGCGGGTTGGGGTCGGTGCTGGCCAGCCCCAGCCGCGCCAAGGCCAGCGCTTCGGCCATGTGTTGCTGATCGCTGGCAAAATGAGAATCGTTCACACAGGCTCCAGACGCGGGGATTATTGGCGGGTGTATTGCCAGCCCGGCAGGTCTTCCAGCGAGCCACCTGCAGCCACCAGCTGTTTGAGTTCCTGCGTGCTGGCAAACAGCGAAGCGGGCACGTCCAGCCGTTCGGCGGTTTCCTGCAGGGTTTTCCGGAATGCGCCAAACTGTCGGTTGCCGGCTTCATCCAGCCGGGCCAGTTGCGGCAATAGCGCCGGATCGATTGCTGAGGCGTTTTCCAACAGCTGCAGCAGGCTGCTGCCGTGGTGCTTGACCAGCCCCAGATTGAGGCCGCACTTGTCCAGCAAATCCGCTGTGCTGCCAGGCTGTCGTTCCACCAGGGCTTCCAGTTCGTGGTTCTTCAAAATCCACTGGCGCGGTTTGTTACGGCGTTTGGCCTGCTCATCGCGCCAGTTGAGCAAGGCAAACAGTTTCTGTTGCTGGGGCAGGCCATAGCGTTTGTTGCGGCTGATTTTGATAAAGGTTTTGGCCACGTTCTGATCCGTCACGGCGCGTTTTTTCCAGTTCTCCATCAGCTCCCAGAACCAGTCTTCGCGTTCTTTTTCGCGCAGTGTCTGTTCAAGCCGCTCGCGCATTTCCGGCAGGTAAATCACGTCCTCGATGGCGTACTGGATCTGCTCGCGCGACAAGGGGCGGCGTGTCCAGTCGGAACGGCTGTGGGCCTTGTCCAGCTCAACGCCCAG
>JALWKC010000152.1 GCA_026996795.1 Lysobacterales bacterium | reverse complement strand
CGCTTTCATCATCAAAGCTGTCACGACCGCCAAAGGTGGCCAGGTCTTCGGGTGAACACAACGGCTCGTTGAGTGGATCGTTAATGCCGCCGAGGCGGAAGCCCTTGGAAACCTGCGCGGTAAAGGTGGTGGTTTCATCCTTGGCGTAACTGGCCATAATGCGCGGTGAGAACCCGTCGGCTGAAGTGGTGGCCGGCACGTCAATGGACTGGTCAGCAAAGATGCCGTCAAAGAACAGCGTGCGGTCTTCGGTGTAGTCGTAGTAACGCAGGCCGCCGGTGATGGTGAGCTCATCCGTCAGCAGGTAAGAGGCTTCACCAAACAGGGCCACCTGCTCCAGCTTGTAGGGAATGTCGGAATAAAACAGCACATCGCGTGGCGCCAGTGGGCCGGCGGTGGGAATGCCGGTGGCGTCTTCAAAGCCGCGCACCAGCAATTCCTGCCCGTAACGGCGATGGGCATCGGAATAGAAACCGCCTGCCACCCAGTTCAAGGGGCCGTCGTTGTTGGAGGCAAAGCGCAGCTCCTGGGTGAAAACGCGCGCTTTGGTGCGGTCATACAGCGGTGCGTCCAGGGTGTAAATCTCCGGAGGCAGGCCGATGTTGCCGCCGGTGATGGAAGCAGTCAGCTGAGTGGCATCACGCAACACCAGAATTTCGCGCCTGGTGTAGGAGCTGACCGAGGTCATGGTGACGTTGTCCATGTCGTAGTTGAGGGTGACATCAAACAGCTTGAAGTCGTCCTCGAATTTTTCCTTCAGCTGGGTAAACTGCTGGCGCGAACCCAGCTGGATGGTCGGGCGGGTGGTGGTGTACGGGTTGGCCAGAATGTTGTAGATGTCCACGCGGTTGAAGCCGTTGACGTTCACGTTCTGAAACACGTAGCGCGGCACAATAGAAAACACTTCGTTGGGTTGCCATTTTAAGGCGATGCGACCGCCGCGGCGATAACCGTCGTTGACGTCCTCTTTAACGAAGCCGCCGGGTTGAACCGCATCAATAAAGCCTGCGTATTCCTTGTTATACAAAACCACGCGAAGGGCAGCATCATCATTGATAAAAGGTGTGTTATACATGCCTTTGATGTCGCCGCCGATGCCGCCATCGGTCACGGCTTCCACGGAACCCTGAATGGCCCCTTCAACTTCGCCCAGTTTGGGTTGGTTGGTGATGTAGCGCACGGTGCCCGACAGGGAGCCGGCACCAAACAGAGTGCCCTGCGGCCCGCGCAAAACTTCCACTCGTTGGGTGTCGAACAGGTCCAGATCGGGGGTGAACAGGGAAAGCGAAATGGGGGTTTCGTCCAGGTAGACGCCAACCTGTTCCTTGACGCCGGGCTGGTCACGCACAATCTGGCCGGCGGACACGCCCCGAATGGCCACTTGTGATTGGCCAGGGCCGAGGTTTTGCACGGTAAAGCCGGCCACCATATGCGATACGTCCTCGATGCTGTCAACACCGCGGTTGCGAAGCTCCTCCTCGGTCAGTGCCATGACAGAAAAGGCGATGTCTTGGATGGACTGTTCCCGCTTGGTGGCGGTGACCACCACTTGCCCCAGGTCGTAGGTGTCATCCGTGTCGGTTTTTTTGTCCTGGGCCTGTGCCAGTCCGGAAAGACCTGTCAGGCCCAGCGCCATACTCATGGCCGTAATGAGGGTTTTCTTTCTGTTCATGTTTCCTCCGCTTTTTAATCGTTGTTGTTGGGCGGTGCTGCAAGGCTTGCGAGCCGGCCGCCGGGTTTCAATCTGGCTGGAAAAGGATGCCTCCCCTCCTGACCCTGAGGCTACCAAAGGCCATGGCATTATTCAACAGATAAAAAATCCCTGTTTTGCGCAGAAAGCGCAATGGGTTTGATGGATGGAGCACAAAAAAGCCGCCTGAAGGGCTTTCAGGCGGCTGAGGCGTGACGGTTACAGGCAAGCCAATCAGTTTTTTGGTGGTGTTTGCAGTTGCTGGTCAAGGTTGCTGCGTTGCCAGTTGACTTGCTGACCATCGGCGTTCACGGTGGTGTTCATGGTTTCGATTTCGCCATTGGTGGCCGAGTCAAAGCGCATGCTGAGGTTACCCGCTTCAAAGGATTGCAGCGGCACCCACGGACAATGCGGGCAATGCACGCGGAAGCGCTTGAGGATGACATTCACGGGGCTGGCCACCGGGCCGGTATTGACGCCTTGCAGCCAGTAAGGCTGGCCGGCATCGTCATAGAGGTAGTGGGTAAAGGCGGTGATGGTGCCCTGGGTTTCCACACTGGTGCCCCAGCCGTTTTCGGTCGGATTCCACCACACACCGGTGTATTCCTGCGGTGGCGCGTCATTGCTGACGACCTGGCGCTGGATTTTTTCGGCGCTGAAACTGCCTTCGATCACACGGGTCTGGATGGCGTGGGTGGCGTCCAGAAAAGTGGTGGTGGCCTGCCCGACGGCGCGGGTAATCTGCTGGGAAACATCCGTCACAAAGCCGTTGGGATAGGACTTGTGGTACAGCGTGTTGCGTGCCTGGCCGTTTTGCACGCGGTCCAGATCGGTAATGTACCAGACCGGGTCATGGGCTTCATTGGCGGTGTACTGCACAAACACCAGCCGGCCATCGAACAGGTGCATGTCATTGCCGTTGCCACTGCGGCTTGGGTTCCACCACAAACCAGTGTTGATGGCTGGTGGTGTACCTGCGGTGGCATCACAGTTGTTGACCACCGCGCAGGCGCCATTGTTGCCCAGCGTGGCGGAAATAACCGGTGTGTCGGTGCCGGGGTTGAAGCCTTCATCAAACACGGTGGCTTCATGGCCGATGGCAAAATTGCTGCCGCAGGCGGCATCACTGGCCACGCTGAAAACCACATCGCCATCGCTTTGGGCGCCAGCGGGCAGGGTGCCTAAAGCCAGGGCCGGGGTTTCCAGATACAGCTTGTCGGTGAGCAGGGCGCCGGGTTTGTTGTCCTTGTGGTAGGCGCACACGGCCTGGCCGGCGCTGATGCTGCCAACACCATTGCATGACCAGTTCAAGGCATCGGTGGCGCCGGGATTCATGAGAGCCACCGAGGCATTGTCGGTGCCATCGGTGGCGTACTGGAACACCCACTGGCCGGTCTGTGGGTACAAAATGGCCTCAAATTTCATGGACAAGGCGGTGTTGGCGTAACTGGCCACGTCATCCCACTGGAACACGTCGCAGGCCAGATTAGCGCCGGTTTCCGCCGGCCGCGGGCATTGACTGTAATGTCGGTACCAGGCGCCGCCATTGACGATCAAATCATCGTGCATGGGCAGTATCCGGCCCTGATTACCACCCCGGTTGGGCGTTTGCGGCAGGGGGCAGTCATTGTCATAGTCGCTGCCGTCTTCGCGGTTGTCCAGCGACAGGTAGCCATTGCTGGACATGACCACCTGATTATAGGACTGGCCATAAAAGTTGAAGGCCTGGGGCAGGTCGATGACGGCCGTGGCGCCGTCATCATTGGCCGGAATGGTGTCACTCGGGTTGGGGTCGATAAAAGACAAGGAGGTGCCGGTGCCGCTGATATCCACAAAACTGTAATTGCAGGCAGCCATGGTGTTGCCAAAACCGTCGGTATCGGTGAAATCCACCGCAAAATCGCGTTTGGTAAACACCGCATAGGCATCGCTGGCGGAGACCTGGCCGTTGTTTTTCAGGCTCACTGGCAGTTTCCAGCGTTCACCCGGGTCGATGATGCTGTCATTGTTTCCGCACACCTGCACCAGCCCGGCGGTGGCCTTGCCTGCCTTGGCGTTGTCACCAGTGAGCAGTTGGATGTTTGGCGCACGCACCACAATGGCACGGGTTTCCACGGCCTGGCAGCCGCCGCTGTCGGTGACCGTAAGGGTGATATTGCCCGCGTAGGCCTGAGCGTAGGTGGCCTGGGCACTGGCACCGGTGGCATCGGCCAGCCCGTCGCCGTTCAGGTCCCAGGCAAAGGCGTAATTGCCGCTGCCACCTGTGGCACTGGCGTTCAGGGTGATGGTCTGGTTCACGTCATACAGCCCGGAGCCGATATCGATGGTGACAACAGGTGCCGTGCAGGCGCTCTTGCCCTGCAAGGTCAACACCCCGGTGTTGTCGGGATCGAGCCAGTCTTTCAACCGCGTTTGCGGGGTGTTGCCGGTGTCCCAGGAGGAATAAAAACGGCCATACCAGTCGGGGTCGTCATTGCCACAGGCCGCCAGACCGCCGTGCAGCTGGCCCACCAATAACTGTTCGTCATTCCACAGTCCGGAACCTGAAGAGCCGCCTTCGGTGGTGCCCACATCCCAGTCGGCAATGCGCAGGTGGCTGGCATCGCCGGTGGTTGCGGTGGAATAGCCGGTGATGCTTAAGGGGTCATTCTCAAAACTGATGCGCTTGGCGTGGCCGGATGGGTGATGAATGGCCACAGCAGAGGCCGGTGCCTGATCGCGGCGATCCCAGCCGGTGTAATACACATCGTAGCTTAACGGCGGGGCGGAATCCAGACGCAGCAATGCGAAGTCACTGAAGGCGTTACTGGCGATGAAGGTGGCGCCGCTTTGGGTGTCGTTGAAATTGGCCGTGGGAATGGGCGTGCCGCTGCTGGCCGAACCCGGTGCGCGGCAAGTGGCGCTTTGGTAATTCCACCACAGGTTGATGGACGCGGCATTACTGGCGGTAAAACCGCAATGATCGGCGGTGAGGAAATAGGGCGTGCCATCGTTGCTGGTGTTATTGATGAGCTGGCCGGTGCACAGGAACTGACCGCTGCGCACGTAACGCGCCACAGACTTGATAGGGTTTTGCCAGTTATCGCCTTCCGGACAGGCCACGTCCACGTTGCAGCTGCCGCTTTTATTCAGGTTGTTGTCCTTTTCTTCCCAGAATTTTTTATAGCCGCGGGTGATGTGATTCAGTGTCAGGCTCACATAGGGCTTCATTTCAGCCGGCACGGTCAGCTCCAGGGTGAGCGCCTTGCCGATTACCGGGCCAGGCCACAGTTGCCGGTGAGTGCGGTTGTTGGCATCGGTGTAAGGGCCCTTGACCGGCTGGCCTTTTTCATCCAGCAGCCGTAACTGTGCCCCATGCGGGAGGAAAAAATCCTCCAGGCCCACATCAATGCTGGTGGCGTTGGGGGTGCGGATGGCAAAACGCCATTGCCACAGGCCGTTGTTGAGACGCGTCCATTGGCCGCCGCTGGACTGGCCGCCTTTGACCACCACGGGGGTAAATTCAGACCGAATGGCGTAGCGCACCGGCTGGCCTTGCAGCTGTTTGTCCTGGTCTTCGGCCAGGGCTTTTTGTACGTCAACCGCCGGCAGGGAAAGGTCGAAATGCGGCTCCTTGACTGGCGCGGTGGCCAGCACGGCGGTGCTGACCAGTAGCAATAACGCCAGAAAAGGGTGGCGTGAAATGGAATGGATGGCGGTTGTTTTCATGTCATTTGTTCCTTAACATTCTGGTTGCTTATTATTAACCTGGCATCGCCTATATTGATGTCAGGTTAATATTGTTCTTGCTGAAAAGGCCCCCCGACCAGAAACTGGAACAGTGAGGCTTACTTCTCCTTCATCATCAATGCATGGATGCCGTTTTTCTGCAGGCGGCGCTTGATGCTGTCGGCCTTGCGGGCGCTGTCGAATGGCCCCAGTCTAACGCGGTGCCAGCGGGTCTGGTTGACATCCAGCGTCTGAATATGCGCCTGTTGACCCAACAGCGCCAGTTGCGCTTTTAAGGCTTCGGCATCCTGCCGGCTCTTGAACGAGCCCACCTGCAGAATGTAGCTGCTGGGTTCGCGCTGGCTGGCCGGCTGGATTTCGTCCTTGTCGATCACCACTTCCATTTCCGGCAACACGGTGTAAAAGTCGTATTTCTTCTTGCGCTGGCTCTGCAACTCCTGGCTAAGGTCTTCGATCACTGGCTTGTTGACTGGCTGGCTTTGGCCACTTGTGCTGCGTTGGGGCGGTTTTGGCACCCAGCCGACCACATAAGCCGCCACGGCCACCAGCAAACCCAAGAGCATGCCCACCACCAGAATCAACCAGCCGGGCATGGGCCGGGAGCTGCCGGCCTTGCGCACGGGTTTGCGGCGCGTTGTTTTCTTGCGCGTGGCCATCAGTCTGCTTGCCCTTTGGCTTCGGAAGGCTGTTTATTGCGGGCCTTGCTGTCGGATGAGTCCATGCGTTGGGGGGCGGAAATGCCCAGCAGTCCCAGGCCATCGGCCAGCACGATCTGGCAGGCTTTAGCCAAGTTTAACTGCGCGTTCCTTAAATTTTCGTCAATTTCGTCGATCAGGTGACTGCTGTTATACCAGGAGTGAAAGTGCTGAGCCAGCTCCCGGAGGTAGTTGGACAGCAGGTGTGGCGCGCGGTTCCTGGCCGCGGACTGGATAATGTCGGGGTATTCAGACAAGGTTCTGAGCAAGGCCACTTCCTGCGGTGATTCCAGCAGTTGCAAGGCCGCGTTGCCGATTTCCACGTTGTGCGGAATGGCGGCGTCGGCAAACTTGCGGAAAATGCTGCAAATGCGGGCGTGTGCGTACTGCACGTAATACACCGGGTTGTCGTTGGACTGGGATTTGGCCAGGTCCAGGTCAAAATCCAGGTGTTGCTCGTGGCTGCGCATGACGTAGAAAAAACGCGCTGCATCCGTGCCCACTTCCTCAATCAGCTGGCGCAGGGTGACAAAGCTGCCCGAGCGCGTGGACATTTGCACCTTCTCGCCTGAACGAAACAGGTGCGCAAACTGCACCAGCAGGATTTCTATTGCCTGCGGGTCCAGGTCCAGTGCCTTGGCCGCTGCCTTCAGGCGCGGAATATAGCCGTGGTGGTCGGCGCCAAAAACGTAGATGGCGTCCTTGAAACCCCGTTCAAACTTGTTCCACAGGTAGGCAATGTCCGAGGCGAAATAGGTCTTGAGGCCGTTTTCACGCATGACCACGCGGTCTTTTTCATCGCCGAAATGGGTGGCGCGAAACCAGACGGCGCCATCCTTGTGGTACAGGTAGCCCTTTTCTTCCAACAGATTCAGCACTTTGCTAACGGTGCCGTTTTCGTGCAAGGAGCGTTCGGAAAACCACTGGTCATAGTGCACGTTGAAGGCTTCCAGGTCCTCACGAATCCCGTCCAGAATGGTGTTCAGGGCAATCTGGAAGATGGCCTGATAGTTTTCTTCGCCCAGCAGTTCCTTGGCCCGTTGCACCAGGCCGTCGATGTGTTTTTCCTTGTCACCGCCGTGTTTTTCATCCGGCGGCACCAGTTCGTACACTTCGCTGGCTGAAAAGCGGAAGTCATCGCCGTATTGATTGCGTACCTTGCGGGCAATGTCGATGATGTAATCGCCCTGATAGCCGTTATCGGGGAAGGGAATCCGCTCGCCACACAGTTCCAGGTAGCGCAACCACACGGAAGTGGCCAGAATGTCCATTTGCCGGCCGTGGTCGTTGACGTAGTATTCACGCTGGACGTCATAGCCGGACTTTTCCAGGATATTGGCCAGGCTGGAGCCGTAGGCCGCGCCGCGTCCGTGGCCCACGTGCAGGGGGCCGGTGGGGTTGGCTGACACGAATTCAACCGTGGTGGGCAAGCCCTGACCCAGGTTGTTGCGGCCAAAATCATGGCCTTTCTTGAGGATTTTCTTCACCACCTGGCGCTGGCTTTGTTTGGTCAGATGAAAATTGATAAAGCCCGGGCCGGCAATTTCCACTTTTTCCACGTGCGGGGATTCCACCAGCTCGTCCACAATGGCCTGTGCGATGTTGCGCGGCGGCTTGCCCAGCGGTTTGGCCAGGGTTAGGGCGATGTTGGTGGCAAAGTCACCGTGTTCAGGGTTTTTGGTGCGATCAAAGTGCACCGCTGGTTCCAGTGTTTCGGGCATGAAACCATCGCGCTTGAGATCCAGCAGCGCTTTGTCGACAAGTTCCTTCAGGTGGTCAATCATGGATTATGGGGTCAGGTGAGAAAAATAGCCTCGCATTTTACCACGCGCGTCATTGAAAGCACCCTAGATGATGTGGCTGGTCACTGGATGAGTTTAAGGATTACGCCGGTCAGCCAGGCGCCATAGGTGCCAACCGCGTAGCCCAGTACCGCCAGCAACACGCCCACCGGCGCCAGGGCCGGGTGAAAGGCCGCGGCCACCACCGGCGCCGAGGCCGCCCCGCCCACGTTGGCCTGTGAACCCACCGCCATGAGGAAAACCGGCGCTTTCAGGAACCAGGCCACGGTCAGCAACAGCACCGCGTGTACGCTTATCCAGACCGCGCCGATAAGAAACACCACCGGGTCGTCAAAAATAGTGGTGATGTCCATTTTCAGGCCAATGGTGGCCACAAGAATATAAATGAAAACCGAACCCACGGCCGAGGCCCCAGCCCCTTCCAGCTTGCGTGCGCGGGTGAAGGACAGTACCAGGCCGCCGGTGGTGGCCAGCACAATCAGCCAGAAAAAGGGCGAGGCCAGGGAAAATTTCTGCAACAAGGGGGCGTGATTCTCGATCCAGGGAGCAAACCAGTTGGCCAGTGCGTGGGAAGCGCCGGTGACTGCAAAGGCGATGGCGGCGATGAACATCAGGTCATTCAGGTTGACCGGCCGGGCGTTTTGTTGCTGAAAGGTTTCCATTTTCTTCTTCAGCGCCTCAATGGCCGAGGTGTCCGCGCCGATCCAGCGGTCAATGGCCTCGGCACGTTGCGCCATAAACAGCAGCACCGCCATCCACACATTGGCCCACACCACGTCCACCGCCACCATTTTGCCAAAAGCCGCATCAGAAACCTGCCAGACTTCCTTCATGGCCGCCTGGTTGGCGCCACCGCCAATCCAACTGCCGGCCAGTGTGGTCATGCCACGCCAGATTTCCTCCGCAGCGCCATCGGCAAAGGCCTCGGGAAACAGGCTTCGCACCAGTGAAAAGGCAATGGGGCCACCGATAATGATGCCGATGGTACCGGTGAAAAACAGAATGATGGCTTTGGGGCCCAGGCGAACGATGCCTTTCAGGTCAATGCTGAGGGTCAGCAGTACCAGGGCCGCGGGCAGCAGAAAACGCGATGCCACGTAATAGAGTTGCGAATGGTCCGGGTCGGCCAGGTTAAAGGTGTTCAGCAGCGACGGCAGGAAATAGCACATCAACAGGGCCGGCACTACGGAATAGAACTTTTTCCAGAACGGGTGCTGGCTTTGCTTGGTGTAGAACACCAGACCAAGGATGGCCATCAAGACACCAAACAGCACGGCATCGTTTTGAATCAGGGCGGTGGATTGCATGCGATGATCCTGTAATAATGGAAAGGGAGTCATGAAGAGGGCAGGGACTGGCCCCGCGAAGCCCGATTCTACCCCAAAGTCCACCGCGGAGTCCGCCCATGAACATTCGGCCCTATCAAGATTATCAACCGGAAATCGCCGCCAGCGCCTGGGTGGATCCGGCGGCCACGGTGATCGGACAGGTTCACATTGGCGAAAACAGCTCCATCTGGCCTGGTTGCGTGCTGCGTGGCGACGTGAATGTCATTCGCATCGGGCGCGATTGCAACATTCAGGACGGCAGCATCCTGCACGTGACCCACTGCAGCCACTACGACCCCGAAGGCGGCCCATTGCTGCTCGGTGATGGCATCACCGTGGGTCACGGTGCCATTTTGCACGCCTGTTCCATTGGCGATTTCAGCCTCATTGGCATGGGCGCGACGGTACTGGATCATGCCGTGATTGAAGCCTATGCCATGGTGGGTGCCGGTGCCCTTGTGCCACCGGGGAAAACCGTCAAAAGTGGCGAACTGTGGCTGGGTAATCCGGCACGTAAGGTGCGGGAACTGACTGCCGCAGAACGTGAATACCTGGAATATTCTGCAAGGCATTACGTGCAGCTGAAGGACCGCTATCGTCAACAACTTGGGCGGTTAAACGGCAAATAATTGACTTGTAACAATAATTGTCCTGACGGGGATTGGTAACCTGAAGGGGTCTGTGGTTAAATGGAGCCGCTTTCCCATAACACCAAAGAGGAGACACCATGAGCAAACTGGAAGAAAAAATTGAAAAATACACTGAAGTGTCCAAAAAATTGAGGCTTGGCCTGAGTGCCGACCTGATCCGCAAGGTCACTTCCAAGCTGGGCCCTTCCATTTATAACCCGGACGCGGAAACGGTGTCCTGCTCGGATGCCGATGAACTCAAGCGCGTGCGTGACAATTTTCTCAAGGGCAAGTTGGGGCTGAAAAAACCGGCGGATGAACTGGATGCAGCCATCCAGGATGTTTGTGAAAAAATGGGCAAGTCCAATCCACGCAAATACCGCGCCCTGTTTTACGCTTTGCTGGCCAAGAAGTTTGGCAAGGAATCGGTGTATAACTGATCAGCCGGAATGAGTAGTCGCCGGCAATCAGCGGCGGTGACTCCGATCAAAGCGGCCCACTTGGCCGCTTTTTTGTGCCCGGTGGTCCACAAACCGTTTGCTTAAGGGCACAAGAAAAATCGCAGCAAAGTGTTAAAATGGGCGCCAAGCCATGCGGGAGGAAACCGGTGCTATCGATTCAGAACATCAGCAAGTCCTTTGCCGATTTCACGGCCGTCAAAAACCTCTCCTTTGACGTGCGTAAAGGAGAAATCTATGGCTTGCTGGGGCCCAACGGGGCGGGTAAAACCACGACCTTGTCCATGATCGCCGGCCTGCTGGTGCCGGATTCAGGCAGCATCCGGCTGGCCAGCAGCAGTTCGGGTGATGAAATGGCCAGCGACCCGATGGATCCCGTGGCGCGGCTGCAGTTGGGCCTGGCGCCGCAATCGCTGGCCTTGTACGAAACCCTCACCGCGCGTCAGAACCTGCGTTTTTTTGCCCAAATGCTGGGCTATTCAGGCGATGAGCTGAGCCACGCCGTGGCCGAAGCGCTGGAACTGGCCGAATTGAGCGATCGCGCCGATGAGCCTGTTAGCCAGTTTTCCGGTGGCATGAAGCGGCGCTTGAATCTGGCCGTGGCCATGCTGCATCGTCCAGAAAACCTGTTGTTGGACGAACCCACGGTGGGCGTTGATCCACAATCGCGCAATGCCCTGCTGGACAGTATCATGGCCTTGCGGGATGCCGGTCACAGCATCATTTACACCACCCACTACATGGAAGAAGCGCAAAAAATCTGTGACCGGGTCGGCATCATGGACCATGGCCAGTTGCTGGCTGAAGGCACGGTGGCCGAGCTATTGCACCGCTACGGAGGCGAATACCACATTCGCCTGGAGCGTCAAGGTCAGGTGCTGGAAACGCAGCACCAAAACCCGGTGCAGGTACTGAATGATTGGGGTTTTGAGCCGGACAGTGATTTACTCAGCATCAACCCCCCGAACCTGGAAAGTGTCTTTCTGAACCTGACTGGACGCACACTGAGGGACTGACCATGAGCCATGACAGCACGCGCCAAAGCCAGGCACACCAACCCGACAACCAATTCACAACCGGCCCGGAAAACCGGCAGTTATCCCAACGGCGGATCACCGGCGGGGTGGGCCGCTGGTGGCAGATTGCCAAAAAAGACTGGCTGTTGCTCAGTCGCGACAAGATGTCGCTGTTCTTTACCCTGGTTTTCCCTTTGCTGATGGCGATTTTCTTTGGCACGGCCTTTTCCGGTGGCGGCAAATCCGCCCGCGTTTCGCTGGCTGTGGTTGATCAGGATGACACCACCGGATCCCGGGAGTGGGTGCAGAAACTGGCCGAATCCGAGTCCCTGAAAATCCAGTCCTTGCCATTGGAAGCTGCCCGCGACAAGGTTCGACGTGGCAAGCTTACGGCGTTTCTGGTGATACCCCCGGGCTTTGGCCAGGCCCATCGGGGCGTGTTTGACCCGCTGGTGCCGGAGGTCCGCCTGGGCGTTGACCCGGGTCAGAAAGCCGTGGCCGGCATGTTGGAAGGCCTGTTGATGTCACAGGCGGCCAAAGACATGCAGGAGGCCATGAACCGGCCCGAGGAGACCTTGCGGCAATTTGATGAAAACCTCAATCAGTGGCGTCAAAGTCCCGACGCTGACCCGGAAACCATCACGGCGCTGGAAGGGTTGCGCCGCTCGCTGGATGTGCTGATGCGGGACTCCGGCCAGGAGAACAGCAAAGAGAGTGCTGGGGCAACGGATGAGAACCCCGCCATGGCCGGCTTTACGCCATTGAAAATCGAAAAAATCGACATTCAGCGTCAGCGCAAGGGCCCGGTGAACGCCTATACCGTGTCTTTTCCTCAGGGCATCGTCTGGGGGGTGATGAGCGTACTGATGGCTTTTGCCCTGTCGCTGGTGAGCGAAATTTCCCAGGGCACCCTGGGCCGTTTGCTGTCCATGCCCGTGAGTCGCTCGGACGTCCTCAGTGGCAAGGCGCTGGGCTGCTTTGCCACCATTGTGGCGGTGATGATCGTGATTCTGCTGGTGGGCGTGGCGGTTTTCGGTATCCGCATTCAGAGCCCGCTGGTACTGGCACTGGCAGTGCTCAGCACCGCAGTGGGCTTTACCGGCTTGATGATGTTACTGTCGGTGTTTGGCAAGAACGAAAAACAGGCTTCGGGACTGGTGTGGCCGGTGATGATGGTGATGGCCATGTTCGGCGGCGGCATGATACCGGTGATGGTCATGCCTCAATGGATGGCGGATTTGGGTAATTTCAGCCCGGTCAAATGGACCATTTTGAGCCTGGAAGGGGGCTTGTGGCGGCAGTTCACCTTAACCGACGTCATGCCTTACGCGTTGTTACTGTTGGGTTTCGGGGTGGTGACTTTTGCTCTGGGGCGTTATTTGTTTGCGCGCAAGCAGGTGATCTGAGGCGACGAAGGAGTCTATTGAACCTGTTGAAAGCGAGCAGCCTAAGGCCTTTCTTTGCCAGGGAATCCCTGATTGAATATGGCGTTAGCAGATTGTCGTGAAAAATTATTCAGATCAAGGCGCAAACCGCACGCAATAGTAAGGCTATTGTGAAGGTTTGCAACGCAGAAATGGACGATTTTACGGCACAAGATGCCGGGCCACGATTCAATCAGGGCTTCCCTAACAGCCGCCCTCACAGCTTTGCTTAATGTATTCGCCCAGCATGTAGAATTCTTCCTCGCGCGCGCTGCCCTTGCGCCAGGCCAGGCCAATCTGGCGCGATCTGGCCTCGGGCAGGGGCGTGGTCTTGACTGAGGTGTTTTCCAGAAAGTGTGAATTTTCCACCATTTTGGGCAGAAAGGTAATCCCCAGGTCGTTGTCCACCATTTCAATCAGGGTCAGTAAGGAGCTGGCTTCAAAGCGGCTGACCTTGTCCAGGTGTTTGATCTGACAGGCCGCCAGCGCGTGGTCACGCAGGCAGTGGCCGTCTTCCAGCAAGATAATGCTTTCGTCTTCCAGCTCCTCAAAATCATAGTTTTCCGCATCCACCAGCTGCGAATCTTCCCGCGAGGCCAGTAAAAACGGGTCATCAAACAGGGGCATCTGATCCACCCCGCGCAGTTCATAAGGCATGGCAATCAGAATCAGGTCCAGTTCACCGGCCATCAGCTTCTCATACACGCGCTGGGTCTGGTCCTCGCGCAAAAAAAGCTGCAGATTGGGATAATCCTGCATCAGTTTGGGCATGATTTTTGGCAGCACAAACGGTGCAATGGTGGGAATAACACCCAGCGACAGCTTACCGCTTAAGGGCTCGGCATTGCCGGCGGCTTTTTCGACCAAGCTGGCCATGTCTTCCATCACCAGCCTGGCCTGCTGATACACCTCGCGGCCCAGATTGGTGATGGTGACCTGTTTGTTGGTGCGGTCCACCAATTGCGCATCCAGGGTGTTTTCCAGTTCCTTGATGGCCACGCTGAAAGCCGATTGCGATACGTGACAGGCTTCAGCCGCCTTGCCAAAATGGGCGTGTTCGACCAGCGCGATAAAATAGCGCAGTTGCTTGATGGTGGGAAAGTTCACAGAAACGGCCTCATGCGTTGCGGCTATCGCCAGAGTATATCAAAAATTGGTGATCATTCGCTTCAATGCTAGTGTTTTATGGTAAGGGCCTGATGAACGCTTTTGTTCGCTGCTTCTGGTCGTTTTATCTGCCCATTGAAAACCGCACGGATCGCCCTTAAGCTCACAAGGGAGCCTCTGACTGAATCGTGACACGGCATCTTGCGGCGTAAAATCGTCCATTTCTGCGTTGCAAACCTTCGCAATAGCCCCTTGCTATTACGTGCGGTTTGCGCCTTGAACTGAACAATTTTACACGACAATCTGCTCGCGCCAGATTCAATCAGAGGTTCCCAAGCAGACCCCTTTCAGGAGAAACCCATGAAACCGTTCAAAGTCACTGCATCCGTGGCCATATTGCTGGCAACCGTGTTGGCCGGCTGCGACCAGCCCACCATCAGCTCCAGGGAAATTCGCCATCGTGTGGAAGCCAGCCGGGACGTGACCAAAATATTCGGTAAAACCCTCAAGGGCCACCTGCAACAGGCCATGCAGCAAGGCGGCCCATTGCAGGCCATTGAAGTCTGCCACGAAATCGCACCGCAACGGGCCGAAGAGATGTCCAGAAAAACCGGCTGGGACATTCATCGCACCAGCCTCAAGCCGCGTCGTACGCCACCGGATAACTGGGAGCGGCAGGTTCTGGAAGAATTTGAAAAGCGCAAAGCCGCCGGAGAACCGTTTGAAAAACTGGAATTTCACCAGATCACCGAAAAAAACGGCAAACCCGTGTTCCGGTATATGAAAGCCATTGAAACCAAGCCCATTTGCCTGGTGTGCCACGGCAAGAACATCGCCCCGCCGGTGGCCGAGAAAATCCGCCAGCTGTATCCTAACGACCAGGCCACCGGCTTTGAGGTGGGCGACATTCGCGGTGCCTTCAGTATTGTCCAACCGCTGGATAAACCGTTGCCTAAAACACTCAAGCCAACGCCAGGCCAGACTGACGAGCCGCCCGTGCCATCTCGACAGTGATGCCATACCTGACCAGTTGGCGTGGAATCTGGCAATGATGCTGATAATGGCCCTGTTGTGGGTCGGGGCATTGACCGCCCAGGCCACTCACGACAGCGCAGGCAGTGACACAGGCGCCGTGCAGGATTGCGGCACCAGTGAGCCAGCTAGGGAACTGGCCGCATTGATTCTGCGTTCGGACAAACAGCAACACCCGCGCCTGCGCTGCCATCGGGTGCTGGCGCAACTGGCCGCACAAAAAGCGCGGGCACTGGCCGAAGCCAATCGCATCTCGCACACCATCAATCACGAATTTCCCAACCAGCAGCTGTTGTGGGGCGGACTCAAATTGCCGGTGACCTATCCGGTCATCGGCAATCAGGTGGAATCCATCCTTGGTGGCGGCCGCACGCCACGGCATGCCTTCAAGCTGTTTATGGACAGCCCCCGGCACAAGGCCCACCT
>JALWKC010000151.1 GCA_026996795.1 Lysobacterales bacterium | reverse complement strand
TATTACGTGCGGTTTGCGCCTTGAACTGAACAATTTTTCACGACAATCTGCTCGCGCCAGATTCAATCAGAGCTTCCTAAGGGGAAGTCCTTTCAACGGAGTGTGCCATGCCACAGATCACCATTATCGGCAGCGGTTTTGCCGGCCTGACGGCGGTGCGCCAAATCCGCCAGAAACTGCCCAATGCCAAAATCACCCTGATCTCACCGACGCCGGAATTTATTTACCTGCCCAGCCTGATCTGGATTCCTTCCGGGCTGCGCCAACCCGAAGACCTGCGGTTGGACCTGACCGGGTTTTTCCGTGCCCACCGGGTCGATCACCACCCGGGCCGACTGCTGGGTGTCACCGAAACCGGCAAAGGCTTGCTGACGGACAAGGGCGAGCTGTCCACCGACATTTTGCTCATCGCCAGTGGTGGCCGCTTTATCAAGAAACTGCCAGGCATTGAACACACCATTGCCCTGTGCAAAGGCATTGACGCGGCAGTAAAAATTCGTGACCGGCTGGCGAGCATGGAAGGTGGCACCATCGCCTTTGGCTTTGGTGGCAACCCCAAGGAGCCTGCTGCCATGCGCGGCGGACCCATGTTCGAACTGCTGTTTGGCACCGACACCCTGTTGCGCAAACAGGGCCGGCGCGACCGCTTCGAACTGGTCTTTTTCGCCCCAGGCACACAGCCTGGCAAGCGCCTGGGCGAAAAAGCCGTGGAAAAAATCCTGCAGGAAATGGACCAGCGTGGCATCAAAACCCGCCTGGGCCACAAGATCAAAGGCTTCGAGGCGGACAAGGTCATCACCGAAGGCGGAGAAATCCCCAGCGACCTGACCTTGTTCATGCCCGGCATGACCGGCCCGGACTGGGCCGCCAACAGCCCGTTTCCGCTGAGTGAAGGCGGTCTGATTCAGGCAGACCAGCATTGCCAGGTGCCGGGGTTCGAAGGCTCGGTATACATTGCCGGAGACGCCGGCAGCTTCCCCGGCCCGGCCTGGATGCCCAAGCAGGCGCATATGGCCGACCTGCAAGCCAAGGCCGCGGTGGAAAACATGGCCTTGCGCGCCCAAGGCAAGGCACCCACGGCCACCTACACGCCCGAACTGGCCTGCATCATCGACACCCTGAAAGACGGTATTTTCGTGTTCCGGCGTCCAGACCGGAACCTGATGCTGCGCAGCCGCCTGTTCCATTACGTCAAGCGCTTTTTTGAATGGTGGTACTTGCGCCCCTACCGACGGTATTAAACCCAATCTGATGCCAATCTGACCGGCCTGCAAAACCGTGGTGGCATGGGCGGTGAGGTGCCAATTCAGTTATAATGGCCGGTTTTCGCACCGACCGAGTCCGCCATGCAAAACGCACCGAAAACCTTTCAGGAACTCATCTTCCGGCTGCAGGAATTCTGGGCCAACAACGGCTGTGTGCTGGTGCAACCACTGGATCTGGAAGTGGGCGCCGGCACCTTTCACCCGGCCACGTTTCTGCGCGCCATTGGCCCGGAACCCTGGAACGCCGCCTACGTGCAGCCCTGTCGTCGTCCCACCGATGGCCGTTATGGCGAAAACCCCAACCGCCTGCAGCATTACTATCAGTTTCAGGTGGTGATGAAACCCAACCCGGACAATTTTCAGGAGTTGTACCTGGAATCCCTGAAATCCATTGGCATCGACCCGCTGACGCACGACATTCGCTTTATCGAGGACAACTGGGAATCCCCCACCCTGGGCGCCTGGGGGCTGGGCTGGGAAGTATGGCTAAACGGCATGGAAGTGACGCAGTTCACCTATTTTCAGCAAGTGGGCGGGCTGGAGTGCAAGCCGGTCATGGGCGAGATCACCTACGGCCTGGAACGCCTGGCCATGTACCTGCAGGACAAGGACAGCATTTACGACCTGGTGTGGGCCGAAACCCCCAACGGCATTGTCACCTATGGCGATGTCTATCACCAGAACGAGGTGGAACAATCGGCCTACAACTTTGAACACGCGCCAGTGGACGTGTTGCTGGAAAACTTCAACAACAGCGAAAAACAATGCCAGGACCTGCTGGCAAAAAAACTGCCACTGCCGGCTTACGAGCAGGTGCTCAAGGCCTCTCACAACTTTAACCTGCTGGACGCCCGCAAAGCCATCAGCGTCACCGAACGCCAGCAGTACATCCTGCGCGTGCGCACCATGGCCAAGGGCGTGGCAGAAATGTACTATCAGGTGCGGGAAGACCTGGGCTTTCCCAACCTGAAGCAAACGGCCACTGACAACACGACCGGCAACCCAGCCAAGGCGGAGAAATAACATGAGCGAGATTCTGTTTGAACTGGGCTGTGAAGAACTGCCACCCAAGGCCCTGGACTCGCTGGCCAGCCACCTGTTTGCAGGCGTGACGCAGGGCCTGAAAGAGAAAAACATCCAATTTGATGCGGCCAACAGCGGCTGGTTTGCCTCGCCCCGGCGCCTGGCTTTCCGGCTCAGCGGCGTGGCGGAGAAACAACCCGACCGCCAGGTGCACCGTCGTGGGCCGGCGCTGGCTGCGGCTTTTGCCGAAGACGGTTCTCCCACCCCGGCCGCACTGGGCTTTGCCCGCTCCGTGGGCAAGTCCGTGGACGAACTGGAACAATTGAAAACCGACCAGGGCCAATGGCTGGCCGCGACACTGGAAGAAACCGGCCGACCCACCGCCGAGCTATTGCCGGACATCATCCGCCAGTCCATCCGTAAATTGCCCATCCCCAAGCCCATGCGCTGGGGCGGGCACGATTTCTCCTTTATCCGGCCCGTACACTGGGTCGTATTGATGGCCGATGATCAGGTCATTGCCGCTGAATTTTTTGGCCATGAGACTGGTAACACCAGCTATGGTCACCGTTTTCACGCCCCCGAACCCTTTACTGTGGCATCGGCCAGCCAGTGGCAGGAACAACTGCAACAACACAAGGTGCAGGTGGCCAGCGACGCCCGCCGCGACACCATCCACCAACAGGTTGAATCCCTGGCGGCGCAACACGGCGGCCAGGCCGTGATTGATCCGGCCTTGCTGGATGAAGTCAACAACATCGTCGAATGGCCGGTGGCCATGCTGGGGCATTTTGACGAGGAATTTCTGGCAGTGCCCGCCGAGGCCCTGATTTCCTCCATGCAGTCGCACCAGAAATATTTTCCCGTGCTGGATGCCAATGGCGACTTGCTGCCGCATTTTATTGCCGTGGCCAATATCGAATCGCGCGACCCGGCACAGGTGATCGCAGGGTTTGAACGGGTGATTCGTCCACGCCTGGCCGATGCGCGTTTTTTCTGGGAGCAGGACAAGAAAATCCCCCTGTCACGGCAGGCCGAAAAGCTCACCGCCATGGTGTTCGAGAAATCCCTCGGCAGCCTGGCCGAAAAAACCGCGCGGGTGCAGAACCTGGCCGAAACCCTGGCCGATGCCAATGGCCTGGACGCCGATGCGGCCGTGCGCGCGGCGCAACTGGCCAAAGCCGATCTGCTGACGGACATGGTGGGGGAATTTCCCGAGCTTCAAGGCATCATGGGCGGTTATTACGCGGCCGAACAGGGCGAAGACCCGGCCGTGGCCAAGGCCATTGGTGAACAGTACAAACCGGCTTTTTCCGGTGACGCCATTCCGACCACTGCACTGGGTCAGGTGTTGTCGCTGGCCGACCGCATGGATACGCTGGCGGGCATTTTTGCCGTGGGCAAGAAACCCACCGGCAACAAGGACCCGTTTGCCTTGCGCCGGGCCGCACTGGGCGCCATTCGCATTCTGGCCGAAGGCAAGATTCAGGCCGACATGGGCCAGCTCGTGAACACCGCCCTGGCGCAATTGCCCGCCGGTGATTTCAATACCGATGAAGTGCGCGCTCAATTACTGGACTTTATCCAGCAGCGGTTGAAACACCACAGTCTGGAGCAGGG
>JALWKC010000150.1 GCA_026996795.1 Lysobacterales bacterium | reverse complement strand
GGCGCCAAATGCAAAGCCAATCGCCCCGTTTTCCGGTAAAATCGCCGCCTGACGCCCTTTTCTGCCCTGACTGGAATTTGTCATGAGCCTTGTCGAAAACAACGACACCCTGACCGAACGTTATCAAAATGTCATGCAGCGCATTCATCACACCGCGCTGAAGGCAGGCCGTGACCCGGCCAGAATCCAGCTGCTGGCAGTGAGCAAAAAACACCCGCTGGAAAAAATAGCCGCCTTGCAAACGCTGGGGCAACAGGCTTTTGGCGAAAGCCATGCCCAGGAAGGCGTGGGAAAAATCCTCAAGTGGCAAGAGCAACACCCGGAAACCAAACTGGCGTGGCATTTTATCGGCCCCTTGCAAAGCAACAAGACGCGGCCGGTGGCGGAACATTTTGACTGGGTGCAGTCAGTGGACTCTGTCAAACTGCTGCAACGGCTGGACCGGCAACGTCCGGAACAGTTACCGCCGTTAAACATTTGCCTGCAGTTTCAGCCGGTGGCCGAACCCGGCAAACGGGGCGTGACGTGGCCAGCGCTGGCTCACCTGGCTGAAGTGGCTGCCGGATTGCCGCGCCTGCGCTTGCGCGGGGTGATGAGCATTCCGCCCAGAACCCGCGACCCACAGGAACAGCGGGCGCTGTTCGAGCAAGTTCGCCAGGCCTATGAAAACCTGCGCCAGCACTACCCTCTGGACACCCTGTCCATGGGCATGTCCGGCGATCTGGAAGCGGCCGTTGCCGCCGGTAGCACCTTGCTGCGGGTGGGCACCGCCCTGTTTGGCCCCAGACCAGCCTGAAGGAAGCACTGCAGCGCTTACTGGGTAAAGAACTCCTTACTGAACTTGACGTCAATGGGGCGTTCTTCGCCTTTGGGCTTCACCTGGATGTGGAAATTAACCTGTTCACGGTTACTGACCTTAAACGTGGTCAGGTAATAAATGGCTGTGTCATCGGGTGTGTCGCCGGCTTCAGTGACTTTGCGCGGGGTGACGTCTTTTTCCTGACCATAGGCGTTGCGGATGCGCATGTGAATGTCCGCCTCCACGGCCTTCGGCTTCTGCCCACTGACATCCAGCACCGAAACATTCAGCACCGCCTTGTTTTTTGATCGCCCGATCTGGTAGGCCTTGGCCACTTC
Source organism: Lysobacterales bacterium (assembly GCA_026996795.1). GTDB lineage: Bacteria > Pseudomonadota > Gammaproteobacteria > Xanthomonadales > Marinicellaceae > S144-45. The sequence goes on along the minus strand of JALWKC010000150.1, from coordinate 2,800 downwards.
CGGTGTCAGAAACGTGGAAAGAAATGCGTTGTAATGGACTTCATACTTGCCGGTTTTAATCAACTGTTCAGCCACCACTGGCGTGGCCAGAAACAACAACGCCAGAAATAGACCGAACACGGGAAGGAAACGTTTCATGTGGCACCTCCGAAAATGCATTTTAACCTGCCTGAAAGGCCACTATAGCACGCTTTTTATCCCACAAAAAACCCCGGTCAGGCGTCCTGAACCGGGGTTGTTCTGATGCCGCTTTGGCGAATCAAGCGGAATCAGCTCATCTGTTTCTTGATGGCCTCTCCCAGCAGTGTCGGCGAGCGCACGGTGGTAACTCCGGCGGCTTCCAACGCAGCGTATTTGGCCTCGGCTGTGCCCTTGCCGCCGGCAACGATGGCACCGGCATGGCCCATGCGCTTGCCCGGGGGCGCAGTCACGCCGGCAATGTAAGCCACCACCGGCTTTGTGACGTGGTGCTTGATGTATTCGGCACCGTCTTCTTCTTCTCCGCCGCCGATCTCTCCCACCATGATGATGCCTTCAGTCTGCGGGTCGTTCTGGAACAGCTCCAGCGCCTCGACAAAATTCATGCCGTGAATCGGGTCGCCACCAATGCCGATGCACGTGCTTTGGCCCAGGCCGGCTTTGGTGGTCTGGTGCACGGCTTCGTAGGTCAGGGTGCCGGAGCGCGACACAATGCCGATTTTTCCGGGTTGGTGAATGGCGCCTGGCATGATGCCGATCTTGCATTCTCCGGGCGTGATAATGCCTGGGCAATTGGGGCCAATCAGGGTCACTTCCGGGTGCTGATCAAGCACCGTGCGCACCCGCATCATGTCATTGACGGGAATGCCTTCGGTAATGGCCACAATGACCTTGATGCCGGCGTCCACGGCTTCCAGGATGGCATCAGCCGCAAACGGCGGCGGCACAAAAATCATGCTGGCATCGGCGCCGGTGGCTTCCACAGCTTGCGCTACTGTGTCGAAGACGGGCCGGTCCAGGTGCGTCTGGCCGCCTTTGCCCGGCGTCACGCCACCGACCAGATTGGTGCCGTATTCGATGGCTTGCTGGGAGTGAAAAGTGCCCTGGGAACCGGTAAAACCCTGGCAGATAACCTTGGTGTCTTTATTGACTAAAACGCTCATGCTTGTTTCTCCTTGGCGGCGGCCACCGCTTTGGTGGCGGCATCGTCCAGATCGTCAGCCGGAATAATCGCCAGGCCGCTTTCGGCCAGCAACTGCTTGCCCTTTTCCACATTGGTGCCTTCCAGACGCACAATCACCGGCACGCCTATGCCCACTTCCTTGACCGCATCAATGATGCCGTTGGCGATCAGGTCACAGCGCACAATGCCGCCAAAAATATTGACCAGAATGGCTTTGACGTTGGGGTCGGACAGAATAATCTTGAACGCAATGGCCACGCGCTCGGCGGTAGCGCCTCCGCCCACGTCCAGGAAATTGGCCGGCTCGCCGCTCTTGAGCTTGATCACGTCCATGGTCGCCATGGCCAGGCCGGCGCCATTCACCATGCAGGCAATGTCGCCGTCCAGTTTAATGTAGTTCAGGTCGTGCTGACGCGCTTCGGCCTCGGCCGGGTCTTCCTGCGAATCGTCGCGCATGGCAGCCAGGTCCGGGTGGCGAAACAGCGCGTTATCATCCACAGCCACTTTGGCATCCAGTGCCACCACGTTGTCGTCACCGTCAATAATCAGGGGATTGACTTCAACCAGTGACAGGTCTTTTTCCAGATACATTTTATGCAAGGCGCCCATGATCTTGCTCAGCTGATTCACCTGCCTGGCGCTCAAGTCCATGGCAAATCCGGCATCGCGGCCCTGGTAGGGGAAATACCCCTGGATGTTGTCGATGTGTACGGTCTGGATGGCGTCGGGATTCTTTTCAGCCACTTCTTCGATGTCCACACCGCCTTCTGCTGAAGCCACGAAAGACAGCGATTTGCTGGCACGATCCAGCAGCAGGCTCAAATACAGTTCTTTTTTGATATCGGCCGCAGACGTGATCAGCACCTCGTTAACGGGCAAGGCCATGCCACCGGTCTGGTAGGTGGTGATTTTCATGCCCAGCATTTTGTCGGCGTAATCGCGCACTTCGTCCAGTGAGCGTGCCAGCTTGACGCCACCGGCCTTGCCCCGGCCTCCGGCGTGCACCTGGGCCTTGACCACCCACATGTCACCGCCGAGATTCTGCGCCGCGGCAACGGCTTCTTCCGGCGTGCGCGCGACTTGTCCGGCGGGCACGGGTATGCCATAGCGAGCAAACAGCTCTTTGGCCTGATATTCGTGGAGATTCATTGTTGGTATAACCCCTTGTTTGGTTAGGGAAGCTCTGATCGAATCGTGACACGGCATCTTGTGGCGTAAAATCGTCCATTTCTGCGTTGCAAACCTTCACAATAGCTTGCTATTGCGTGCGGTTTGCGCCTTGAACTGAACCATTTTTCACGACAATCTGCTCGTGCCAGATTCAATCAGAGCTTCCTCGAAAAAGCTTTGCCGGCTCGTGCGTCCAGTTCTGGGGCGCCCCGGAAGGGCCTGGGGAAGCTCTGATCAAATCATGAACTCACTTCTCACACCTGAATTGTCCGATAACTGCGTTGAAGTCCTTGCCAATAGCCGGCTATTTGCTGCGAACTTCGCCTTGTTCTCGAACAATTCAGGCATAACCTGCTTCGTCCAGATTCAATCAGAGCTTCCCTAGGGGTGAACCTGCAAACACCGGCGCTATTGTAGCTTATCTGCCTGGCTTGTTCATGCAAAAGTCAGCGTAGTTTGCTAGAATAC
>JALWKC010000149.1 GCA_026996795.1 Lysobacterales bacterium | reverse complement strand
ACTCGGAAGTGAAACGCGTCATCGCCGATGGTAGTGTGGCAGATGCCATGTGAGAGTAGGTCAGCGCCGGGAGTCAAAATCAAACCCCTGTACTTTAACAAGTGCAGGGGTTTTTTATTGCCGGAAACAAACACAAGTACAGGCGCTGGCCAAAGTCATGGCGGTGTTTAATTTTCAGTTGGTGCGTAGACAGGGCGGCCGTGCTAGGCACGGGCACGCAGGACTGGTAAAATCCGCCCATTAACCCAATTCCTTTTGGATGCCCCCATGTTGATCTTTGAAAAATCACGCCCCGGTCGCGTGAGTCACGCACAAGTGGCTGTGCCTGAAAACCCCGCTGCCGTTTTGGAAATCATTCCCCCGGCCTTGCGCCGACAAACACCCATGGGGCTGCCCGAGGCTTCGGAGCTTGATGTGGTCAGGCATTACACGCGCTTGAGCCAGAAGAACTTTTCCATTGACACGCAGTTTTACCCCTTGGGTTCTTGCACGATGAAATACAACCCGCGTGTTTGCAATACGCTGGCCATGCGCGATGAATTTCTGGCACGTCATCCCCTGGCCGATGAAAGCCTGTCCCAGGGTTTTCTGTCTTGCATGCACCACCTGCAGGAAATATTGCAGGATGTCACTGGAATGAAGGGTGTTTCCCTCACCCCCATGGCCGGGGCTCAGGGTGAATTTGCCGGGGTGGCCATGATTCGGGCCTATCACGAAGATCGAGGAGATACACAACGGACTGAAATCATTGTGCCGGATGCGGCTCATGGCACCAATCCGGCCACCGCCATCATGTGTGGTTACAAGGTTCGGGAAATTCCTACGGACAAAGAAGGTAACATTGATCTGGAAGCGCTGCAATCGGCATTGGGCCCACAAACGGCCGGCATCATGTTGACCAACCCATCTACCCTGGGTGTCTTCGAACCCAAGATCAAGCAGATCGCCGATATGGTGCATGAGGCTGGGGGGCTGCTGTATTACGATGGGGCCAACCTGAATGCCATCCTGGGCAAGGTTCGCCCTGGCGACATGGGCTTTGATGTGATTCACATGAACCTGCACAAAACCTTTTCCACGCCTCACGGTGGTGGTGGCCCGGGTTCCGGTGCCATTGGCGTTAATACTCGCCTGCTGCCGTATATGCCGGTTCCCTATGTGGGCAAGGACGAAAGCGGCTATCACTTTGTCGGCAAGGATCAGGCACCCAAGAGTATCGGCCGGTTATCTGCCTTTGCCGGTAATGCCGGGGTCAACTTGCGGGCGTATATTTACGCCTTGCTATTGGGCAAGGAGGGCATGCATCGAGTGGCCGAGTTTGCCACGCTGAATGCCAATTACTTGCTGAAAGAACTGCAAAAAGCAGGTTTCGATGCCGCGTTTCCCACCCGGAGAGCCAGTCACGAATTTATCATTACCCTGAAAAGACAAGCCAAAGAACTGGGGTTGACGGCCACCGACCTGGCCAAGGCGCTGCTGGATTACGACATGCACGCACCCACCATTTATTTCCCGCTACTGGTCAGTGAGTGCCTGTTGATTGAGCCCACCGAAACCGAGTCCAAACAGACCATGGACCGGTTTGTCCAGGCCATGCAGGCTATACTGGGGCAGAGCAAAAAAGACATTACACCGCTGAAAGAAGCCCCGCTACATACGCCGGTGCGTCGATTGGATGATGTCAAGGCGGTGCGGGAACCCAATATTGTCTGGGATGATATCAAAGCATGACTCGGGAGGCATGACCATGGCCAGTGATGAACGCAGGGATCTCAAGAAAATCATCGCAGCAGCCGGCTGGTCCTGGGCCGGCTTGCGAGCCACTTTCCGTTACGAAGCGTCTTTTCGCCTCGAATTCTATTTGTTTCTGCTACTGGTTCCCACAGCCATCTGGCTGGCCAAAACGCCGTTGCAACTGTGGATGCTGATTAGCTGCCTGGTGTTGGTGCTGGCGTTGGAGATCGTGAATTCGGCCATTGAGGCCACGGTTGACCTGGTTGTGGGGAACAAGCAGCACCCCCTGGCTGGTCGGGCGAAGGACATGGGTTCGGCAGCGGTCTTTCTGTGCATGCTGCTGGTGGTCTTTACCTGGGGCACGGTCATTTACCAGAATTATTTTTCTGCGCCCTAGCATTTCTCTGGCATCAGCACATGGGCTTTCGCTGGCTCAGGTAGTGCAGCAAGCCTTTTTTCCGGGGGAGAGTTTTTTCCACAGTCCTCGCAATGCCAGGCCAGCCAGCAGCAAGGCCGAAATCACCTGAACAGCCAGTGGCATATGGGCATGACTGGTGTGCAGTTGTTGCGAAATATCAATTTGCCAGTGCGCTACCAGCAAGTCCACCAGCCAGCCGGCTGCCAGGGCCGACGTGGTGATTCCCAACAGGTAGAGCCACAGCGTACGCCGTCCCATTTCCTTGTTGATGACACCCAGTGTGGCCATGTTGGTGGCCGGCCCCGCCAGCAGATAGACCAGCACAGCACCGGGAGACACGCCGGCCAGCAAAAAGCCGGTGGCAATGGGTGTGGAAGCCGAAGCGCAGACGTACATGGGAATGCCCGCCAGAAGCATCACCATCATGGCCAGCCATCCCGTGCCCCACTGGGTCAGGAAATCATTGGGAACAAACGCTTTAACGGCTGCAGCAAAGACAATACCGACAAACAGCCAGCCCACGATATTGTCGAGTAAATCGGTAAACGCGTAGTGAACACCCTGCCAGGCCTTTTGCAGCAAACCCGGCTCCCGAGTGAGCGTTTCCGTGTTGGTTTCAGTGCCAGCGCAGCACGCGGCGGTTTTGTCAGAAAACGAGTCGCAATGACCGGGTGTTGCTTCATCAAGGGTGGTTGCTGTGTTGTGAATGACTTGTTCATTACAGCAGGAGTCTTGAGGTGGCTCGGCCGAAGCGGGGGCTTTTGCTTTGGCACTTGAGCAGCAGGTTTTAGCTTCATCAGGCAAGGTCTTTCCCACGCGGGCTTCTGGAGCCTTTGGGGTGTTTTCTTCGTGATCAAACAGGTTTACCAGTGTACCGGCTGTCAGGGCTGAAAGCAGGGCTGCCAAAGGGCGCACAATGGCCATAAATGGGCCCATCAAGGCATAGGTGACAAAGACCGAGTCCACGCCTGTTTCCGGCGTGGAAACCAGAAAGGATGTGGTGGCAGATTTGCTGGCCCCGGCGCGACGCAGCCCCATGGCTGCCGGAATAACCCCACAGGAACACAAGGGCAGGGGCGCCCCCAGAGTGGCTGCCTTGACAATAGCACCGGAGTCATTTTTTGTCAGGTGCTTGTGCAGAAACCGCGTTGGCAGCAAGGTTTTGAACAGGCCGCCGATGAACAGGCCGATGACCAGCCAGGGAGAGGCTTCCAGTAAAAGCTGCAAAAAAGCCCGGATAAATTCAGTCATGGGTATTTTCCGGTTTCCCTAATACTTGCCTTGAAGATTCCAGCGCCTCCAGAATGGAACAATGGGCCGCAGACTCGCTGCCACCACAGCAGCGCTGGTGAATCAGTTGCAAGGCATCACGAATGGCATGTAGCTGAGCCAGCTTCTTTTCAATTTCATTCAATTTCTGCCGAGTCAGGTTTTTGACTTCCTCGCAGGTGTGTTGGTCTTTTGCCACCTGAATGGAGAGCAGATTCTGTATTTCCCGCAAGGTAAAGCCCACCGCTTTGGCGTGCTGGATAAACTGAATGCGTTGCAAGGTGTCAGGCGGGTAATCGCGATAGCCGTTGGCCAGTCGTTCCGGCTGCGGCAGCAGGCCTTCACTTTCGTAAAACCGAAGGGTTTCTGCCGAAGTGTTGCTTTGTTTGGCCAACTGTCCGATACGCATGGCGAGCATTATAAACCCTAAAGTAAACTTTAAGGTCAAGCTGGGTGCGCAAAAAAGGGCGTTTCGCAACGCCCTTTCAATCATGGGAGCAAGCAAAGAGTCAGGAGGAGA
>JALWKC010000148.1 GCA_026996795.1 Lysobacterales bacterium | reverse complement strand
GCTGACAGGTACACATCGCCGTGATCAAAGCCCTGATGCACGCGGTAGGCAATGGCGCGGTCGTTGTATAGCGAGGCAAAGACTTCGTGCACCTTTTCCAGCACCTGCTCAACGCCGCGCACATTCAGAAAGGTTTCCTGCTGGCCGGCAAAGCTGGCATCGGGCAGGTCTTCGGCTGTGGCCGAGGAGCGCACAGCCACGGACGGCTCCGGTTCACCGCTTTCCTTGGCCATTTCGGCATAGGCCTCGCGGATGGCTTGTTCCAGTTCCGGCTGAAAGGGGGTGTCCATCACCCACTGGCGCACCTGTTTGCCGGTTTCAGCCAGTGTTTTGATGTCATCCACGTCCAGAGTGGCCAGCGCGCTGGAAATGCGCTCGGCCAGTCCGGTCTGATTCAGAAAGTCCCGAAAAGCCTCGGCGGTGGTGGCAAAACCACCTGGCACGCTCACGCCCAGTTCGCTCAGATGGGAAATCATTTCGCCAAGGGATGCGTTTTTGCCGCCGACGCGATCAAGGTCATTCATGCCAAGGGCGTTCAAGGGCAGGATGTATTCAGACATGGCTGGCTCCGGATGAGTGAGGGTGGACACAATGCAAGTGGCGTATTCTACCATTCCGTGGCGTATGGCGGCCAGTTCCCCATGCGCCTTCGGGAAACGCTAAGGAAGCTCTGATTGAATCGTAAACTCACATCTCATCCCTGCAATGTCCGATAACTGCGTTGAAGTCCTTGCCAATAGCTCGCTATTGGTTGCGAACTCCGTCTTGTTGTCGAACATTTCCGGCATAACCTGCTTCGTCCAGATTCAATCAGAGCTTCCCTAATGAGTTGAATGCCTGCGGCACTTTTGCGATAAAATGCCCCCATGAAATTTGTTGATGAAGCGAAAATCCGCGTGCGTGCTGGTCACGGCGGCAGCGGTTCGGCGAGCTTCCGCCGCGAAAAATACATTCCCAAGGGCGGGCCCGATGGCGGCGATGGCGGCAAGGGCGGTGACGTGATTCTGGTGGCCAATGAAGGCCTGAACACCCTGGTGGATTTTCGCCACGCGCGTGACTTTCAGGCCGAAAAGGGCCAAAGCGGCTCCGGTCGGCAGATGACCGGCAAAAGCGGCGAAGACCTGATTATCCGCGTGCCGGTGGGTACGGAAGTCTATGACCTGGAAACTGACACCCGGCTGGGCGACCTGACCGAACACGGCCAGCAACTGGTGGTGGCCAGAGGCGGCAAGGGCGGTCTGGGCAATATCCATTTCAAAAGCTCCACTAACCGTGCGCCCAAGCAGTTTACCTCCGGCGAACCGGGGGAAGAACGGCAGCTGTTGCTGGAGCTGAAAGTGCTGGCCGATGTGGGCCTGCTGGGTTTTCCCAATGCCGGCAAATCCACCTTTGTGAACGCCGTTTCCAAAGCCCGCCCGCGCATCGCTGACTACCCGTTTACCACCCTGTACCCCAGCCTGGGCGTGGTGCGTATTGATGGCGACACCAGCTTTGTGGTGGCCGATATCCCCGGCCTGATTGAAGGCGCCGCCGAGGGCGCCGGTCTGGGCATTCAGTTTCTGAAACATTTGCAACGCACCGGCTTGTTGCTGCACATGGTGGAATTGCCGGCCTATGAAGGCGCGGCCGACCCGGTACAGCAGGTCAGGGCGCTGGAAAAAGAGCTGGAACGCTTTGATGAACAACTCAAGGGCAAAACCCGCTGGCTGGTGTTTACCAAGGCCGACGTGATGACGCCCGAAGAAGCGCAGGCCCTGGCGCGGGAATACGTGCAACAGCTGGGTTGGCAAGGCCCCTGGTACGTGATTTCCTCCATGGCCCGGCACGGGCTGGACAAACTCACCAGCGACATCGCCCAGTACCTGGCCGAACAGAAAAGCCAGTACAAAAATGACACCTACAACGAAAGCAGTGCCAAGGAAAGTCCGGAATAGGCAGCCACCTCATGTGGGAAATGCACTGAGCTGGGCAGATTGCCCGGTAGTCCGTCACAAAACAGACCAAACGCATGGTCGCATTAAGGCATTGTTAACCTTTCTTCGGCTATGCTGGGTGCCCTGATTGACAAAACCACAGGACAAAGCGATGAAAATAACCGCACAAAAACATGTTCGATCGGCCCTGGTTGTGGCCCTGGCCAGTGCCATGCTTGGCGGCTGCGCCACCTATGACCCGTACACGGGTGAAAAGAAGGTCAGCAAGGCCACCAAATACGGAGCCGGAGCGGCGGTGGTGTGTGGCCTTATTGGCGCCACCCGCAATGGCCGCAGCGCCCGCAACGCCGCCTTGGGCTGCGGCCTGATCGGTGCCAGCGTGGGCGCCTACATGGACCATCAGGAAGCCGAATTGCGTAGGGAGCTGGAAGGCACAGGCGTGCGCGTGGTGCGTGACGGCGATCAGATCCGCCTTATCATGCCCAGCAACATCACCTTCAACGTGGACGAATACAACATCCGCAGCGAGTTTTACCCGGTGCTCAATTCGGTCGCCAAGGTGTTGAAAAAATACAAGGACACGCGCCTGAACATTGACGGCCACACCGACTCCACCGGCCCGGACGACTACAACCAGAAACTGTCTGAAGAACGGGCATATAGTGTTGCGGATTATTTGGCCAGCCAGGGCATCGACCCATCCCGGCTGGTGCCGCGCGGCCATGGTGAACGATACCCCATCGCCAGCAACGACACGCCCCAGGGACGCGAACAAAACCGCCGTGTGGAACTGACCATCACCCCCATGCCACCGGCGGAATAGGCCGGCGGCGGCCACGGCCAAACAAGTGGGCAAGCAGCTTGTTATTCAACTCGCTTGCCCTTATAATGTCGCACTTTTACGAAAACCGGTAGAACCATGAAAGTATTATCTTCTCTGAAATCAGCCAAAACCCGTAGCCGTGACTGCAAAGTGGTTCGCCGTCGTGGCAAGGTGTTTGTGATCTGTAAATCCAACCCCAAGTTCAAGGCTCGCCAGCGTTAAACCACGGCCAGCCGTGGCCCTGCCACGCATGAACAAGCAAAGCCCGGCATCGCCGGGCTTTTTTGTGCTTTAAAGTCAGGATCTTCGTCAAAATATCAATACATTTTCTGTTTTTACCTGAATTGTCTATACAGTAAACCATCGGGTGATATACTTGCTTCACGCACATTGAATCATTCCTTTGCCAGGTTTCCACTGCTGATGACAAACAACACGTTTTTTGAATCTCCGATTCTTAATTCACCGTACGAATACCCCCGCAAACACTGGGAACTCGACGACAGCGGACAACCTACCCAAAGAATCATTCCGCAACGCAGACCAGCGGAATTTATTACTCCCATTCCCAAACCGAAGAAGCAAAAAAGCCTGCAAAAGGATTTGCTCTTTAACGAGCTGTCCACAGAAGAGCAAAAATACGATCATACAGCCATTATCAATGGAGTTCGGCAGGAGGTGGACAAATGGCGTGCCTTGCCCAAAGATCAGTGGAAGGTAACGGCTGAAACGGCTCGTCTTCTGAGCCATTGGCGGCATCATGAATTCAGTGGAATTCGACCCTTTTTTTGCCAGGTTGAGGCGGTGGAGACAGCCATCTGGCTAACAGAAGTGGCGCCACAGTTAGGTAAGACAGGCAACAAATACCTTGAACATCTGGCCAATGCAAGCCATGAAGCCAATCCGGAATTATTGCGTTTGGCGCTCAAGTTGGCCACTGGAGCCGGAAAAACCACCGTCATGGCCATGTTGATCGCCTGGCAAACTGTCAATGCGGTTAGGCACCCGCAGAGTAAGCGATTTACCCGTGGTTTTCTTGTTGTGGCCCCAGGCATCACCATTCGGGATCGATTGCGGGTGATCATGCCAAATGACCCCAACAGTTATTATCAAAGCCGAGAGCTGATTCCAACAGACATGCTGCCGGATCTCGAAAAGGCAAAAATTGTTATCACCAATTATCACGCTTTCAAATTGCGCGAACGCATGGAG
>JALWKC010000147.1 GCA_026996795.1 Lysobacterales bacterium | reverse complement strand
TGAGCGAACAATTCGACGTGATCGTTATCGGCGGCGGCCCCGGTGGCTACGTGGCCGCCATCCGTGCGGCCCAACTGGGCTTCAAAACCCTGTGCGTGGATAATTTTGTCGGCAAGGACGGCAAACCAGCGCTGGGTGGCACCTGCCTCAATGTGGGCTGCATTCCCTCCAAGGCGGTACTGGATTCCTCCAAGCATTTTTGGCAAATGCAGCATTACGACGTGCACGGCATTGCGTTTGATAACCCGCGCATCGACGTGCCCAAAATGATTGCCCGCAAGGACAAGATCGTCAAACAGCTCACCGGCGGTATCGCCCAGCTGTTCAAAGCCAACAAGGTCGCCGCGGCACACGCCACCGGCACCCTGCTGGCCGGCAACCGGGTGCAACTGACTGCGGCCGATGGCAAACAGACCACCGTGGCCGGCCAACACATTATTCTGGCCTCCGGCTCCCTGCCCATTTCCATCCCCAATGTCACCATCGACAACAAATACATCCTCGACAATGCCGGCGCACTCGACCTGACCGAAACACCCAAGCGGTTTGGAGTCATTGGTGCCGGCGTTATCGGCCTGGAACTGGGCAGTGTCTGGAACCGGCTGGGTTCGGAAGTCATTATTTTTGAAGCCATGGACACCTTCCTGGGCGCTGCCGACCGGGGAATCGCAAAACTGGCCCAGCGGGAAATGAAAAAACAGGGCCTGGACATTCGCCTGTCTACCTTTGTCAAAAAGGCTGAAATCATCGACGGTCAGGTCCATGTGACCGTGGAGCACAACGGCGAACAAACCACCGAAGTGTTCGATCGCCTGCTGGTGGCCGTGGGCCGTAAACCCAACACCAAAGGCCTGTTGGCACCGGATTGTGGCGTCACCCTCACTGACCGCGGCCAGATCGAAGTGGACGAAAACTGCCGCACCACAGCGCCCAACGTGTGGGCCATCGGTGATGCGGTTCGCGGCCCCATGCTGGCGCACAAGGCCAGCGAAGAAGGGATCGCCGTGGCCGAGCGCATTGGCGGCCAGCAACCGCACCTGGACCTCAACACCGTGCCGTTTGTGATCTACACCGAACCGGAACTGGCCTGGGTGGGCAAAACCGAAGAGCAGCTCAAGGCCGAAGGCGTGGAATACAAAAGCGGCAGCTTCCCCTTTGCCGCCAATGGCCGCGCATTGGCCATGAACGAACCTCAGGGCATGGTGAAAATGCTGGCCGATGCCAGCACCGATGAAATCCTCGGCGTGCACATTTTCGGCCCCGGCGCCTCGGAACTGATTGCCGAGTGCGTGGTCAGCATGGAATTCAAAGGCTGCTCAGAAGACCTGGCGCGCATCATTCATGCCCACCCCACCCTGGCAGAAGCGGTGCACGAAGCCGCCCTCAACGTGGACAAACGCGCCATCCATCGCGCCAACTGAGTCACTGACTGCGCCTCCTTTGCTGAAAGGACGGTAGAAACACAACGATTTAACGGTATACCAGCCAATTACTAACACGAAAACCTCGCCCTGGGCGGGGTTTTTTTTCGCCTGATTTTTGCGGAAACCGCTGAAAAAAACCGGAATTTAGTCCATTCCGTCCCGTGGGTATCCCCGTTTAGCTTTATGGACATTACCCTGCCTGAACCCCGGTAAAACCGGAAAAAACAGGCTGTTTCTCACTGTTCTCCCCCTAATTCACCCCGCTTGATTGCTCAGGGATTCGGGATGTGATATACCCGATATGCAATCATACATCTGTGTATGCAAGCACTTTTTCTTTCAAAATCAACCATTTAGAGGTAACACAATGACCATTTCACGCACCACTCAATTTTTTGCCATTGCCTTTGCCAGCCTGATTGCACTCTCTCCGGCTTATGCCTGGAAAGGCGAGTTCAGTCAAACCTGCCTGGTGCAAAAAATAGAGACTAACGGCTCGGGCAATAAAGTCGAAAACAGCGGCTCGGGCAACAAAGTCGAAAACAGCGGCTCGGACAATAAAGTACAGGACAGCGGCTCGGACAACAAAGTCGAAAACAGCGGTTCGGGCAGTAAAGTTGAAAACAGCGGCTCGGGCAATAAAATGTATTGCGAAAACTCTCTCCTTGAGCGGTTTTTTGGGATTTTCTAACACCGCTGTTTAACTGGCATCGCCTGTCCGGGATGCCGAGCCAGTGCAAGCGACCAGCACAGTGGTCACAAAGTGTCATTCGGTTTCAAACAATCGAATCGACACGGTGGCCACTGCGCTGGATTTCCATTCAGACACCGGTTTTGATTGCCGTATTGGCAAAATAAAGTCACAACGCACGAGTTGACTTGCTTTACCGGGCTTTATCTGGTATTCATAAAGGAACACACACGAGCCTGACTAAAATGAATCATTCCACCCTGAACTCGCCTCAGCATCCAGAGCGGCAAAACCGCCGTTACTGGCGCATCATCAAAATCCTCGGCCACACCTGCGCCCGTATTCTGCTGTCCATTAACCGGCCAGCCAGTGATTTTGTCCGTGTATTGAATGAAGGCATGATCGACTTGCTGACCAAAAACAACCCGCGCATGACCATTGCCGAATTGTCCCTGCGCACCGGCATCGACCGCCGCCAGGTCAGTACGTACCTGAAAAAACGGGAAGTCACTGCCTGGAAAAAATCACCCATCAACTCCGCCGTCCTGGCAGAAATTAGCCGCTGCATTAACCACCACTATCCGGATGGCCGGCTGCCCCTTTCCGGTGCCAAGCCCAGTTTTGAAAGCATCTGCGCGCAAACGGTTCCCGGGCGCTATCACAGCCGCGCCGTTTTAAAGGAACTGGTACGCATGGGAAATGTGGCAGAGAAGGATGGCTACCTTACTATCGTGGAATCCACATGCATCCCCCGACCCGACGACCTGAATTTTCTGGAAATGAACGTCTGGGCCCTGGAGCAGCTCGGCCGCACCATTGAGTTCAACCGGCTGGCGCCAGAACCCCAACGCAACTTTCAGCGCTCCGTGTTCTCCACCCAGATCCCGCCATGGCAGGTGGAACAACTACACCCGACCTTGCGGTCCATGCTGCAAAAACATTATCAGGAAGTGATGGAGCTGCTGCAAAGCAAGGAAGACCCCAATGTGCCGGTGGGCTTTTACCCACCCTATGGCGCCTCCTTTTTTGAACTGGGACGAAGCGAAACAGCACCCTACAATCCCGACCAGATCCTGCAGGAAATTTCAGCCTCAAGCGGCGATACAGCCGAATCCTGATCCCGCTTACTCACTCAGCACTGGGTATCGCCAGTCTTTCTGCTCAACACCAAACACCCAGGCGGAGTCGTTTGGGGCATTTTCCTCCGTCACTTGCCATAAACCAGACGGACTAAAGAATCCTGCAAGGCTTATTATCCGGTTTTATCAACCTTGTTGATCGTCCCTTGAGCCACAGCGGCCAGAATCTCCCCTTTTTCACTGACAGCAAACACCTTGCATTCACACACCGCCTGACGCCGACCTGATGACAAGACCGTTGCGCGGGCAATTAATGCCTGACCCATCGCGGGACGGACATAATTTATCTTGTACTCCGAGGTCACGCTATCACCCAGAACAGAGCCGCCTGCAAAAGTCAGGCAATTGTCAGCCAGATAACTGACCACACCGCCATGCGCAAAACCGTGCTGCTGTGTCATCTCGTCCCGAAGTGCCAAAGTCATTTCAGCCGAGCCAACCTCAAAAGCGGTTAATTCCGCACCCAAAAGGGCACTAAATGGCTGCGCGTTTAAGATATCTTTTCCAAAGTCAAATAAATCACTCATAACGGTTCAACTGTTGAGCGGAGACACGCTGTTTGCGCCATCCGAGCCGCGCAGCGTCTAACTGAGTGCTGTTATTATATTTTTTCATTAATGCCTTTCGTTGCTAGGATTCTTTTGGCCTCCCTTGCGGCAGAATCAATGTCAGAGTATATGCCGCCCTCAGAACATGGCGCCCAATAACCCTCACCAATA
>JALWKC010000146.1 GCA_026996795.1 Lysobacterales bacterium | reverse complement strand
GCGCCGGGTTGCATGCGGGCGATTTGTTCACGGCCAATGAGGTTGGCCGTTTGCGGCGTGGCCGGCACGTGCAAGCTGACCGCATCGACTTTTTCCAGCAGTTCACCCAGGCTGTCCACGGCCCGGGTATTGCCCAGCGGCAGCTTGTTTTCGATGTCGTGATAAAGCACCTGCATGCCCAAGGCTTCAGCCAGTATGCCCAGTTGCGAGCCGATGTGGCCAAAACCGACGATGCCCAGTTTTTTGCCACGGATTTCGTAGGCGTTGTCCGCTGATTTGATCCATTGGCCGCGATGCGCTGCGGCGTTTTTTTCCGGGATGCCACGCATGAGAAAGATCAGTTCGGCCAGCACCAGTTCGGCCACCGAGCGGGTGTTGGAAAATGGCGCGTTAAACACCGGAATGCCTTTCTGGCGGGCGTAATCCAGGTCGATCTGGTTGGTGCCGATGCAAAAGGTGCCGATGGCAATGAGCTTTTTGGCCGCGTCCAGTATTTCCTGGTCCAGCCGGGTACGCGAGCGGATGCCCACCAGGCGGGCGTCGGCCAACAAGGCTTTCAGTTCCTCGCGCGGTGGGGTACCGGTGAGCCGGATCACCTGGGTGTAGCCGTCTCGGAGGAAGTTTTCCACCGCCCGTTCATGCACGCCTTCCAGCAAAACGACCTTGATTTTTTCTTTACTCAGGGACAGTTTGGGCATATCTTTCGCTCTTTGAACCAAAAAGGCATTTTACTCAAGATGACCGCTGCTGACACGCATTCTTTGCTGCAAGACCACCTGCCCGGGGTGGACTTTTCCACCGACGCGCAGGCCGTGCGCCACTATGGCCGGGACTGGACCCGTTTTCACACGCCCGCAGCCGAAGCGGTGCTGTGGCCCCGTTCCACCGAGCAAGTGCAGCAGGTGGTGGCGCTGGCTAACCGGCTGGGCAAATCGCTGGTGCCTTCCGGTGGTCGCACGGGCTATTCGGCCGCTGCCGTGGCCATCAACGGGGAGTGGGTGCTGAGTCTGGAAAAGATGCGTGCCATTGGCGATTTTGACCCGGTGGACCGGCTGGTTTCGGTGCAGGCCGGTGTGGTGACCGAACAGTTGCAGCAGTTTGCCGAGCAGCAGGGCCTGTTTTACCCGGTGGATTTCGCCTCGGCCGGTTCCAGCCAGATGGGCGGCAACATTGCCACCAACGCCGGCGGCATTCGCGTGTTGCGCTACGGCATGACGCGGGACTACGTGGCGGGCCTGACCGTGGTGACCGGCAGTGGCGAGGTGTTGCGGCTGAATAACGGGTTGGTGAAAAATGCCACCGGGCTGGATTTGCGTCATTTAATGGTGGGTTCCGAGGGCGTGCTGGGCATCATCACCGAAGCGCAGATGCGCTTGATTGACCCGCCGCCGCCACAAAGCGTGATGTTGCTGGCTCTGTCGTCACTGGATGCGGTCATGCGGGTTTTTGCCCTGGCGCGTGAAAAACTGACGCTGTCCTCCTTTGAATTGTTTTCGCACGTGGCCTTGAAGCATGTGCGGGCACACCGGCAGTTGCCAGCCCCTTTCGAGGGGGCATCCCCGTGGTATGTGCTGATGGAGTTTGATCACGCCAGCGAAGCCGACGAGGCCGCGGCCATGGCCTTTTTTGAAGCCGGCATGGAAGCTGGCGACATCGAGGACGGCATTATTTCCCAGAGCGTGGAACAGGCGCGCCAGCTGTGGCAATACCGGGAGGGCATCAGCGAGTCCATTGCTGCGCTGACGCCGTACAAGAATGACATCGCGGTGCGGGTCTCGCGCGTGCCGGAATTCATGCGCCGGCTGGAACAGGTGCTGGCCGAGCACTATCCGGATTTCGAGACGGTGTGGTTCGGCCACATTGGCGATGGCAATTTACACCTGAACATCCTCAAGCCGGAGTCATTTTCTGTGGAGGACTTCCAGCATCGTTGCGAGTCGGTTAATGCCCAGGTTTACGGGCTGATTGAGGCCATGGCAGGCAGTGTTTCGGCCGAGCACGGCGTGGGCCTGCTGAAAAAACCCTACCTGCACCACAGCCGCAGTGCGGCCGAAATCGAACTGATGCGGCAGATCAAGCACGCCTTTGACCCCAACGGCGTGCTGAATCCCGGCAAAATGCTACCGGGTAACGATAACCCTGCGGGCTAATCGGCTATTCCAGTGAATCGCGCCAGATCAGATCGGCATTGGGCACGGCCATGCGTGCGCCGAGACTGTTCTGGTTGCCGCCCGGGCTGGCCATGTGCACCGTAAAGGTCGCCATCATGGGCGCAGCGTTGGTGGTGAAGGAAAAGCTGTTCAATTCGCCCCAGTCCTGGGTGCGTCCGTTGGCCTGAATGGTTACCAGTCCGCCAGTGCGCGTCACCAGCCAGTTATTGCCATCGTCGTTGTCGGCGTCTGAGAAGACAAAACCGGTCAGGCTGTCGGCGGCGTTGAGGCTGAAGGAAAAGTGGTCAAACTGTGCGTCCACATCGTAATTGTCAATGGCGTAGTGATAGCGATACTGGCCCCCACCCAGATCCATCACCTTGACGGCAAAGGTGGCGTGCCCTTCTGCGTGGTCAATGCGCACCGAGGTGGCCGTGGGGGTACTGGTGCCCGGCGCCACCCAGGTGTCAATCACCGGGCCATTGGCAAACGGCCCGATGGTGCCGATATTCCAGCTGTTGCCGCCCATGGGCGTGGGCGTAATGACGCGGTAGCCCATGGAGTTAAAAATGTTGACATCAGCCCGGTTGGGGTACCAGGCGGAAAAATAGTAATCCAGGCTGCTGTCGCTGATTTTGCTTTCTGGCACCACCAGCCGGTTTTCGTCCGTGCCGTTGGAACTGTTGGTTTGGCCGCCTGTGCAGCCCGGGTCAAAGAAGGAACAGGTGGATTGCCAGGTGCCGGTCAGGGCCGATACTTCTTTGCGCGGGCCAATGTCCCAACCGCTGTCGTTATTGCCAACGCCATAGACGTCTTCGCAGCCAGGCCAGAGAATATGGCTGTTGCCGCAGTTGATGGTGCAGTTGGAATTGATGGTGAGAAAGGCGTGCTTGATGCCAGAGGTACCGATTTGTTCCAGCCGGTTATCAATCACCCGGTACATGTTCCAGATCAGGTAGGGGTGCTGGTCGTTGTTGTAGGGGTCAAAGGTGCCGGAAAATTTGCTGTACCACGGCACATCGGCGGTGCCCACGTTCTTCAGGTGGGCCGATGGCGCCACAACAATGGTGCCGTTGCCCAGGTTGCGTACGAACTGGGGCGTCATCTGGGTTAGCTTCACATCCACATCGGCGGCGGGTTCCCACAAGGGACGCCCGGCACAGGAACCGGCTGGCAGCTCGGTTTTGGCGCCGGTGGGAATGTTCAGCCCGGTGACCGCGTGCGCCTGACCAATCACCCAGCCGCTGATGGCAGGCACACCCAGGCGGTTTGCCAGCCAGGGGCTGATGTGCATGTCCATGTTCTTCATCACCAGTGCCTGGTTTTTTGCATCAATGGTCAGATGAATGTGATCCAGCGTGAACAGCACATGGTTCTTGTCATCGCGCATTTCCAGCGCCCGGAAATCACCGCTGGTGGGCTGGGCAGGTGCCGGTTGCAGGCGAAAATGGTTGATGGGGACGGTTGTGTCGCCGTGACTTATTTGTAACCGGCCACTGACTGACAGGGCGCCATCGCGCATGCGTTCCATGATGCCATAAGGCACTTGCAGGCCCAGGCCACCGGTCTCGCTGATGGAAAACCGGCGGTGGATGCTTTGCCAGTTCATCCCCTTGGGTGGCATGTCATTGACGCGGATATTCACGTCGTGCAACAGGTCGTGGTTGAACTGAATGTCCATCTGGCCACCGTAAGCGGTCCAGGTCTTGCTCATTTGCTCGGCCTTGTCGGCGGCGGACAGGTTTTTCAACCAGGTGGATTCGGCCACGGCGGTGGCGGCAAAAAACAGCGACAGTGCACACACAGTGCTGTGAGTAATCAGGCGGGTAGTAAAGTGAAACATGGCGACCCCCTCAGGGA
>JALWKC010000145.1 GCA_026996795.1 Lysobacterales bacterium | reverse complement strand
CCAGTGACCCGGGTTTGAGAGCATTTATCAGGCCGTGCTTGCCCATGTACAGGGACTTGACGATTTCGCCATTGGGCAGCATGGAAATGGCCACATCGGCATCGCGCACCGCTTCTGCCGCACTGGCGGCAGTGGCCGCGCCCTGCTTTTCCAGCTCGGCCACCGCGTCCTTGTTGAGGTCATAAACAGTCACCGGATAGCCAGCCTTGACCAGATTGGCTGCCATGGGCCCACCCATGTTTCCCAATCCAATAAAGGCAATGCGTGGGGTGTCATTCAGGCTCATCATGTATTTTCTCCTCATTTTATTTCAGATCGGCCAGGGAAGCCCTGATCGAACCGTGAACTCGTTTCTCACACCTGGAATGTCCGATAACTGCGTTGAAGTCCTTGCCAATAGCTCGCTATTGGCCGCGAACTTCGCCTTGTTCTCGAACATTTCCGGCATAACCTGCTTCGTCCAGATTCAATCAGAGCTTCCCCAGCGGATGCGGCCCCTGCCACGGCGCCTGGAAATGTTCGGCCAGGTAGTCCGCCGGGACGTCACGCACCGAGGCAAAGCGCCATTGGGGCCGGCCATCCTTGTCAATCAGCAAGGCGCGAATGCCTTCGCGCAAATCCGGGTGCATGGCGCATTGGGTGGACATGACCAGTTCCTGCCGGAAGGCATCGGCCAACGAGCCATGCCTGGCACGGCGGATTTGCTCGTCCACCAGAAACGGCGTAACCGGGCAGCCCTTCAGCAGGCCTTTGGCCGCGTGCCCCAACCATTTGTCTTCGGGTTTGTCAGACGCTGCCAGCGGGTGGAAATTGTCCACGATGGCCGGCACGCTGTCGGCATCCAGCAAGGCCTGAATGCGGTCGTAATGTTCACGCAGGGCCGACTGAGGGAACTGTTCACGGCTTTCGGCTTCATTCTCCCGTAGCACGGAAGAAATAACGCTTTCATCAAGAACAGGCTTATCTGCCAGGGACTCCAGCACGGATGCCTTGCGTTCACTGGCGATAAAGCGGTCAGCCAGTTTGACAAAAATGGCATCGGCGGCATTCATGCGCGCGCCTGTCATGCCCAGAAACCGGCCCAGTTGACCGGGCATGTGATTGAAAAACCAGGACGCGCCAACGTCCGGGTAAAGGCCAATGCTCACCTCGGGCATGGCCAGCAGGGACCGTTCGGTCACCACCCGGTGACTGGCTCCCCCCATGACGCCAATACCGCCGCCCATGACGATGCCATCGCCCCAGGCAATGATCGGCTTGGGGTAGGTGTGTACGGTGTAGTCCAGGCGATATTCCCGGGTAAAGAAGTCCAGCGCGTACCCGGGCACCTGCCCTGCTGGTGTTTCAGTCATTGAGGCGTAAAGCTTGCGGATGTCACCACCGGCACAGAAAGCCCGCTCGCCGGCGCCTTGAAGCCAGACGGCCTGAACGGTATCGTCCTCCCGCCAGGCATCCAGTTGTGCTTGCAGGCGCTGGATCATGTCCAGATTCAGGGCATTGAGCGCCTTGGGCATATTGAGCGTCAATACCCCCAAGCCGCCGCGTTGCTCGACCAGGATGGAATCAGTGGTTTCGCTTGCGGTGCTCATGCGATGTCCCTCATTGAATCACTTCCAGCGCGCCTTCGCGCAGCAGCCTGCGGGCCGCAATCAGGCGCATGATTTCGTTGGTGCCTTCCAGAATCTGGTGCACCCGGGTGTCCCTCACGTGCCGTTCCACCGGGTATTCCTTGATGTAGCCATAACCACCATGCAGTTGCAGCGCCTGGTTACAGACTGCAAACCCCACATCGGTGGCAAAGCGCTTGGCCATGGCGCAGTAGGCCGTGGCTTCAGGGTGCTTTTCATCCAGTTTGAAGGCCGCCAGGCGCACCATGTTGCGGGCGGCGATCAAATCGGTGGCCATGTCGGCCAGGCGGAACTGCAGGGCCTGGAAACTGGCCAGTGAGCGGCCAAATTGCTGCCGTTCCAACAGGTAGGCCTGGGCTTCTTCCAGGGCCGCCTGGGCGGTGCCCAGGGAGCAGGAGGCGATGTTGATGCGGCCACCGTCCAGCCCTTTCATGGCGTATTTGAACCCCATGCCTTCCTCGCCGATCAAATGACTCACCGGAACACGGACGTTTTCAAAGGTAATCATGCGGGTGGGTTGGGAGTTCCAGCCCATCTTTTCTTCCTTCTTGCCGTAATGAATGCCTTCGGCATCGGCGGGCACCAGAATACTGGAAATGCCCTTGGGCCCTTCCCCGCCGGTGCGGGCCATCAGCACCAGCACGTCAGTGGAGCCGGCGCCGGAAATAAACACCTTGGCACCGTTGATGACGTATTCATCACCGTCGCGCACGGCAGTGGTCCGCAGTGAAGCGGCATCCGAGCCCGCGTTGGGTTCGGTCAGGCAATAAGATGCCAGCAATTCCCCGGTGGTTAGTTTTGGCCCCCATTCACTGGCCAAGTCTTCATTGGCAAAAGTCGTTACCATCCAGGCGCACATGTTGTGAATGGTCAGGTAGGCCGTGGTGGACGTGCAGGCCTTGCTCATTTCCTCAAAAATGATGGAGGCATCCAGCCGTTTCAGCCCCAGGCCGCCGTATTCTTCCGGCGCATACAGGCCCAGAAAGCCCAATTCGCCGGTTTTCTTGATGACATCCACGGGAAAGACGGCGTTTTTATCCCACTCGGCGGCATGCGGCGCCATTTCCTTCTGGGCAAATTCCCGCGCGGCTTCACGAAACGCGATCTGGTCTTCAGTCAGGTTAAAATCCATAGTGGCTGGCCTATTTCATGCTGATGGTCATGTTGGGGCCGTGGTGGCCATCGGGAATGTCGTCTTCAAACCAGCGTTCGGTGACGGTCTTGGTTTCGGTGTAGAAACGCACCGCCTGCTTGCCATAGGCGTGCTGGTCGCCATAAAACGACTTGCGCCAGCCGGTAAAGGAGAAGAACGGCAGCGGCACCGGAATGGGGATATTGATGCCCACCTGACCCACCTGGATTTCATGCTGAAACTTGCGCGCCGCGGCACCGGAATCGGTAAAGATGGAGGTGCCATTGCCATAGGGATTGTTATTGATCAGATCAATAGCATCTTCCAGACTCTCGGCAGACATCAGCCCCAGCACCGGCCCAAAGATTTCCTCCTGGTAGATGCTCATTTCCGGTTGCACGCCTTTGAACAGGGTTGGGCCCACCCAGTTGCCATCAGGAAAGCCGTCCACTTGATAGTTACGGCCATCCAGCAGCAGCTCGGCCCCTTCTTCCACGCCTTTGGCAATCAAACCCTCG
The DNA here is from genome assembly GCA_026996795.1 of Lysobacterales bacterium. Classification (GTDB taxonomy): domain Bacteria; phylum Pseudomonadota; class Gammaproteobacteria; order Xanthomonadales; family Marinicellaceae; genus S144-45. The sequence continues at coordinate 12,499 of JALWKC010000145.1, read as the reverse complement.
ACGCGTGCCTTGGCCTGCTTGTTGATGAGTGGGCCGTAAGCGGCTGAAGGGTCCTTCCAGTGACCGGGCTTGAGCTGTGCCATGGCGTTCTTGATGTCATCAATCCACTCATTGGCTTCACCCACCAGCACGGCAATGGAAATGGCCATGCAGCGCTGGCCGGCCGCCCCGCAGGACGCCCCGACGATGCTGTTGATGACCTGCTGCTTGTTGGCATCGGGCATCACCACCATGTGGTTCTTGGCTCCGGCAAAGGCCTGCACGCGTTTCAGGTGATGCGTGCCTGTGCGATAAATGTGTTCGGCCACCGGCACCGAGCCCACAAAGGAGATGGCCTTGATGTCGGGGTGTTGCAACAACTGGTCAACCTGCTGCTTGCCGCCGTGCACCACCTGCAACACATCGCGTGGCACGCCAGCTTCGTACAGCAGTTCGGCCAGACGCATGGGCGTGTTCGGGTCCTGTTCGGAGGGTTTCAGCACAAAGGTGTTGCCGCACACCAGCGCCATGGGGAACATCCACAAGGGGATCATGGCCGGGAAGTTGAACGGGGTGATGCCCGCGCACACACCCAGCGGCTGGATAAGGCTATAGCTGTCAATGCCGTTGGCGACATTTTCCACAAACTCGCCCATCATCAGGGAGGGCGCATTGGCCGCATGTTCCACCACTTCAATGCCACGCCAGACATCGCCCTTGGCGTCTTCAAAGGTCTTGCCGGTTTCCTCAGCCAGAATTTCAGCCAGTTCATCGTGGTGCTTTTTCAATAGCGCCTGATACTCGAGCATGATGCGGGCGCGTTTGGTCACCGGCACCTCTTTCCAGGTTTCAAAGGCTTTTTTGGCCGAAGCCACAGCCTGCTCCACTTCGTCTTGCGTGGCCATGGGCACTTCGGCAATCACTTCGCCGGTGGCCGGGTTGTCCACAGGCAACCATTCGCTGGCCTGGCTTTCGATGGCCTGGCCGCCAATAAACTGTTTGACTTTCTTGCTCATGTTGGTGTCCCCGTCTGGGTTGGTTTCAGGAAGTTACTTTTCCCCGACCATAACGCGTTTTTACGTATTGGCCGATGATTTCGAGAAATTCGTCGCTGATGTTATCACCGCGCAAGGTGGTGATTTTTTTACCGTCGATAAACACAGGCGCTGCCGGCGATTCTCCGCTGCCGGGCAGGGAAATGCCAATATCGGCATGGCGTGATTCGCCGGGTCCGTTGACGATACAGCCCATTACCGCCACACTGAGGTTTTCCACCCCCGGATGCTGCACACGCCAGGTGGGCATGTGCTGGCGGATATAGTGTGTGGTTTTCTGGGCCAGCTCCTGGAAGAACTGGCTGGTGGTGCGGCCACAACCCGGGCAGGCCGTGACCATGGGCGCAAAGGCCCGCACGCCCAGGCTTTGCAACAGTTCCTGGGCCACAATCACCTCTTCCGTGCGGCTTTGGCCGGGTTCGGGCGTGAGTGAAATGCGGATGGTGTCGCCGATGCCTTCCTGCAGTAAAACCGCCAGGGCCGCGGTGGAAGCGACGATGCCCTTGCTGCCCATGCCGGCCTCAGTCAGGCCCAGGTGCAAGGGAAAATCACAGCGCTGATGGAGTTTTCGATAAATGGCGATAAGGCTCTGGACGTTGCTGACCTTGCAGGAAATGACTATCTGGTTTTCACTCAAACCCAGGTCCAGGGCCTGCCCGGCGCTGTCCAGCGCAGAGTGGATCAATGCTTCCTGCATGATCACTTCCGCCGATTGGGGTACCTCGCGGCGAGCGTTTTCATCCATCATGTGAGCCAGGATTTTCTGATCCAGCGAGCCCCAGTTGGCGCCGATGCGCACCGGTTTTTCCAGGTCTTTGGCGATGGCAATGATTTCGGCAAACTGCTTGTCCTTGTTCCGCCCAAAACCGACGTTGCCCGGATTGATGCGGAATTTTGCCAGCTTTTCGGCGGTTTTCGGGTATTTTCGCAACAATTCGTGGCCGTTGTAGTGAAAATCCCCCACCACTGGCACCTGGCAACCGGCTGCACCCAGCCGGTCAATGATTTCCGGCACAGCCTTAGCGGCGGCTTCATTATTGACTGTGATGCGCACCAGTTCGGAACCGGCCTGCCACAATTCATGCACCTGCTGAAAAGTGGCCTGCGCATCGGCGGTATCGGTGTTGGTCATGGACTGAACCACCACATCACCGGCGCCCAGCAACACCGAGCCCACCGGCACCACCAGACGTTGCGTGCGTTCTTTCACCGCGTGTTTCATGTCAGCGCCCGAATGGCATCAACAAAGTGTTGGTAAACGGGATTTTCCGGCTGGCTGCGCCCCAGTAACCACTGCCAGATGCGTGTATCCGGTTCATCCAGAAAACGATCGAAATGACGCAGCTGGTCCGGACTCAGTTCATCGAAGTGTTTTTCCAGAAACTGCACCAGCATCACATCCAGTTCTTTCATGCCGCGCCGACAACGCCACTGCAGGTAACCCCGGGTAATGGGCGCATTGTTGTCAAAGCCGGATGCAAGAGTATCCATATCATCAATGATCGTAATCAAAGGCCGTGTTTTTGCGCGATCAGTTTCTTGATTTCCGCAATGGCCTTACCCGGGTTCAGCCCCTTGGGGCACGTGTTGGTGCAGTTCATGATGGTGTGGCAGCGGTAGAGCTTGTAGGGATCTTCCAGATACTCCAGTCGCTCGCCGGCATTTTCGTCCCGTGTGTCGGCCAGCCAACGGTAGGCCTGCAGCAGAATGGCCGGGCCCAGGTATTTATCGCCATTCCACCAGTAGCTGGGGCACGAGGTGGAGCAACAGGCGCACAAAATGCACTCATACAGGCCGTCCAGCTTTTCCCTGTCCTCGATGGTTTGCAGGCGTTCCTGATCGGGCAGTGGCACGCTGAAGGTTTGTATCCAGGGCCGGATGGAGGCGTACTGAGCGTAAAAATTGGTCATGTCCGACACCAGGTCCTTGATCACTTCCATGTGCGGCAAGGGGTAAATGGCGATTTCATCCCCTTTCAGGCTGCTCATGGAGGTAGTGCAAGCCAGCGTGTTAGTGCCATTGATGTTCATGGCGCAGGACCCGCAAATGCCTTCCCGGCAGGAGCGGCGGAAAGTCAAAGTGGTGTCAATTTCGTTCTTGATCTTGATCAGCGCATCCAGCACCATCGGCCCGCAAGTATCGAGGTCTACTTCATAGGTGTCCGTGCGCGGGTTGTCGCCGTCGTCCGGGCTCCAGCGATAGACCTTGATTTTTTTCACGCGTTTGGCGCCTTCGGCCGGAAAATAACGGCCAGTGCTGACGCGGGAGTTTTTCGGTAAGCGAAATTCAGCCATGGGTTTCTCCTTAGTAAACGCGTGGTTTCGGTGGAATGGGATCGCACTCGTCGGTCAGTGTGTACAGGTGAACTGGACGATACTCAAAGGACACTTCACCGCCATCGGACAAGTGCACCAGGGTGTGCTTCATCCAGTTTTCATCGTCCCGCTCGGGAAAGTCTTCACGCGCGTGCGCGCCGCGGCTCTCGGTGCGGTTTTCGGCCGAGTACATGGTGACCTTGGCCTGCGCCAGCAGATTGCGTAATTCCAGCGTTTCCACCAGATCGGTGTTCCAAACCAGTGAGCGATCGGTGACGGACACGTCCTTGAAACTGTCCACCACCTGGTCGATTTTCTGGCAGCCTTCGGCCAGGATTTCACCGGTGCGGAAAACGGTACAGTTGCTCTGCATGGTTTTTTGCATGGCCAAGCGGATGTCCGCGGTTTTGCGACTGCCCTTGGCGTTGCGCAGGGCATCAAATTCTTTCAGGGGTTTTTCCAGCAATTCGCTGGACAGGTCACGGTGATCCGAATGCGGCTCAATGAGTTCCGCACAGCGGTTGGCCACGGCACGACCAAACACCACAATATCCAGCAGGGAGTTGGAACCCAGGCGGTTGGCGCCGTGTACCGAAACACAGGCCGCCTCGCCGATGGCAAACAGGCCCGGCACCACGGCATCGGGGTCATCGCCCTTGCGGCGCACCACCTCGCCGTGATAATTGGTGGGAATGCCGCCCATGTTGTAGTGCGCGGTGGGAATCACCGGAATCGGCTCCCGGGTCACGTCCACGCCAGCAAAAATTTCGGCGGACTCGGCAATGCCCGGCAGGCGCTTGTGGATCACTTCCGGCCCCAGGTGCTCCAGGTGCAGGTGAATATGATCCTTTTCCGGCCCCACGCCCCGGCCTTCGTTGATTTCCACAGTCATGGCGCGACTGACCACATCGCGCGAGGCCAGGTCCTTGGCGTTGGGCGCATAGCGTTCCATAAATCGTTCGCCTTCGGAGTTGGTCAGGAAACCGCCTTCGCCACGCACGCCTTCGGTGATCAGCACACCGGCGCCGTAAACGCCGGTGGGGTGAAACTGGACAAATTCCATGTCCTGCAGCGGCAAGCCGGCGCGCAGCACCATGCCGTTACCATCGCCGGTGCAGGTGTGGGCGGAAGTGGCCGAGAAATAGATGCGGTTATAGCCGCCGGTGGCCAGTATAACGGCGTGACCACGGAACAAGTGCAAGCTGCCATCGGCCAGGTTCCAGGCCAGCACGCCTTTGCACTGGCCGTCCTCCATAATCAGGTCGATAGCAAAATATTCGATAAAGAAGTTGGTGTCGTGCTTCAGCGACTGCTGGTACAGGGTATGCAGAATCGCGTGGCCAGTCCGGTCGGCCGCCGCGCAGGTGCGTTGTGCCACGCCCTTGCCGAAATGCGTGGTCATGCCACCGAAAGGCCGCTGGTATATTTTGCCCTCTTCGGTGCGTGAAAACGGCACGCCCTGGTGTTCCAGTTCAATCACGGCGGGAATGGCTTCGCGACACATGTACTCGATGGCGTCCTGATCGCCCAGCCAGTCGGAACCCTTGACGGTGTCGTACATGTGCCAGCGCCAATCGTCCTCGCCCATATTGGCCAGCGCCGCGCTCATGCCGCCCTGGGCGGCCACGGTGTGACTGCGGGTAGGAAAAACCTTGGTGATGCAGGCCGTGCTCAGGCCTTTGGCCGACAGGCCCATGGTGGCGCGCAAACCGGCACCACCGGCACCGACAACCACCGCGTCAAAACGATGTTCTTCCACTTCATAGGTTTCGTTGCCGAATTTCAGGGTGTGTTTTTTGGACATGATTCAGGCGCCCCGCACAAGAGAGAGAATAGAGAAAACAGCCAACGCCATGGCGCTGGCCATGGCCAATGACAACAGGGTTTTGATCAGCACTTCCAGCCAGCGGGTGTGCACGTAATCTTCCACCACCACTTCAATGCCCAGCCGCGCGTGCAGCAGTGCCGTGACGGCAAACAGGCCCAGCCAGAAGGCATTGAGGCCGGAACGCAGCCAGGCCTGGATAGTCGCTGCTGAATAATCCGGCACGCTGGCCAGAGAAAACACAAACCACAGGCCAAGCGGAATCAGAAAGACGGCCGTCAGGCGTTGCAGCCACCAGTGAGAAAAACCGGCTTTGGCCGAGCCCAGTCCGATGGCCTGAGCCAATGGCGTGGGCGTCATTTGTTCTTTTTTCATGAATTTCCCCTGAAAAACAATGTGAAGGTAAAGGCCAGATCAGGCATTGGTCGCCAGGGAGCCTTTGATTGAATCTGGACGAAGCAGCTTATGCCGGAAATGTTCGAGAACAAGGCAAAGTTTGTAGCTAATAGCGGGCTATTGGCAAGGACTTCAACACAGTTATCGGACATTTCATACATGAGAAGCGAGTTCATGATTCGATCAGAGGCTCCCTAACCAGACCAGCGCTGACAGAATCAGGGCCGCAGCAAGCACCAGGTAGCCGCTGCGATAAACCTGCGGCAACTCAAAGCCTTTGCCGGCGTCCCAGAACAGATGACGTATGCCATTGCAGAGGTGATAATTGAAAGCCAGCACCCAACTGAACAGCAGCACCTTGCCAAACAGGCTGCTGAAAAATGTGGTCATGGCCTGAAACAGAGGCACGTCAAAAGCCAGCCCATACAACCACAAGACCAGCACGGCCGCAGCCACGGCCAGCCACAAGCCCGTCAGCCGGTGAAGAATGGACAAGGTTGACGTAATCTGCGGTTTGTAAACCTGCAAATGCGGAGACAAAGGGCGGGATGAAGACTGAGGTTGGCTCATGTGAAGCTCCAGTTAGCGGGTGTTTGCCTGTGTGGGCCGGGGTGCGAATCAACCCGTTCCCACAGCGCCCCCTTGGCGGGACGCCACGAAAAACTGTGTTTGTTAAAAATCAATGCATCGACCGTTCTTTTCCCAATCACCGTAGCGAGTGGGTTCAGGCCCGTCCGTACGCCCACCAATTTCCCGCTCCTGCACCGTGACTGACTCTGTGTGTTCGGAGCTGTGTTCGGGACTGTTCTCGGGCCGTTTATCCTTGCCGGGCTCAGGGGTTTGGTTGTTATCGTTTCTGGACATGCCTTGGTTTGCTCAATGAGCCCCTTATGCGGTCTACGAACCTGCCGGTGCAGCCACTTCCAGCGTCAGGACGATTAGCACGCTGGCCTTGTTGTTTTTATTGTGGCCTTTGCCTGACCGGTTGCCTGAGTGACGCTGACAATAAAATAAAGAGTAACCGGTCAATGTAACCCGTTTATTTTATCGCTAAGTGACGCCCAATAACAGGGCCTTGTACGATGGCGGGAAGATTTCGCATCGGCGGCTTTCGCCAATAGAGGCCACCCCGGTGCCTCTAAACCCCTTGGGCCAGGCATTGGGTCAAGCAAACGGGTTTCACACAAACACGCCCTGACCTGAACCCCGCGGCTTACACTGTTCGATACACCAATGGTTTGACCAGGCTGATCAGGACTTGTACCGCCAGAAAGTGCCCAAAAGCAATAAACCGGTCATCTCAACAGGTTTTCCGTTGCCGGCTTGTTAAAATAGCATTTCTCCATTGGGCAGAAAATACCATGGCAAACACTCAGGATTCCGTTGAACTGACGGTAAAAAAAACCGTTCGACCTCCACTGAAAGCCTTGCGCGTCCATGGCCCTGAGGCCGGTGAATTTCTGAACCGGCTGGTCATCAGTGAATTGCACCCTTCACCAGCACTGCCTTTTACCGGCATTTGCAACCCCAAAGGCCGGCTTCTGTACACCTTCTGGCTACTGCCTCAGGCCAAAAACGACTACCTGCTTTTTGCCGACCCTCTCCTGGCCGAATCACTAAAGGATTTTCTCACCCTGCGGGTGTTTCGAAGCCAGGTACATGTCGAACCAGACGATGCATGGCGCCTGCGCCTGGAAACCAAGGCCGATGGTAAACCGGAAGCCGTGGCCGAACCTGAACCCGACAGCAGTCAGAAAAACACTCAAAGCACTGCGATGGCCCAGACCGGGAAAGCACAGCATATGAAAGACTACTGGTTGTGGTTGCTGAAACACCACCTGCCCTGGGTTCAGCCAGCAAGCCAGGGACTATTTATTCCCCAGCAGCTGGACCTCCAGCGTCATGGCGTGGTCAGCGTCGATAAAGGCTGCTACCCGGGACAGGAAATTATTGCCCGACTGCATTTTCTGGGCAAAAACAAAAAACACCTTTATCACTGTCAGCTGGAAGCTTCATCACTTGCAGAGAAACTGACAGACCCGGTTGAGACAAGCGTCATCGGCAAAGACGCACCATTTTGTGATGAAAGCGAAATCGCCACCTTCGCCAGTCCCATCATCACCACTGACTCAGGGCTGGCCCATTTTCAGCTGGTGGCGAAAAACCCGTCTGACTGCCTCCTGGTTCAGGGCCGGAAGGTGCCAATCAATTGCCATCGCAGGCAACCGCTCGACTGAGAGCGGGAACAGGCCATGGACACGCCCCGGAATTGTTAAAAACCGTTAACCGTGGTAAGTTTGGGGATGGAGGAATGTGCAGATGATTCAAAAAAAACCGGGAAATCGAACTTCAACCCGACCGGCTCTGTTGATGCTGGCCGGTGGACTGGCGTGCCTGATGACAGTGGCGGTTCAGGCCAGAGAACTCACCTTGCAGATTGTTTCCACCTACCCGCCTGAGAAAGCCAAAGGGGTGTATGAGCCCTTGCGCCAATGGCTGAGCAAAAAAACCGGTTACGATATCACCCTGTCACTGCCAAAGAACTACTATTTCTACTGGCGCGAAGCGCGGATGCAAATGCCCGACCTGACCCTCGATGACCCTCATGTGGCCTCCTACCGCATCGAGAAAAAAGGCTATGTCCCGCTGGCCCGCAAAGAGGAAAACATCACCTATCACCTCATTGCCGAGGAAGAACCGGCCGAAGGAAAAAAACTGAATGAGTTTATGGTGGGCAAAAAAGTGGTGGTACTGCCAAGCCCCAGCCTGTCTTCCATCTATTTTGATCAGTGGTTCACCGACCTTTTCCAGCAACCGGTCAAAGCCGCCAGCGCCCTGTCCTGGCGTGATGCGGTGGAACAAATTTTTGATCAGGAAGCCGATGCAGCCATCGTGCCAGATTCCACCTATCGCCTGTATCCGAATTTTTTCTCCCTCAAGCACAGCGAGGTACTGCCGGGGCGGGTTTTTCTGGCATCGCCGGAACTAAACCTGGCCACCACGTCAAAAATCCGCAAGGCGCTGCTGGATATGGGCGGCGACAACGAGGGCTACAGCGCGCTGGTGGAACTGAACAGCCAGAACCTGATACCGGCCACCAGCGAAGATTACAAGGGACTCTACCGTTTGTTACCAGGAATGGCCACAGAAAGCCAATAAGCACCGGCGAACTGCGCCAGTGACCTGAGATTATCTAGGGAAGCTCTGATTGAATCTGGACGAAGCAGATTATGCCTGGAATGTTCGAGAACAAGGCGAAGTTCGCAGCGAATAGCAGGCTATTGGCCAGGACTTCAACGTCGTTATCAAGCATTTCTGGGGTGAGATGGGTGTTCACGATTTGATCAGAACTTCCCCAACGGCATTCCATGTTAAAATAGCGCCAACACAACCGCACCCTCACTCAGCACGCCCGCAGTCGAACACGTGTTACTGCTGTACCGGCAAAAAGCCGCACAAACCAAAAATTCACCTTGCATGACCGAAGAACGCCGCCAATTCCGCCGCCTGCCTTTTCAGGCCGACATCCAACTATTCTCCGGCAATGGCCTGTGGAACAGCCAGATACTGGACATCTCCCTGAAAGGCACACTCCTGAAAAAACCACCCAATTGGGAGGGCAAGGTGGGTGAGATTTTTCGCGTCAAGATCAACCTGGAAGATTTTTCCGGCATCACCATGAGCGTGGTCATTGCGCACATCAAGGATGACTGCATCGGGGCACAATGGACCAAAATTGATGTTATCAGCTTTACCAAACTCAAGCGCTTACTGGAGTTGAACTTTGCCAACCCCGAACAATTGGAGCGCGAGCTGTCGCATTTGAGCGCCTGATTGACTTCCCTGTCACACTCCCATTAGACTTTTGCTACCAGATAGGCAATCCAGGCTGGGTCTGCGCTGCCCTTTTCCGCCAGTTCATAAACTCCATTGCCCTGACCCGTTTCCCGGTCCACCCCTTCCCAGTAAACGGCCACCTGCGTGAAACCGGCCTCGCCCAGCAGTTCACGAATTTCAGGCAATGTCCACAGGCGCCAGTCATACGTAAAGGCCGGAGAGACCTTTTGACCTTTCTCGGTTTCAAAATGAATGTGGCACAGCACATCATGAGTGATGGGGTCAAACTCGGCCTGTTCCCACACGTAGGTAAAACCATCGCATTGGCGAGACTCCTTAAGGACCTGGAAAGCCTCGGAACCTCCAAATGCATCCAGCACAAACAGACCATCCGCTGTTAATGACTGGCGCACCGATGTGAAGTAGGAACGCAGGCGATCGCGCGTCTTAAACAGATAATAGCTAAAGTTCATGGCAAGCACCACATCCACGACCGGTACCCGGGCATAACACACGTCTTCCTGTAATAAGTGCAATCGTTTTTGTTGGCTTGAGGATAACCGGCTGAGATTGTGCTTTCTGCCCCAGGCCAAAACTTCTGCATCCAGATCAACCCCCCAGGCGCGGCGATGTTCCCCGCGCCAAACCCATTCGCAACACGCGGCGGCTGTGCCGCAAAAATCCTCCCGCAACGTATGCGGTTGTCGCTGGTTCTGTTCGGCGAAAACGCTGTCAACAAAATCAATATCTGCAGCCACGCATTGCACGGCCCGTTCATACATCAGGTGTTTATCCAGTTGTGACATGTTGGTTTGTCCATAAATTGATTATTGCTATGACAAAATTAGTCAGTTCAGGATTCCTATGAAAATTTAGAGGCGGTTTTTAGTTAAATACGGTTTGTAATGCGGATTAAGTCACACACTAGAAACACATCAAGACACGTCCATACATAAAGGTATGCAATTGTGATAGGGTTAAGTTGAGGTGAATGCCAGACCAGGAGGGCCGGGTAAAACCAAAACCAGGAGAAAGACCATGCACATCACAATCGGGGAAACAAAACGCAATCTGTTCTTTGCCATCGCGTTGGGCTTGAGTGGACTGGCCATGGCAAAACAGGATGCCAACGACTATCTGGATATGCTCAATGCCGAGGCCGAGAAAGGCGGCGCAGTGGCTGAAACGGTGACCACCAAACCGCAACTGAAAATTAATGCAAACTCAACCCCGGCCCAGTTGGCGCAATCGCCCCAAGCCTTTGAAAATATACTACAATCGAAATTTGCCGCGACTTACTTTATTTACCTGAAGCTCTCCGACAAACAAAAACAACACGTGTTTCAGGCGTACCGGAAAAATGGCAATTTTAGCGAGATCCGCTCTCTGGTGCTGGAAGTATTCCAAAGCCATTGACTGGAGTCCGTCACCCAGTCACGCGATAACGCCACGCCAAGCTCTCCCGGGCCTGCTTGCTTGATAATCTTTTCGATTGAGGGTATTCCATGAAAAGAAATAGTTTTACCTATGCCGTGATTGTTGGCACTTTGCTCTTCCTGCTCCCATGCCTTTCCCAGGCCGAGCCCATCAAGGTCAAGATCACCAAGGAAATCCCGTATGTGATCATTGACTATCAGGGCAAGAAAATCAAGATCATGCGTAATCAGGACCAGAGCCACGTGATCACGGGCGGATTTGCCAAAACCTCCCGCCCCTGCCCACCTTTCTGTTTCCAGCCGGAAAAGGTGACAGACGAGGTGGACACCATCGGTGAAGTGGAGTTGGTGCGCTTTCTCAAGAATGAATACTCCCGTGGCAAGGGCCTGTTGGTCGATGCACGTGTGCCCTCCTGGTACCACAAAGGCACTATCCCGGGGTCGATCAACGTTCCTTTCCCGACTTTCAGTGATGACAACGTCAGGGACCTGCACCCGGATTTGCTCGCGGCCATGGAATTGTTCGGGGTGCGCAAAAAAACCAGTGCGGAAATGGAAAAAGGCGGCGGCTTCTTTTCGCGCCTGTTTGGCAGCACGGACACCAAGGACTGGGACTTTTCAAAAGCCAAGCCGCTGGTTCTGTTTTGCAACGGCCCCTGGTGTGGCCAGTCCCCCACCGCCATTCGCGCGCTACTCAAACTCGGCTACCCGCCTGAAAAGCTCAAATATTACCGCGGTGGCATGCAAATGTGGCAAATGGGCGGCTTGACCACTGTATTGCCTGAATAAAGAAGAATAGTTCTTTTTCTCTCCCCCAAAAAAAGCGGGTCACCTGCAGGGGCCCGCTTTTTTATGGCAGCAATTCAACCCAAGGAGCTGATCAGACAGATGGAAACAAGTGCTCCACCGCCGCCCGTTCCTGCCTCAGTTCCTCTTCGGTTTCATTCAAACGCTGGCGACTGAACTCATCAATGTCCAGACCTTGGACAATGTGATACTGACCGTTTTCACAGGTCACCGGGTAAGAAAAGATGATGCCCGGTGCGATGCCATAACTGCCATCACTGGGAATACCCATGGAAACCCAGTCATCCGCCGGGGTGCCCAGCGCCCAACTGCGCATGTGGTCAATGGCCGCAGAGGCAGCGGAAGCGGCGCTGGAAGCCCCGCGTGCCTTGATAATCGCGGCACCCCGCTGTTGCACAGTGGGAATGAATTCATTTTCGTACCAGTCCCACGGCACCTGGTCCAACGCCGGTTTTCCCGCCACCAAGGCATGGGAAATGTCCGGATACTGGGTTGAGGAATGATTGCCCCAGATAATCAGGCGCTTGACATCAGTGGTGTGCATGCCGGTTTTGACAGCCAGCTGCGCCAGAGCCCGATTGTGATCAAGGCGTGTCATGGCGGTGAACTGGTCAGGGTCGATATCCGGTGCATTCTGTTGCGCAATCAGCGCATTGGTGTTGGCCGGGTTACCCACCACAAGAACCTTGATGTCACGGCTGGCGTGGTCATTGATGGCCTTACCCTGGGCAGAAAAGATGGCGGCATTGGCTTCCAGCAGGTCTTTTCGCTCCATGCCCGGGCCACGCGGTCGCGCACCCACCAGCAACGCGTAATCGGCATCCTTGAAAGCCACTTCGGCCTGATCTG
>JALWKC010000144.1 GCA_026996795.1 Lysobacterales bacterium | reverse complement strand
ACACCAATCACGGCGGCTTCGGCCACTTGCGGGTGGGCCACCAGCGCGCTTTCGACCTCGGCGGTGCCCAGCCGGTGACCGGACACATTGATCACGTCATCCACGCGGCCGGTGATCCACCAGTCGCCATCGGCATCGCGACAGGCACCATCGCCGGTAAAATAATGCCCCGGCAGCGGGCGGAAATAGGTTTCCAGAAACCGTTTGTGATCACCATGAATGTCACGCGCCTGCCCCGGCCAGCAGCTGGCGATGGTGAGCAGGCCACTGACATTGCGGCCTTCCAGCACCTCGCCTGCTTCATTCACCAGTTGCGGCTGAATGCCCAGAAAAGGTGCCACCGCCGCGCCGGGTTTCATGGCATGCACGCCGGGAATCGGCGTCAACATGATGCCGCCGGTTTCGGTTTGCCACCAGGTGTCGACGATCGGGCAGCGGCCTTCACCCACCACGTGAAAATACCACTCCCAGGCTTGCGGGTTGATGGGTTCGCCGACGGTGCCCAGCACGCGCAAACTGCCGCGCCGGCTTTGCTTGACCGGTTCGTCCCCGGCGGCCATCAGCGCCCGGATCGCCGTGGGTGCGGTGTACAGAATGTTCACCTGGTGCTTGTCCACTTCGCGCCAGATGCGGCCGGCATCGGGATAGTTCGGCACGCCCTCGTACACCAGCGTGGTGATGCCATTGGCCAGTGGCCCATACACCAAATAACTGTGGCCGGTAATCCAGCCCACGTCCGCGGTGCACCAGTAAACGTCACCGGGCTGGGTGTCGAACACCAGCTCATGGGTCAGACTGGCATAGGTCAGGTAGCCGCCAGTGCTGTGAACAATGCCCTTGGGTTTGCCGGTGGAACCGCTGGTATAGAGGATAAACAGGGGGTCTTCAGCGTTGCGACTAACGGCCTCGCAGGCAGGTGGCGCGTCTTCCCGCAACATGGCGTAATTGTGGTCGCGGCCCTTTTTCCACTGCACGCCAGTGCCGGTATAAGGCACCACCAGCACGCCATCGACACGGGTTTTTGCCAGCTCCAGGGCTTTATCTACGGTGTTTTTCAATGCGATGCGTTTGCCGCCCCGACGCCCTTCATCGGCGGTAATGACCAGGCTGGCCTGGCAGTCGTCAATGCGATCGGCCAGGGCTTCGGCAGAAAAACCGGCAAACACCACCGAATGCACCGCGCCAATGCGGGCGCAAGCCAGCATGGCAAACACGGCCTCGGGAATCATGGGCAGGTAAATCATCACGCGGTCATCGGCCTGCACACTCAGTTGCTTCAACACATTGGCGAAACGGCAGACCTCATCGTGCAATTCCTGAAAGCTGACATGGCGACTGTGCTGCGGCTCGTCGCCCTGCCAGATCAATGCGGTGTCATCGGCCTTTTCGGGCAAGTGGCGATCAATGCAATTATGACAGGCATTCAGCGCACCGTCGGCAAACCAGCGGATGCGCACCTGACGATGCCCGAAGTGGCAGTCGCGGACTTCAGTAAAAGGCATAAACCAGTGCAAGCGCCGGGCCTGTGCGGCCCAAAAGGTCTCGGGATCCTCCAGCGCCTGCTGGTGCCATCCCTGCCATTGCTGTGGGTCAATGCCGTGCCGGTTGCGGTAAAAATCCGCCGCGTACACCGGCCCCTCGGGACAAGGGCCCGATGCACCGGATTGTGAAGCGGGGGCATGCTCCTGTGACATCTGCTGTTTCCTCCCTTGACGGCTTGTGCAATCAACCTGGCGGGGATAATCATAATCACCGGCTAGGTCAAAAAGCATCATAGCGTGAAGCCGCCGCCGACTCAAACCAGAAGGCTATTAATCGCGGCTTAACTCGGCCCAGGGCGATCGGCCCAGCTGACGGCGCAACTGCCAGCCCATGGTCAACACAAAGACCACGCCGGTCAGGCTTAATGCCAACAGCAGGAAAAGCACGGGATTGCCGGCATTTTGCAACAACAGCGGCAATGAAGAACGAAGCAACCAGAAAAAGATCACGGCGAGGAAAAAAGCCACCAGCAGGACTTTCAGGGCAAACCCAAACACCAGCCGGTACAAGGATGCCCGCGTGGCTCCCATGGCCACATGCAGCGCCAGTTTTTTGCGCCATTGGTGCATGGTGGCTCTGGCAAAAGCCAGCACGCCCACCAGCATCATGACCATCAGCAAAGTGCTCAAGGCTATTGAAGTGATCAAACCGGCGCGTTCCCCGCGTGTGCTGACGGATTTTGCCTCAGTGGCCGGCTGCCAGTTTTTGATGCCCAGGCTATAGCTGTCTGCCAAGGTTTCCAGTTGGCGTTTCAGGACGTTTTCCGGCTGTGACCCATGCAACACAATCCGGGATTTCTCCATCCTGCCCCGGCTCGCTTCATTTCCCAGCGGATAAATAACCGGCCGTGGCTTTTCCAGTGAATCACCATAAGGCACGTCCGCAACCACGGCTGAAATGCGGTACGTTGTGCTGGTGGCGCCTTCCACCGTGACCGACTGGCCCAAGGCCTTGGTCGCACTGCCAAACAGGGCTTTTGCCAGCGACAGGCTGGCCACCGCGTCCCCTTCGGACGCCACGCCGGGAATTTCTCCTGCCAGGGGCTTCAATCCGATCAGGGTAAAAAAGTCACGATCCACCTTGTTCTGGATTCCCTGGGTTGAATTGCCCTCAGACAGGGCAACAAAAGCACTCACCCGCCTGCTTTTCTGATAGGGCCCCAGGGTAGCCAGCACATGGGACAGGCCCGGTTGCGACTGTAAATCCGCCAGCCAGGACACCAACTCGGGATCGCTGACCCAGTCACCGTTGCTTCTTTCCATCTCCAAATAATAGGTATTTTCCAGGTTAAGCGGTGGTGCCGCGTGCCGTGTGGAAAGAAAAGCCCAGGCGGCATTCAGGGCCAGAGCCAGCATCACCCCGCCCAATGCCAACTGCAATACCGCCAGCACCGCGTTCAGGCGCCGGTGACGTGCAGTGTCAAGGGACACTTTCTGCCGCCCATCGGCTTTGGCCACCGCCTGACGCGTCAGGAGTAAACTCACCAATACAGCCAGTGACACGGCCAGCAGACCAACCCACAGCAGCGGCCAGCCATCGGGGCTGAACAGGCCGGAAAAATAGCCGTCAAACGGCGGCAAATCGGCCACCTGGTCGCTGATCCAACGCATCACGGGAAGCGCTATCACCAATGCCAGCAAAAGCGTTGGCGCAACACGCTTGAGCTGGAGCACAAACAGGTGTTTACGCGTGGCCCCGGCCAGCACGTGAATGGCCGTTTCCCGGACGCCGGTTTCCAGTTCGGACAGCAGCAACAGGACGTAATTACCCAGCACCACCACAGCCAGCAGAAGCGCCGTTAAGCCCAGCAAACCCAGTAAGTTGGCAATGTGTTTCCGCTGTGCCGGCAACGACTCCAGCCCCTCAATGGCCTGATAGCTCGACCCGGCCTGGCCCAGGTCAAAGGCAACAGAGATTCTGCCGGTGTTTTTTTTCACCACGGCCTGGCCCTTGTGCTTTTCCCGCAGTTCCCGATTCACCGCCGCCAGCACGGAGTGGTCACGCAACAAGCCAAAGGCATAAAAACCGGGGCGGTTCTGGCGGATGATGCGGATGATTTTTGCGTCCATGCCAGCAGGAATATTTCCTTCAGGGAGGGTTTCGTACTTATGCTGTTCGAGCCGGATATCAGCCTCCTGGTTCATCCAGATGGCGGGATTGTCGTGTGCCAGGCCAGTCAGGGCCTCACTCAAGACACCGGCCACCGGTAATGACAAGCCACTTTTGAACCGCACAGAGCGGCCCACCACATGCGGATCGCCGGTGAAATGGCGCTGCCAGAAACGGTAGGAAATAAGTACGCTGCTGTTTTCCGAGGCCTCCGGTAACTGCCCAAGCGCCAGGCGCACACCCAGCGCCTTCAGCAAGGGCCAATCAAGCACGGCCACGGTTTCCTTGCGAGTGTTTCCATCAGTCGTGAGGACTTCCCGCTCCAGCGAGCCGTAGGGCCACAAGGCCTGAATGCCGGACACACTTTGCAGGTCTTGCGCTTCCTGCCACAAC
>JALWKC010000143.1 GCA_026996795.1 Lysobacterales bacterium | reverse complement strand
AAGATCAAATTGCTGCCGTGTTCCGGCAAAGTATTCATCCAGCTCACTCATGACCCGATCAAAGGCCTGCGGGTTTTTTGTCCAGGTGCCAGCCTGTGCGGTCAGGCCACAATCGGCCAGGGTTTGTGCCTGGCCGGTAGCCGGATCGGCAAAGGCGATGCGCCACAAGGTGTTGTCATCACCGGCCAGCAACAGGATGCCGACCGGTGTTTTGTGGTGGCAATAAAAGCCTGTTGTTGCCATCACCAGCCGCAATCGCGCCCGGCGTTTTGTTCGTCCAGCCAGGTTTTCAGGGGCGCGAAGTAATCCAGGATGGCGGTGGCGTCCATTTCGCGCGAATTGGCACCGATTTCCAGGGCGTCCTGCCAGGGGCGCGAGGCCCCCAGTTCCAGCATGCGCTTGAGTTTGTCGCCCGCTTCGGCGCTGCCGAAAATGCTGCATTTGTGCAGCTCGCCTGCAAAACCGGCGGCCTTGCACAGTTCCCGGTGTAACTGGAATTCGAGAATGTGGGCCAGGAAATACCGGGTGTAAGGCGTGTTGGCAGGGATGTGGTATTTGGCGCCGGGGTCGAAGTCTTTTTCGCTGCGTGGCAGCGGCGGCTTGACACCCTGGTATTTTTCGCGCAGTGCCCACCAGCCGGCGTTGTATTGCTCCGGGGAAATCTCGCCATTGAACACTTTCCAGCGCCATTGGTCGATCATCAGGCCAAAGGGCAGGAAGGCCACCTTGTCCAGGGCCATTTTCATCAACATCCCAAGATCGCTGTTGGACTCCGGCACTTTATCCAGCAGGCCGATTTTTTCCAGGTATTCCGGGGTGATGGACAGGGCGATGGTGTCGCCGATGGCTTCGTGGAAGCCGTCGTTGGCTCCTTCCCGGAAGATGATGGGCTGGTTCTTGTAGGCACGCTGGTAGAAATTATGGCCCAGTTCGTGGTGGATGGTGACGAAATCTTCCTCATCGACCTTGATGCACATTTTGATGCGCAAGTCGTCCTTGTTGTCCAGGTTCCAGGCGCTGGCATGGCAGACCACTTCGCGGTCACGCGGTTTGGTAAACAGCGAGCGTTGCCAGAAGGTTTCCGGCAGGGGTTCAAAACCCAGCGAGGTAAAAAAGCCTTCGCCGGTTTTGACCATTTTGATGGCGTCGTAGTGGTTTTTTTCCAGCAAGGTGGTGACATCCACCGGTGTGCCTTCGTTTTCGGGCTTGACCAGGTCGTAAATGTTGCCCCAGGACTGTGCCCACATATTGCCCAGCAGGTGAGCGGGGATTTTGCCGTCGGTGCCCACCACGTCCTGGCCGTATTTTTCGCTGAGTTTGTGTCGCACATGGCATTGCAGGGAGTCATACAGGGGTTTGACCTGAGTCCAGAGGCGGTCCAGTTCGGCAGAAAATTCATCCGGTGGCATGTCGTACTTCAAACGCCACATGGCGCCGGTATCGGCATAGCCCAGTTCCTGCGCGCCTTCGTTGGACAGGGCCACCATGCGCTGGTATTTGGGCCGCATGGGCGGAGAAATGGTGCGCCAGCCTGCCCAGGCATCCAGCAGTTCGTCGGGATTGCGTGAACGGGTGATGATGGCTTCCAGGTCATTCAGGGTATAGCATTTTCCGTCGACCTTGCAGTATTTGCCGGTGCCGTACATGGAGGTCAGTTGTGCCTTGATTTGTGCCAGTTCGGCATTCTTTTCGGGGTCTGAGGGTGCGGGAATGGTCAGGCCCAGCTTGATCATTTCCAGCTTGCGACGCGTAACCGGGTCTACCTTGACATCGTTGAATCTCTTGGCTTCGTTGGCCATGGCCACGGCCATGGCCGTCATGGTTTCACCGGATTTGGCCGCCAGCCAGGTGCTGTCGTAATTGATGAAATTAGCTTGTAGCCAAGCGGTGCGGGCGGCTTTTTCCAGCGCCGGTTCCAGGGCAGTTTCAACGCCGCGAATAAAAGCTTTGGCGTCCTCGGCGGTGGGTGTCGCGCTGTGCCGGGTAGTGGCTTTGGCCACATCGGTGCTGTTGTGACGGGAATTGACGGTTTGGCTGGCGCAGCCAGGCAGCAGGCCGGCTATTACGAGGCAGAGCAGCAGTTTTTTCATCGGTCGATTATCCGGAAATTTAACAAGTGAAGATGGGCGTTTGCTGCTTTGAAGGTGATGCTGTGGGTTGGGGCAAGCAAACGCCGCCATTGTACAACAGATGGCGGCGGTGAATAGGTTGACCGTTTGATGGCGGTCGGGCCCGATTTATTAACCTGATAGGCGATGCCAGGTTAATAGTAACGGCTGCGTTCTTTCAGGTGTTCCCGGGCGGACGTTCCGGCTTTCTTTTTGTGCGTGCTGGTGTGGTTCGCCGGTGCCTGGCGGGTCGGCCGTAACGCCGGTTTATGGGCTGACCGGAAGAAACCCCCATTAGCGCGCTGATTCATGTTCCGCTGACGCAAGTTCAGGGGACTCATGGTTCGCTGCCTGTGCTGCTGATTGACGGGGGCGGGCCGTTGTGAAGCCGGGCGTGGCGCCAGGCGGCGTGGCTGTACCGGTGCGCGCTGTTGCGTCGGGCGATACGCACTGTGACGAACCGCTGTTGGCCGGTGCGCTGGTGCTTTTTGGGGCCGATAGCGATTGTTGCTGCGTTGTTGTGGAGACTGGCGTGTGGGCGAACGATAGCGGTTGATGTGGGTGATCAGGGGCTTGTTTCTGGCCACGTTCTGTTGCCTGCGTGGTTCGCTCCCCGCTGCCCGGCGATGCGTTTCTGTGCGGGTTCGGTTGACAGGCCGGTTGCTGTGTCTTGGCAACGGTTTGGCGCGCGCTGTAGTGGTCGCACGGGGTTTGTGCGCCGGCTGCCGGTAGCCACTGGTGTGGTTATAGCGCGTTGCCGAGTCGTGACCGAGCCGGTTGCCATGACGGTTTGTGCTCAGGCGATTGCTGGAGATAGCAGTGCCCGAGTGGCCGTTATGGCGTCGTGACACGGTGCCACGGTTGGCGGTAAATGGCTGGTTGCTGGCTGGCACGCGGTCGTAACGGTGCGTGCTGCGGGTGCTGCGCTGGCGTTCGTAGGGGCGTTTGTATTGGCGCGTGGCCACGTTACGCGGGTTGTCGTGGCGCGTGTAACGGCTGTTGCGGTAGGTGTTGCCGGTGACGCGGCCATGCGAGCGCCCGGTGTAGTGGCGATAAGGCCGCTGGGCGGCCAGTCGTGCCGCTTCGCTGCGCGTGTCAATGTGGTCGGTGCGGCGGTGGTTACGGTAATTATCGTAGCTACCCCGATAGATTGGCGTAAAGTGTGGGCCAACCACCCACTGACTGCTGCCGTGTCTGCCATAGCGGTGGCCATAATGCCGGCCAAAGCCCGGCGTGTAATATGGGTCGTACCAGGGGCTGTACCATCGGTTGTGGTGACGCCGCCACGGGTTCCAGCCATAGGCCGGGCGGAACCAGTTGTAGCCCAGGGCATAACCCCAGCCGGCATCAAACCAGGGGTCATCCCAGTCATCATCAAAGTCATAGAAATTGAAACTCAGCGAAAAATACGAACCGCGGTAGCGGTAATAGTAATCGCTGTACCAGGGATCAAAGGCCGAGTAACTGCCCCACCAGGCGCTGGGGTACCAGTTGTGCCGGTAGTAAAATCCCACCCGCGGGTAACGATAGGGGCCGTTAATGGCTGCGCCATAGGCAATGCCGTAGCGATCAGGAAAGGCGTTCCAGTTCAGGCTCAGGTTAAAGTCAATGTCGCTGAACGCGTCTGCGTACCCGCTGCCATCGTAGTCGTCGTCATAATCACCGTAATAGTCATCGTCATAATCATCGTAGCCATCGTCATAACTATCGGTGCCATAACGGTGTTCATAATGGGCATAGCCGCCCCGGTCGCGGTAGTCGTCGCCATAATCATCGCCATAGCGATAGGTGCTTTGGGCGCAACTGGTGGCGCTGAGAACAGTCAGCAGCAAAAGAAAATTTTTCATGGCAACCTCGCCGTTTACGGTTTTCGATGCCCCTATCCTAGGCCGATGTGACTGAATTAAAGCTGAATGGCATCGCCAGCGGCCTGCCAAGGGAGTAAAATCCGCTTTTGGCCGTCCCCGCTGAGGCGGCTTTTCCGGGCACAGAGAGAAAACCGCATGGCCAAACACAATCACCATTTGACCGGTAAGTGGCAGTTGGGCTTCGCCCTGGCTGCTGCCGCCATGCTGTTCTGGGCCACTTTGCCGGTGGCCTTGAAAGTGGGTCTGGAAGCGCTGGACGCCTGGACCCTGACCTGGTTCCGATTTGCCCTGGCGGCGGTGCTGACCTGGCTTTACCTGCTGTTCAGCGGAAAGCATAAGGAATTGTATCGGCTGGATCGCCCTGGCTGGGTCTTGTTGCTGATTGCCGCGGTGATGCTGGTGGCCAATTACGTGGGCTATCTGGTCAGCCTGCACCTGACCACACCGGGCAATGCGCAGGTGCTGATCCAGATGGCGCCCCTGCTGATGGTCATCGGCGGGGTGGTGATCTACAAGGAGCGCATGAGTTTGCTGCAGAAGCTGGGCTTTGCCGCCATTGTGGTGGGCCTGGCGGTTTTTTATCGCGACCAGTGGCAATCGCTGGCCAGTGAGCGTTACCGCACCGGGGTGCTGATTATGGTGGCTGCGGCGGCGGCCTGGGCCATTTACGCGTTAATCCAGAAGAAATTGTTGGGCAAGCTGTCGCCCCAGACCATGTTGGGCTTTATCTACCTGCTGGCCACTTTTTTGCTGTTGCCATTCGCGCACCCGCAAGCGCTAATGCAGCTCACGCCCGGCCAATGGTGGGCAGTGCTGTATGCCGGGCTGAATACCGTTGGCGCCTACGGCGCGTTCAGCGAGTCGCTGCAGCACTGGGAAGCCTCCCGCACCGGCATGGTGATCGCGCTTTCGCCAGTGGTGGCGATTTTCTTCATTAATCTGCTGGCCACTCTTTTCCCGGGGCTGGTGGCGCCGGAGCATATCCAGTGGACAGGCTGGCTTGGCGTGCTGTTGATTGTGAGCGGTTCCATGGCCGCCAGTCTGGCGCAGTCACGTAACAAGCTGGTGGAAGTCATTCCCGAATAAGCCGGTTCGTGCCGCTGCTGTGTGCCTGAAGTCACGGGTGACCTCTGGCACTGGCGGCCGGTTGCGGTTCTTTCTACACTGGATTCACTCCTCATTGCTTCCGGAGAAAGACCATGAATGACAATAACCCCGAAAAACCCACCGCCATACCTGACTCCGTGGACTCAAGGGCAAAAGCCCGTGAACCGGCCAGCGAAGGCCCCTTTCACACCGAAGCCGTGAACCGCATACTCCATTCGCTGCTGCTGGCATTTTTTGCCTGGCTGGCCATCTGGGTGTTTGCCATCGTAATGCTGGTGCAGTGGGGCTTTATGCTCTTTACCGGTGAAGCCAACCAAAACCTGAAAGGGTTTATGAGCGAGGTGGGTCAGTACATTACCCAGGTGTTGCGTTACCTGGCTTTGCAGACTGATGAAAAGCCGTTTCCGTTTTCGTCCTGGCCCCATCCCGTGCCAGACCCATGCGAGCAGGGCAAGGACAATGCTTCGGCCACGCCTTCGGCCTGATGTAAAGCGGCAGGCACTGGCAATGAATCAGACCATGGCAGAAATGGATGAACTTTCGCTGCCATTGCCTGCCAGAAGAAACAGGAGCTTCGCCTCCACAGCGCACTGAACAGGGGGAAGGGAAGAAACCGGCTAAGGAAGCTCTGATTGAATCTGGCGCGAGCAGATTGTCGTGAAAAATGGTTCAGTTCAAGGCGCAAACCGCACGCAATAGCCAGCTATTGTGAAGGTTTGCAACGCAGAAATGGACGATTTTATGCCGCAAGATGCCGTGTTACGATTCGATCAGAGCTTCCCTAACAGGCCCGATCTTTCAGCGTGGGCAATCACAGGGTTGTGAAAAGGCCACTATTGAGGAACCACGACTCACCCGTTCAGGCAAAGCCCCGGTGTTTTTTACCTCTTTTATCACCGGGGCTTTTTTATGCCCGGAAAATACGTTTTAATTCAGGCACGCTTTCCTGATCCCGCTATCAAGACCGATTTCAATGAAAATACATCAGATCAAAAATTACACCATCGTGCTGGACAAGGTGGTGTTTCTGTCCGGCATTTTTCTGGCTGCCGACGACAGCTTTCAGTTCAACATCAAGCTCATTGGTGACAAGCTGTCGCTGAGATTCCCCGACCGCGCTTCAGCCGTACTGGAACGGGAACTGCTGGTCAAGGCGCTGAAAGAGGCCGGGTAACGCGGCTTTTGTTTGTGAACAGGGCGGTGATTGAATCGCCTCATGCCGGTGGATGACATTCAACGGTCCAAGTCAGGAAAAGCCGCATTTCCTTCGTGTTCGCTGGATATAAAGCGTTTATAATTTGCGCTTATGAAATCGCCGCAGCCTAACCATTCACGTCTGCTCTGGCCGGTGCTAATCGCCCTTGCGATCAGCGCCTGTCAACAGACTGCGCGCAAGTCCGCGCCGGTGGTTGATGAACACGCTGGCGAAGATTCCCTGATCCATGTGGTGCCCTTGACGCCTCCGGCCATTAAATCCCTGCTCACTCAGGCAGAAATGGCTCAGGCTCACGATCAGCCTCGCAAAGCGGGCAAACTGCTGCTGCGCGCACTGACCTTGCAACCGGACTCGCCACTGGTGATGCAGAAACTGGCCGAGTTCTACCTGGCCCAGGGCCAGTACGGGAATGCATTGACCTGGGCGCGAAAAGCCGCCATCAGCGGCCCTCCGGTGGGTCAGTTATGCGCCCAAAGCTGGCAAATTGCGGCGCTGGCGGCCGAGCAGCAAGGCTTGTCCGAACAACAGGCCGCGGCCTTGCAGGCCATGGAAAAATGCCGCCTGCGCGCCGCGCCCCGCTATTGATGGCCAGGGCCTTGTCAGTGCGTCTGCCCAAGGCCAGCCACCGGTGAGCGTGCGCAAGGCCCTGGGCCAAGGCGGCGTCTTCGATCAGCGACTGGAACGCTTTCAACCCCGTCAATCCCAGATCGAACTGGCCGAAGCCATTGCCGGGTGCATTAGCGCAGGCAGCACCCTGATGGCCGAGGCCGGCACCGGCACCGGCAAAACCTTTGCTTACCTGGTGCCGGTGTTGCAAAGCGGCCGCAAGGCGATTATTTCCACCGGCACCAAGAACCTGCAACAACAGCTGTTTGAGCGCGACCTGCCCCAAGTGGCCCGACTGCTGGGCATCAATCCCCGCATGCGGCTGCTCAAGGGCCGGGGTAATTATGCTTGCACCTATCGGTTGAATCAGGCTCGGGCCAGTGCCGAAGGCAAAAAGCCGGCTTTTGCCGCCAGCCTGCGCATTATTGACCCGTGGCTGCGCCGCACGCGCGATGGTGACCTGATGGAGCTTTCCGGGTTACCGGATAATTCGCCCGTATGGCCCCACATCCGTTCCACGGCCGACAACTGCCTGGGCAGTGAATGCCCGGATTTCGAAAGTTGTTACGTGATGCGTGCGCGTCGACGGGCGCAGGAAGCCGACGTGCTGGTGGTTAATCACCATTTGCTTTTTGCCGACATGGCGTTGAAAGAAAACGGCTTTGGCGAATTGCTGCCTGCAGCGCAGGTGGTGGTGTTGGACGAAGCCCATCAGGTACCGGCCACCGCCAGCCGGTTTTTTAGCCAGTCCCTCAGCGACCGGCAATGCAAGGAACTGATTGCCGATACCAAACGTGAAGCAGGTGAGGTGTCCGGCGGTTTCGATGCCGTCAAGGAAACGTTGGAGCGATTCGAGCAGGATTTGCGCAACGCGCGGCATCACTTGTGTCGGGATGGCGACAGCCGCACCGGTCCGTTGGCAGACCTTTTGTCTCACCCCGACCGGGCCGAAAACCTGAGCTTGTTGCAGGCCGGTCTGGCCAATCTGGCCGAAGTATTGCGTCAATTGGCCGCACGCAGCCCGGGCCTGGATAAGGTCTACCAGCGGGCTGAGGACCTGAGTGTCCTGCTGGGCCAGTGGCTCGGTGGTGATCATCCCGAAACGGTGTTGTGGTACGAGGTGCACGCCAACCGCTTTACCCTCAATGCGACCCCGCTGGATGTCTCGCAACCCTTGCAGAAATTTCGCCAGTCAACGCCGGCGGCGTGGGTGCTGACCTCGGCCACTTTGGCCGTCAACCGGAAATTCGATCACTTCAAACGGGCCACGGGTTTGCATGATGCGCAAACACTGCTGGTGGACAGCCCGTTTGACTATTCCAGTCAGGCCCTGCTGTACGCGCCGCCGGATTTGCCCGAACCCAATGACCACTATTACCCCCAGTCGGTGCTGGAGGCGGCCTTGCCAGTGATTGAATCCTGCCCGGGCGGGGTATTTTTTCTCTTCACCAGTCACTTTGCCTTGCGTAATGCCGCCCGGGTGCTGCACCAGCGCCTGCCTGACCGGCCCTTGTTTGTACAGGGCGATGCGCCGCGTCATCACTTGCTGCAGTCCTTCCGTGAAGCGGGCAACGGGGTTTTGCTGGGTGCGGCCAGCTTCTGGGAAGGCATTGACGTGGTGGGCGAGAACCTGTCCTGTGTCATTATTGACCGCCTGCCGTTTGCGCACCCGGACGACCCCGTGTTACAGGCGCGCATTCGCCACATCCGTGAACAGGGCGGCAGCCCGTTTACCGAGTATCAGCTGCCGCACGCGGCCATTGCCTTGAAGCAAGGTGCCGGGCGCCTGATTCGCAGCGGCACCGATCGCGGGGTGCTTATGCTGTGTGACCCACGTCTGTTTGGCAAGCCGTATGGCAAGGTGTTATTGCGCTCCTTACCGGCATTGCCGGTCACCCGTGAGATCAGTGAAGTTTGTCGATTTTTTGACAAAGCGAAGGGGCCGTAATACTTTGTTACAATCAATGTGAGCCGGGTCATAAAAGAAGTGCGTGGGTGAGGGGCTTGTGCGGCTGCACCACGGTTCGCTTCATTTGATAGAATCATTTATTTCACACGGGGGAAACTCATGGACCTGACGAATATTCTCTTTGTTATTGCCGCTGTTTTTATGCTTTTCTGCCTTTATCTGGTGCTGTCCTTGCGCAGCCAGTTTTCCGGCGGCGTGGTGGGCCGGTACTGGAAATACCTCACCGCTCTGGTGGTGGTGTTTACCCTTGGCTACCTGGCCTTGCCATTTTTTGACATGTTGCCTGAAAGCGCCTTGCGCCTGACGGTGGCCCTGGTGTTCCTGTTTGGGGCATTGTATGTTTACCTGACCATCAAGCTCATCAACAACATCATCAAAGCCCTTTCCAGTTAAGTTCAGGCACGCACTATGAACAGACAGACTGTTTTTCGCCGCACGGCGGAAGGCCAGGACGAAATCAAAACCCGCCGACGTGGCCTGGCACATAACCACCGGTTTGCCCTGATCATGATCGACGGGGCTTCCAACGTGGCCGAGCTTGAAGCCAAAAGCGCAGGCCGTTGGGACACCGAAAGCCTGCTGCGGGATTTGTGGGATCAGGGGCTGATCGAGCCGGTGGCCGGAACGGAAGGCGTGAGCGAGCATAAGAGCGCCAGCCAACCGGTGCCCGAAGCTACCAGCCCGGTTCGCGAAACAGGGGCTGGTGCTGAAAGCAGGCCAGACGGCGATAGCCTGGAGTCAAAGGCAGACGAAACGGCATCAACGCCCACGTCCGAGGCTGTCAAGGAGCTGTTGGGGGAAAACATCAGGGATCAGCTGATTGCCGTGGTCAAGGCCATTATGGGCGAGCACGGGGGCGAGAAACTCATCGCCAAAATTCAGGCCAGTGAGGAAAGCCCCACCGCCCTGGCCGATGCGGTGGATTCAGGCTGCATTTTCATCAAACTGACGGTGTCCGAAAGCAAGGCCCAGGCACTGAAAAAACGCCTGCACGAAATCCTCAGCGAGAAATACGACCACTCCTTTTTTTAGGGTTCTTCAGAAAGTAGTCACCCGGCATCATGATGCCGGGTTAATAATCGCCCCGTAACGGCTTTTCAATTCTTCGCGCCACAACTCGTAACTGATGCATTGCCACAAAGCCACGTAGTCCGATTCCGGTCGCGGTTCATGCGCTGAATCCAGCACCGCCTGGATGCGCTCAGGTCGCACAAATGCTTGCCAGCTGGCGTCTTGCCGATTCAGTAAATCACGCACTTTCTGCCGGTGTTTTACCAGCACGCCGGCAACAAACACGGGCACCAGGGTGCGGCCTTCGCGCCGCTTGATAATGGCCTCAGGCACCAGGCCGGCTGCGGTCTGACGCATGAGTTTCTTTGGGTCCTGCCGATTGCCAAGCACCCAGGCCGGGGCCTGCATGAGTGTCTCCACCACGTGCCGGTGCCGGTAGGGGTGGCCCAGCGAGACACCGGCTTCACGGGCAAAAATATCTTCCAACCAGACAGAATCCGCCGCATACAGGCCAGCTGCCAACAAGGCCTGCTGAGGATGTGGGTGGGTGCTGTGCCAAGGCGGCCAGGGCACTGTTTGATTTAACCCCTTTTGCCATTCATGGCGCAACCAGGAAACCCGTTTGCGTACAAGTTTGCGCCATTTTCCCGGTGCAAACGGCGCCAGTTTCTGTTTTAAGCCTGCACCGTTGCGCCAGATTTCGCGGATGGCATGACGGGGCGATTGTCGCCAACGGTCCATGCCGTGATAAATCCACCCCGCATGCAGATGATCGGCATAAACGCCCGTCAGCAGGCAGGTTGCACCCAGTGCAACACTGTGCTGGTAGAGCGCATTTTTGATGTGACGCCAGGGGGTGCTGGTGGGCGCATCGGGTAACACCGGCCAGGGATCATCCAGTGGCAACAGGCCAGAAGCGTCAAAGGCATTCAGCGCCATGGGGCCAGTGGCATAGTGGGCGGTCCACTGGCTTTCATCGGCTTGGGGGAAGTCCCGGAACTGATAGCTTATGGCTTCAACCGATGGGATTGTTGCAGTGCGAGTGCCCGAAGGAGGTGAGTCGTTAGTTCCCTTGTGGTGGGCGGTGAGCAACCCGGCCAGCAGACCCGAATCCAGTCCGCCACTGAGGCTGAGCGCGACGGGCTTCTGCTGTGCTTGTTCGGTATAGCGATCCAGTGCATCGCTCAGGCAGGTGCGCAGGCGCCGAATCCACAGGGTGTTTTCTTCGTTTTCACAGGCGGGATGCACTTTGGGCTCAAGCGCGGCCCACAAGGCTCCTTCCGGCAGGCGGTAAACAGGATGCGTGGACACAGACAGTGCTGCGTTTTCGCTGTGCGCGGTAACGCTCAGCACGTGGCCGGGCAGCAGCACCTGCAGCGCTTCAAAAAAACCGCCATCGGCTGCCGGAGCGACGGCGGCAAAGTGCTCTGCCAGCCGCTGGGACTTGAGACGTATGGGGCCTTTTTGGGCCAGTAACGGCAACAGGCCTGCCGGGCGCTCGGCCAGACAAAGTATTCCGTCAAGACACACCCAGTGCGCGCGCCAGTTGCCCAGTGGGTCCTGAAACACCCAGGCCGAAGGCTGCGACAAGTGCTCCAACACGGCAATAAAAGCGCCGTCCAGCATGGCTATGACGTTGCGAATATTTGGCAGCAGCTCCGCCACTGGCGGTCGCTTTTTATCCATCAGACCCAGCCAATTAAAAAGGCACTCGGCCGATAAGGGTTGGTGGGGCCGATGTTGATCGCCAAAAGCTTTTCCAAAAAGCCGTAGTCGCCAGGAACCGCGACAGTATTCCTGTTGCGGGAGCGCCGATGAAAAGTGGTTGGCAATGAATGGCGTGGGGGGCAAATCGTTCACCGGATGAATGAAGCAGCCCCATTTTAAGCCAGGCGACATGAAAAACGGCCGGAATTCTGCTGGGATAAAGGCTGTGACGGTTTGTTACGTCTTTGTTACATATGGGTATGGTTGTTCGACTTGGTGGTGCAGTGCTGATATTATTACACTGGGAATTAATACGAATCGCCTTTGAGGGAAGGAACTATGGGAAAATTCTGGTATGGCCTGTTGCTGCTGGTCACGGGCACGGTGGCCTCAGCGGCTGAACTGGCTTCTATTGCAGATGAGGTGAAAGCCGGTGTGCCGGTGCCGCACGTGGTGCACAAGGCGCGCGACAATAACTGGCAACCGGTGCAGGTGCTGCAGGCATTGACCGATGCCAACGTGGACCTGGTCAAGGCCGTGCAAACCATCAGCCGGGAATGGCATGATTGCGATGCCACCTATGCCGTGGCAGGCGCTGGCACACGCATGGCCCCGCTGCGGGCGGATGAGATTGCCGCTGCCATTGCCACCTTGCGCAACTGCCAGTGTGACGCAAAAAGCCTGTGGGCCAAAACCCGCATCAACCGCCGCTTGCGTCCGGAAATTCATCGCGTGCTGGTCAAGGTCGGGGACGTTTGCAGTTGTGCCGCCGCTGGTATCGAAGCCGCGGTGGAAGCGGCCCCGCAACAGGCTGAGAATGTCATCGAGGCGGTGATTACGGCAAAAAATGCCCCGGACAACACGGCTGACAGCTTTGGTGAAGTGGGCGTGCTGCCTGAGCCGGGCCAATGGGTATCGCCAGAAAATCCCGCCATCCGTTCCCGTGACAGCAACCTGGTACGCAAACCTGAATCATGTCGAGGCGATACCAATGAGCGGGATGATTTTGACCCCGCCGAGCAGTGGCAAGCCATGCCGTTAGCGGATCTGGATTCTCTTGGCCAGCATCAGGCCCAGTGCCGGAACAAGTCCGAAAACAACGGAGGCAAGGATTCCCAGGATCAACACCGAGAACAAGCAAGCGGTTTGATTCTGTCCCAATATTATGAAGGGCCTGGCCATAACCAGGCGCTGGAATTCTATAACCCCACCGATGAGGTGATTCGCCTTTCTGATGACCCCTATGACGCGGAAATCTATTTCCACGGCTATGCCGTGCCGGGTGAGGTGTTGCATCTCAAAGGCGTGGTGCCGGCCCGATCCACGTTTGTGGTGGTGAATGCGCTGGCCGATAACCCACAACTCAGAGCAAAGGCCAATCAGTTGATCTTTGGTTTGAATTTTGCTGGTGCGGACGCCGTGGTGCTGAAAAACCGCCTGGACTGGAATAACTGCGACTGCGCCATCACCTCGGTGGCCGCCACCTTGCGCGCCACCACTGGCAGTGACAGCACATCGTCGGCCACGGCTGTAAAAGACACTGACGATGCAGCGGATAACGACTGGCTGTTGCGGCTCAAACAGCACTATGCCCACGGCGACACACCGGCACTGGTTGTGGATTCCGCCGGCGAACTGCCTGTGGACACTGCCAACGATGAAACCGCCTCAAAAGAACCAGCCAATACTCCCCCGCCTTCCCTGCATCAGGGCACCTGGCGGCGTAAACCCGTGGTGTGTTTTGGCGACCGGCTGGAGTTGGACCCGTTTGAGCCCGCCGCGCAGTGGCAGGTAGAGCCAGCACTGCATATCGCCGATCTGGGGCAACACCGCCTGGACGCCTGTCCGGAAACACCGCAGGAACTGCTGCTTTCGGAAATGCTGATTGGGGAAAACAAAAACCAGGCCATGGAAATTTTCAACGCCACACCAGAGCCGATTGACTTCAACCGCGATCGCTATGTGCTGGAAATCTACCACGACGATGACCTGCAACCGGATCAGGTCGTCACATTGGCCGGCCAGGTGCCTGCCGGCGCGGCCTTTGTGGTGGCCAATCAGGACGCCGATGAGGCCATACTGGACAAGGCCAATCAGCGTGTGGCTGGCATCCACCTCGATGGCAGTTATTCGGTGGTGCTGCGGCGTGTGGTGGCGCCGGCTTATCAGGCCTGTTTTGCCGAAGTGGCTGACTGGTTGCGCAAAGACCCGGATCCGCAGTACCTGAGTTACATTCCGGTGCTGGTGGTTGACCCTTTCATTGGCCCGCAGTCTGGCGATGACCCGCGCGACGGCGATCATGGAGGCGACCTGGCCAGCCCCAACTAGGCTTCGCTCAGGGCTTCAATGCAGTTACCGGACATTTCAGGGATGAGAGGCGAGTTCATGATTCAATCAGAGCTTCCCTAGCCGTTTGCCCAGCCACTGCCTTTGCGGTGGCTTTTTATTCACCTGGCCAGGGCACGAGAAGTCAATTATTCCGCACGTGTCAGACCTGAAGGACTCTGGCAGTTGCCTTCCTGGCGGCGGTACCGCACAATAAACCCCTTTTTATCAACAGTTTCTAAGGAAGCTCTGATTGAATCTGGCGCGAGCAGATTGTCGTGAAAAATTGTTCAGTTCAAGGCGCAAACCGCACGTAATAGCAAGGCTATTGTGAAGGTTTGCAACGCAGAAATGGACGATTTTACGCCGCAAGATGCCGTGTCACGATTCAATCAGAGCTTCCCTAAACAAAAAGTCCCGTTTTGCTGTGGCTGATGGGCTACTCCACAGGCATTTCAAAGAGGTTCCGTGAACAACGCAGAGACGAAAACTGACACCAAAATTGCCGTCATCGGTCTGGGCTACGTCGGCTTGCCCCTGGCTGTCGGCTTGTCGCATCATTTTCCGACCGTAGGCTATGACATTGACCGCCAGCGGGTGAAAGAACTGCGCCAGGGGCAGGATCGCACCGGCGAGGTGTCTGCCGAGGCCTTGCAGCAGGCAGGAAACTTGCGCCTGAGTGATGACCTGTCTGATCTGGCCGAGGCCACCGTCTATATCATTACCGTGCCGACACCGGTGGATGCCAACAACCTACCCGACCTGGGCCCCTTGCAGGCGGCCTCAAAAACCATCGGCGAACGGCTCAAGGCCGGTGATGTGGTGGTGTATGAATCCACCGTTTATCCCGGCGCCACCGAGGAAGTGTGCGCCAGTATTCTGGAACAAAGCAGTGGACTGCGCCTGAACAAGGACTTTAGTGTTGGCTATTCTCCGGAGCGCATTAACCCCGGTGACAAGGTGCACCGTTTGCAAACCATCACCAAGGTGGTGGCGGCATCCACTCCGGAAACCGCACAGCGCCTGAAGGCCATTTACGAAACCGTGGTGACCGCAGGCGTTTATGTAGCCCCTGATATCAAAACAGCCGAGGCGGCCAAGGCCATTGAAAACACCCAGCGCGATATCAACATTGCCTTTATGAATGAACTGGCGCAGATGTTTCATCACTTGGGGCTGGACACCCATGCCGTCATTGAAACGGCCGCCACCAAATGGAATTTTCTGCCCTTTACACCCGGTCTGGTGGGTGGTCACTGCATTGGAGTGGACCCGTATTACCTGATCCACAAGGCCCAGGAATCCGGCTATTTTCCGCAGTTGATTACCACCGCCCGGCGCGTGAATCAGGACATGCCGGCCTATGTGGCCGACCGCCTGCTGAAATTACTGGCCTTGCACAAAATTCACGTGGTGGGCGCCCGCATACTGGTGCTGGGTCTGACGTTTAAGGAGAACTGCCCGGACCTGCGTAACACCCGGGTGGTGGATGTGGTGCGTGAATTGCAGCAATACCACGCACAGGTGGACGTGCATGACCCCTGGGCTGATGCCGACGAGGCCCGGAACGAACTGGGCTTTGCGCTCACCTGTGAGCCCGAAGCCCAAGCCTATGACGCCATTGTGCTGGCCGTGCCTCACCGTGAATTTGTGCAGCAAGGAGTGGAAAAAATCCAGCGCTGGCGCAAGCCACACAGTGTCGTTTTCGATCTCAAGAATGCCCTGCCTGCCGACAAGGTGGATGAACGCTTATGAGTAAAGCCGTTTTGGTCACCGGTGCGGCCGGTTTTATTGGTCATCACGTCTCCCGGGCCTTGCTGGCCCGAGGTGACAAGGTGGTTGGCATCGACAACCTCAATGATTACTACGACGTGGGGCTGAAAAAATCGCGCCTGGCCATTAATCAATCGCAGCCGGGTTTTCATTTTCTCGAAATGGATATTGCCGAGCACGAGAACCTGCTGGACGTTTTCGA
>JALWKC010000142.1 GCA_026996795.1 Lysobacterales bacterium | reverse complement strand
CATGGACATCGCCCTCCTCGTGAGTTGAATTAACAAGTCTCAACTATGGCACAAAGATGCCGGTTGAGGTTGGGCGGTGTCCATATCATCTGATTGAATCGTGACACGGCATCTTGTGGCGTAAAATCGTCCATTTCTGTGTTGCAAACCTTCGCAATAGCCTTGCTATTACGCGCGGTTTGCGCCTTGAACTGAACAATTTTTTCACAACAATCTGCTCGCGCCAGATTCAATCAGAGCTTCCCTACAGAAAATCAGGCATTAAACTGGCCAGCACTCCCCCGGGTTTCTCCGGGGGGTGAATCCTACCGGTGGCTGGCTTACCCGCGCAGGTGGCGCTGTGTCAGCGTCACCCCATCGGTGTCCCCACCAGTGTGTCCCCATCAATAGGCAGTGCATTGGTTCCGCGGCGTCTTGGGTGTAGAATAGACCGTCGCAAATCACGCCCTGGCCCATGACAAATCCAGCGTCTCACGACGACCAGCACACCCACATTTTTCTTTTCAACACCCCGTCGGACTGGCTCCACACGCCCGATCGGCCAGCGCTGCTGGCCGCGTTGAATTTGCCTCCGGACTGGCCAGGGGCCATCACCCCGGTGGCGGCAGCCAGCCTGGCGGAACTGGATCTGGCCAGTGTCAATCAGGCACTGGAGGCAAAAACCCAACGGGCCGTGTTCGTCAATGCCGAAAACGCCTTTGGCCGTTACTGGTTGCCGCGCCTGCAGGCGGGTTTGCCGGCGGATGCCCGCTTTCCGCTGTGTTCAGCCCTCACCACGCGCGTGTACGCGCTGTCTCCATTGCCCGAAGGGTTCCGCTACGACGGCTCGTATCAACAACTGGACAACGCCCTTTATCTGCAGCAAAAGCCGGCCCGGTCGGTGCCGGTTGCTCGCCTGAACCCGGACGCCGTGGTGGTGCGGGTCTCCAACGGCACCCTGGCCATTGCCGATTTTGCCGAAAGCCGCCTGGAGAATAAACTGGCCGCGACGAATGTTTTTCTGCAACCGGTACGCGCCACGGCCTTACGCTGCGAAAACGTGCCGGTGGTGGGTGACCAACACCCCTTGCCAGCACACCCATTGCGAGATTTTCACCACTGGCTCACGCACACGGATGCCCAGGCCTTGCCCAAGGGCTTTCCCGGCCTGGACGAGCGGCCGGTGATGTTGCACATCACCATGGACTGGGGCGGTGGTGTTAACAAATGGATAGACAACTATGCCCGGGCAGAACCCGGTTTTCACCACCTGACCCTGGTCAGTGAAGGAGAGTTTTTCCGCCAGCGTTTTGGCGAACGGCTCAGCCTGCGCTGGGGCGGCACCTCCGGGCCGGTGTTGCAGCGGTTTGACCTGAGTGATTCCATCGCGGTCATGGCCGTGCAACACACCGAATACGAACGCATTTTGCACTCAGTGCTGGAAGCCTTTGCCGTGCAACGCGTGGCGGTGTCATCCCTGATTGGCCATGGTCTGGCCAGCCTTCACACCGGCCTGCCGACTCTGCGGATTTTCCACGATTTTTTTCCACACTGGCCGCTATTGAATGCCCGCCTGAATGGCAAAAAACCCGGCGCGGCGGCCTGGCAAGCGGCGTTTGCAGAAAGCGCCCACGAAGCCTTTGGAGGCATTGACGCCGAAACCCACGCTCAGTGGCATAAGGCCCTGCTGGCCGGCTACAAGCAAAAAAACGTGGCCCTGGTCGCCCCGTCTGAAAGCACGGCGGCCAACCTTAGGGCGCTGGGGGTGCCGGGCAGTCGCAAAACCCTGCACGTGATTCCGCACGCGATTCGGCCTTTCGAGTTGCCGTTCCAGCTTTCCGCGGACACCGACAGCCGACCGTTGACCATTCTGGTGCCCGGGCGCATCAATGCCGTCAAGGGCCAGGCCGTGCTGGAAAAACTGCTGCCTGACTTGCGCCAGCGTCTGCCCGATGCACGCGTGGTCTTGTTGGGCGCCGGCAAGGACGGCCGCCACCTGGCGGCTAAGCCAGGAGTTGAAATCATAGAGGACTATGCGGCGGAAGAATTACCGCAGCACCTGGCGGCCATTCGCCCGCACGTGGCGCTGTTGCTCTCGCAGGCGGCGGAAACCTTCAGTTACGCGTTGAGCGAAATGCACCAGGCCGGCATTCCGGTGATTGCCACCGCCAAAGGCGCACTGGCCGAGCGCATCGAGCCGGAAAAAACCGGCTGGCTGGTGAACGGCGAGACAGTCGAAGAACAGGCACAACAGGTGCTGCAGCAGTTACAGACACTGGCTGATAACCGGCAAAAATTAATAGGCGTGGAGAAACACCTGAAAACCCTGACCTTGCCACGCCTGGAAGAAATGCAAGCGGCGTATGCGCGCTTGTGGAAAAAGCTCACCGCCAGCAGCAAGAGGAACTCAGTCGAGCCCCGCCCCAGCGCCGAAACCCTGTGGCCACGTTATGGCCACCGGCAACTGGCCGATTTAAGCCTGCGCCTGCGTGCGCAAATCCATCAATTGCAACAACGGCTGGCCGCCAGCGAAGAACTGACCGAAGAACGCACGCGCTGGGCGCACGACCTGCAAAGACACATTATTGAACTGGACCACGCCATTTCGTGCCTCAAATCCGGGCATAAGGCTGAACGGGAGCGGTTGCTTGACATCATAACCGAGCGCGAAAGGCACATCGCCGCCGAACGGGCCGAGGCCGAACACTTGCGCCAGGTACTCAAAATCGAACAGGACCGCCTGCACGGGGAAATTCAGGCCCTGCAAGGCGAACTGGCGGCGGTTTACAACAGCACCTCCTGGCGAATCACCAAGCCCCTGCGTTTTGCCCGCCGCAGCCTGCAAAACGGCTTGCCCCGGGCGGCCTATCGCCTCAAACAGGCCCGTGGCCTGCCGCTGCGCTTTTCCCGCAGTGTCAAAACCCGGGGCCTCAAGGGCACGCTGGGTTTGATCCGGAATCGGCTGGGTGCTGCACCCGAGGCATCAAACCCGTCGCTGACAGAAGCCATTGAGCTGGAAAAACGCTTCACGCCCATTGACCTGCCGCTGGCCGAGTCGCCTGTGGTGTCCATCATTATCCCGGTCTATAACCACTTCGAGCACACCTGGAACTGCCTTAAATCCCTTGCCGATCTGGACACTCAGCTGCCGTTTGAAGTGATTGTGGTGGATGATGCCTCCAGCGACGAAACGGCCGAAAAAATGGCCCTGATCGCTGGCGTGCGTTACCACCGTCAGGCCGAAAACGGCGGCTTTATCGAAGCCTGCAACACCGGTGCGGCCCTGGCCACCGGTGAGTATCTGCTGTTTCTGAATAATGACACGGTAGTGCGCCCCGGTTGGCTGGATGCCCTGCTGCATACCTTTGCCGATCACCCGGACTGCGGCCTGGCCGGAAGCCAGCTGCTGTACCCCGATGGTCGCTTGCAGGAAGCCGGCGGCATCGTTTTTTCCGACGCCAGTGGCTGGAATTACGGGCGGTTGGAAAACCCGCAGGCGCCCGAGTTCAACCACCTGCGTGAAGTGGACTACTGCTCTGGCGCCAGCATTGCCATCAAAAAGGCCCTGTTTGAACAACTGGGCGGCTTTGACTCCCGCTACAAACCGGCCTATTACGAAGACACCGACCTGGCCTTTGCCGTGCGCGAGGCCGGTTACCGGGTGCTGTATCAGCCGGCATCGCAAGTGGTGCATTTCGAAGGCATCAGTTCCGGCACTGATCTGGCCAGTGGCACCAAGCGCTTTCAGGCCATCAACCAGAAGAAATTTGCCGAAAAGTGGGCCCACGCCCTCACCCGCCAACCTGCCCCGGGCATCGACATCGAGCTGGCCCGAATTCACGGCCAGCCGCCGCGGGTGTTGATTGCCGATGCCACCACGCCCACGCCCGATCAGGACTCCGGCAGCGTACGCATGCTCAACCTGATCCGTATTCTGCGCGATTTGGGCTATCACGTGGTGTTCATGCCCGAAAACCTCAGCCATGCCGGCGCCTACACCGAGGCCTTGCAACAAATGGGCGTGGAGTGCCTCTATCACCCACAGGTCAAAAACCCCATGGATTACCTCCGGGAGAAGGGCAAATACCTGGACGCGGTCATCCTCAGCCGTTATTACGTGGCCGAACCGCTGCTGCCGCTGGTGCGCCATTTTGCCCCGCAGGCGCGGGTGATTTTTGACACCGTGGAC
>JALWKC010000141.1 GCA_026996795.1 Lysobacterales bacterium | reverse complement strand
GCGCCCGGTGGTGCGCAGTCGGTGACTAGCCAGAAGGCCGAAGATCCGTCTGGTTGCTGGTTGAAAGGCATGCCGGCAGTCAGTTTTTTAGGCCCCCATTTTTTGATGGGGCAAAATCTGGCGGTTGTATTTTGCCGGTTTTTCTTTTTCTTTTTTGGTTTTTCAGGCAGGTGTGCCGGGTTAATGACCAGAAAATTGCCAATAAAACGAGACTCACCACTGGCTCCATCCACCAGCTCCAGCTTGTGCCTACCCGGTTTGTTGATGACCTTAGTGGCTTCCAGGGCGGCGGTAATGATAGGCAAGCGCTTTTGGGTTTGTATTGGTTGTCCATCCAGATGGATTTCGGGGTAGTCAGGCGCGCATTCGGTTTCTAGCCAAAATGCCGAGCGACCGTCCTTGATCACGTTGAAGGGTTGGCCCAGGAATGTTTGTTGAGGCCCCCATTTTTTTATGGGGCAGAACCGTGCTGGAGAGGGCTGGTTGACTTTGATATCGGTTTCGATGGTTTTGTGGCAGGATTCGGGATAAATGCGATAGCTAAATGACAGGCTGCTATTACTAGCCAGAATTCTGAAACCGCTTGGGTCTTTGATTTGGATGGAAGCTGCCGTGTTGGCTGCTTCGGTGATGGCCCCTGCCACAAAAGTGTGTTTTCGCAGTAAATCCGGCCATTTTTTTACCGCTGCTTCTGGCACGTTTTCATTTTTGACGTTACGAGCCAGGATAAATGTTGTACCCGCAGGCATGGCCTGCAAGTATCTTTGGAGGTCCTTCAGGTCGTTATCTTCCCTCAGGTCAAACTGCATTTGATTCAGGAGATGACCCCTTTTATCAAGGAGCAACAAAATGGCGCCAGGCGTGGCGGTTGAAACCGGGAAGCCTTTATGACGAAATGTGGCAGAAATGTCCTTGCCGCCCCACTTGACCTGAATCAGTCGGCCTTTCGCATTTTTGGCAATCACCAGGCCTTTTTCGCAGACAGGCAAGGGTTCCTGTTGACGGGTATAAAGCGCATTGATGGCATAGATCGTTTTCAAGGTGGTGCGTTTGTTGCAAGCGGAAAGAGGCAGGTTTGGTTGCCCGGCTCCAGTGGTGTCGCTGCATCCTTTCAAATTGGAATTTCCAATGGTTGAACCTTGATAGTGGTCACCACCCCGGCTTAACAGGTAGCGCGGTTTTTGTAGTGAGGCACTGAGGGTGTCGGCCAGCACAAAAGCGGTGTTGTGCTGAATTTTTAGCCAGTGCAGCAGGTTGGCGACGGTGTCATAGGTGCTGGTTTCGGCGCTAATTCTTTCATTGGCGCCGTTGCGAAGCGGTGCGCGAGCTGCATTTTTTGGCAGGGAAACCAGCGTCAGTATGCGTTGGTCCTGAACCTTCTTTTTACCGAACAGTCGGGTGGGTTCGGGCGACATAAAAATGCCGTGATCGCCCTGGATATAGAGCACTGTGTCCTCCAGCACGCCTTTTTCGTCCAGGGATTGAATGAATTTGCCCAGCAGGTAATCCGTACAGTGGATGGCGTTGAGCAGGCGTTCTTCCGGTCTGGGTTCGTATTTCGGGCAGCCCGAGTAAGGGAAACCCGGGAGATGCGTGCCCAGGGTCAGCAAGGTGACGTTGTAGCGTTTGTTTGCCTGGCGATAATCTTCAATAATTTTCAAGGCCTGTTCAAACAGGCGCGTATCGGCTAAGCCCCACCACCCTTCTTTACTAAATCCCTGTTTTTCCCAATGTTTCCATCCCAACACCCGGTCGTAACCGTGGTCGGTAAAAAAATCGCCCTTGCCGGCAAATTCCGATTTGGCTCCACCCAGGAAGGTTTGGGCGTAACCGGCCTGTTTGAGAATGTCCCCCAGGCATGCCATGCCGGGCAGGCGGCCGCTGGGGGTGGTGAGGGAATTGTTGGAAAACTGCATGTTCATCAAGGTGCCGCATTGGGAATTGGCTATGCCTTCAATGGTCACATAAGCGGACGAATAATTGTTGTTGAGCACCGTGAAGCGTTTTTTCAAGGCATCCAAGTTCGGGGTCAGGCCGGGGAAATCCGGATTTTCCGTGAACATGTCATTGAAGGATTCCAGGTAGACCAGAATCAGGTTCGGGCTGTCCGCACTGGCATTGACCTGCAGGCGGTCTTTGGGGGTGGGCAATGGCTTGTGGCCACGAATAGGTTCCAGCCAGTGCAGGGCTTTGCGGATGGATTCGTCGCTGGATTTGGCATCAAACAGCAGTCCATCGCCCGATGGTGAAGCATAGTCATGCCAGGCCTGAATAAACTCGCTGGCTGGCAGGACGTTGCCGAACCGGAAAAGCGCCGCTATGGCGAGTGCGCCTAGCCCGGTAGTCAGAAGAATCGCCCGCATGCCGCCACGGGGACGACGCATTCGCGGGTGTTGAGGCGGACGCCAAAAGGGGTGCCTGACAATCCAGACAAACAGTCCCACCACCAGCCCGGCCAGCCCCAGCAACGGCAGGGCGTATTCCCGGGCGCCGATTTTCACGGCATTCCATTCAGTGTGTATAAATACTTCGCTGGTGAAGCCGTTGCCGGAAAAGTCCAGCAACAGTACGTAGAAAAACCGCAAGACAAGCAGGGCAATCAGGATCAGCCCCACCAGCAAGGCCGTGCTTCGGGGCAGTTTGAGGCAGCAGATTTTGCCCACCAGCAGCAGGGCCCCCACCAGGGCCGCCGAGGCCACGGTGAGCTTCAGCAAGGTGGGCCAGTCGGGACTTTCCCAGGCAAAATAATACACCAGTGGCAGCATCAGTATGGCCAGCAGCGTCAGAGCCAGCCCCAACGGGCGATGGTGGAATCGGGGGGTGTTCTGTGATGAGTTCATGGGGTGGAGTATTTCGGAATAATAATTATTGATTCGAGTCGGGGTGACGGTGGCCTGGCTGGAAATACGTACGGCGATGCATTTTACACCGCCGAAGCGTTAAAAGAAGGTAAAACCGCTGTGCCCAATAAGATACTTTGATAAATTGCGCTCCCAGAGGTGGTTCTTCCCCCTTGGTTTTTCGGCTTGCGGGCGAACTCTGTTTAG
Organism: Lysobacterales bacterium; assembly: GCA_026996795.1. Lineage (GTDB taxonomy): Bacteria > Pseudomonadota > Gammaproteobacteria > Xanthomonadales > Marinicellaceae > S144-45. The sequence goes on along the minus strand of JALWKC010000141.1, from coordinate 1,150 downwards.
GGAAGCTCTGATCGAATCGTGACACGGCATCTTGTGGCGTCAAATTGTCCATTTCTGTGTTGCAAACCTTCACAATAGCCTTGCTATTGCGTGCGGCTTGCGCCTTGAACTGAACAATTTTTCACGACAACCTGCTCGCGCCAGATTCAATCAGCGCTTCCTTGGCCCGGGTGGTGCTGTTGTTGGTTGGGGGTTGGTTGGGTGCTATTTGAGGCGTGCTTTTCAGGCGTCGTAGTTGGCCAGGGCCGCGTGCAGTGCCTGGCGGTGTTTTTCACGCAATTCGTCCGGGCCTTCCACCACTACGTCGGCGCCATAGCGGAGCACATCCATCAGCAGTTCCTGGTCGTGGCGATAGGGGATGGACAGCAGTAGCGAGCCGTCGGGTTGCGGCTGGCTTTTCTGCCGGGAGTGCCAGCGTTCCTTTTCCACCCATGGCCGGGCCCGGGGCGAAAAGCGCAATTGGGCGATTTTATCGGGCTGGCCGGAAAAAATCCCGTAGGCGCCGCCAAAATGGGCGTTCAGATCCTCATCAGGAAATAGCTGCGCGGCTTCAGCGTCAATCTCCGCCTCTTCAATTTGTTCCAGCGCAAAGCTGCGAAAATCCTCGGCCTGATGGCACCAGGCATCCAGGTACCAGGCGTTGCGGTAACTGGTCAGGCGTTGGGGAGAAACCTGCCGCTGGCTGGTTTGGCCACTGCCACGGGCTTGGTAGCGAAGGTTGAGCCGTTTGCCCTGTTGTGTGGCTGCAAACACGGTGTTGAAAATGTCCGGGTCTGGCGGCCTGGCCAAGGCGCGAATCACCTGCACGCTGCGTGGCCGGTAGCCGCTGGTTTCCAGCAGGTCGCCAATGGTGTCAAGCAGGCGCTGCAAGGGTTTTTGCAAGCCCGTTCCCTGGATGTCCTGCAGCAACTGTCCGGCCATCAACAAACCACGCACTTCCTCGCCACTCAGGTGCAAACCCGGCAGTTCAAAGGCGTAGCTTTTGTCCAGGTAAAAGCCCTGTTCATTGGATTCCACCGGCGCGCCCCAGTACCCCAGTTCGTCCTTGAGGCGGTAGAGGGTGGCGCGGGAACAGTCCAGTTCCTGCATCAGTTTTTCGCGCGAGACCGGGTAGCGGGCGTTCTTCAGCAATTCATGCAGGCGGTAAACG
>JALWKC010000140.1 GCA_026996795.1 Lysobacterales bacterium | reverse complement strand
GGCCATAGCAAGCCGCCACATACGCCACTGTCCGGCCATTCTTGTCTGCCAGTTCCCATTGGTCGAAGCCAGGCGGCAGGTGGCCGCCGGCAGCAGCCTTGTGCGCCACTGTCAACCCACCCTTGTTTGCCAGACCCCACTGGTCGAAGTCAGGCGGCAGGTGGCCCCAGCTAGCCACCTCATGCGCCACTGTCCAGCCATCCTTGTAGGCCAGATCCCATTGGTTAAAGTCAGGCGGCAGGCGCCCATAGTAAGCCGCCTCATGCGCCACTGTATCGCCATCCTTGTTTGCCAGACCCCACTGGTCGAAGTCAGGCGGCAGGTGGCCCCAGCTAGCCACCTCATGCGCCACTGTCCAGCCATCCTTGTCGGCCAGTTCCCACCGGTCAAAGCCAGGCGGCAGGTGGCCGCTGTAAGCCGCCTCATGCGCCACTGTCCAGCCATTCTTGTCTGCCAGATCCCATTGATCGAAGTCGGTCGGCAAGCGGCCAATCCTGGCCTGCCAAAAAATCTCTTTGATATTGCCGTTTTTCTTTGTGTTCATTGGATTTCCCTCATCTGGCTTTTCAAATTACACCCCAGGCCCGTCGTGATCCTGGCTTGAACATCCGGGCTACAAACGCCGCTAACGGCCACAAAGCGCCCCATGCTTCAACACACGTACAAGTTTTCATCAAATACCCCCTCGCGGCACAATCGCAACATCATTGACAAGCCTCGCAATCAGGATCAAGTATGGAGCAAGCTGACGTTGATTTAGATGGTTGCGCATCAGGTGTTCCGTCATCCCCACGAGCACTGGTGGCCCCCAGGCTACGCAGATAATAGGTGGTCTTCAAACCATTTTCCCAGGCATTCATGTACAGAGACTCCAGCTTTGGTCCGGAAGGCTCGGCCATATACAAATTCATGCTAATAGCCTGATCCACCCACCTCTGCCGTTGCGCATTGCAGCGAATCAACCACTTTGAGTCAATCTCGAAGGCGTTTTTGAACACAGACTTTGCCCTGTCTGAAATATCAGGGTGGGAAGCCAGAGAACCGTCGTGGTCCTTGAGGTAACGCACCATGTTGTCATCCCACAGGCCGGCCTGTTCCAGATATTCAAGCAACACTGGATTGATGACGGTAAACTCGCCTGACATATTCGATTTCACAAACAGGTTTTGGTAGGTTGGCTCAATGGACTGACAGGTGCCGCAGATATTCGAGATGGTGGCCGTTGGGGCGATGGCCAACAGATTTGAATTTCTCAGGCCGTGCTCTTTAACGGATTGGCGCACTGGCGTCCAGTCCATCACGCCATAATCAGGCAAATCGGTTCCTCTGCGCTTCAAAATATCCTGCTGTACGTCCTGTGGGAAAATGCCACGGCTTCTCAAACTGCCCTTGTAGCTAGGGTAGGGTCCGCGCTCGCAAGCCAAGTCGGCACTGGCTGAAAAGGCAAAATACGAAATCAGTTCCTGAAATACGGAAGCCAGGCTCGCCGCAATTTCGCTCTCATAAGGAATGCCCAGGCGCTGCAGAGCCTCCTGAAAACCCATCACCCCCAGTCCAACGGGACGATGTTGCTTATTGCTTCTACTGGCTTTGTCAACAGCATAAAAGTTGTAATCAATTACGTTATCCAGCATGCGCACGGCGGTAGTGACCGCTTTTTCCAGAGCATCTACGTCGATAGCCTGCCGGAAATCGTCAGGTCCTGAGTAAGAGCCACCGGATAGGAAGGCGGGTAGATTCACAGAACCCAGATTGCAAACAGCAATTTCGTCATCGGAGGTGTGCAGTGTGATTTCTGTGCACAAGTTTGAGCTGTGGACAACACCAACATGGTTGTTGTTATAGGCTAGGTTGCAGGGGTCCTTGAAGGTCATCCACGGGTGACCAGTCTCAAACAGCGAACCGAGCATGCGACGCCAAAGATCAACGGCCTTTACTGTCTTGAAATTACGGATTTCACCACGTTCGGCGCGAGCCTCATAGTCTTCGTAGGCTTCTTTGAAGTCATCCCCCACCAGGTCATGCAGGTCCGGGGTTTCATCTGGGGAAAACAATGTCCATTTGCCGCCCTCACGCACCCTCTCCATGAATAGATCAGGTATCCAGTTAGCGGTATTCATATCATGTGTGCGGCGACGCTCATCGCCGGTGTTTTTACGCAGTTCCAGAAATTCTTCGATGTCGCGGTGCCATGTTTCCAGGTAGGCGCAAAACGCCCCCTTGCGCTTGCCAGACTGATTCACCGCCACCGCTGTATCGTTGGCCACCTTCAGGAAGGGAACCACCCCCTGGGATTCTCCATTAGTGCCTTTGATGTGCGCCCCCATGCCTCGCACCCGAGTCCAGTCATTGCCCAGGCCACCGGCATATTTGGATAGCATGGCGTCTTCCTTCAGGGCGTCAAAAATGCCCTCCAGATCATCCGGCACGGTGGTCAGGTAGCAACTGGAAAGTTGGGGGTGCGGAGTACCGGAGTTGAACAGGGTGGGGGTGGATGTCATGTAACGACGTGAGGACAGCAGATCGTAAAACTCACAGGCACGGGTCGTTGGATCATCCTCATTCAGTGCCAGACCCATTGCCACACGCATAAACAGCCATTGCGGCATTTCAAATCTCTTATGCTCTGGTGTTTTAAGCAGGTAGCGGTCATACAGCGTTTTCAGACCAAGATAGGTGAACTCACGATCTTTGCTTTCCTCCAGAACCCGACTCAACTGGTCAAGGTCAAATGATTTGGCCAGGCGCTCATCCAGTGCGCCATTGGCCACGCCAAACTCGACATAGCGAGCAAAATCAATGCGCGAAAACCCGTCACCAGAAAGAGTGCCGGCCACTTCGTCACGCAACTCTGACAGCAACACCCGTGAGCATGCCAGTGAATACTCCTGATGGCGGTCAATGTGACTCAACAGGGTCAGAATGATATTCTGGGTCAACTCTTCAAAGGGCATCCGATCATAAACAGAGGGTTTGATTCCGCTAATGATGGATTCCAGATCAACCGCAGGCAGGTCTTCCTCTATTCCGCCAAGTATGCGGTTCAACGCTTTGGAATAGGGCATGCTGCCGGTGCTGGTTGCGATGTTGAGGTCAAGCCCGTACTGTGGCCTGATTTGGTTTCGGCGGGCACGATAGGTTGAGTAAGCCAAAAAGAGGTCTTTTTCCCCCTGGCGCATAAGTTCAAGTTCAACCATGTCCTGAAGCGATTCGACATGGATTTTTAGGGTGCCACCCTTGGCTGCGGCTCGCTGCAATAATTTATCAGTGACCGCTTGAGCTACTTTCAGGCTCACATCGGAAGGGTGAGGGTGTTCGGCTGCATGAGCCGCCTTTAGCACAGCCTGTTCAATTTTGACTGGTTCTTGTTTTACCAGGCGCCCATCGCGCTTGATAAGAAAAATCGGGGAAGCCTCTGTGGGGGCCTCCTGAATTGGGGAGGTTTGCATTGTTATCACCTTTGGAATTTATTGCATCCAATGACCAGATAATAAAGCACAGCGGGTCATGTTGCAATGACCGTGTACGCCATTAAGTCAAATAAACATCATCATCACGCGTTTTCCGCATCCCGCCTGAACCAAGCAAATACAGATGGTAACGTCTGCCCAACACCGAAATCATTACAGAGGCACCCCTCAGCACGCCCATTGATTCATCAACATCCTCCTCTGTCGCATTCTCTCCCTGTTGTTGCAGGTTTGCAATTATGTGACTCAGGGAAACCGGCACCATGTAGCCAGTTCCACCTGTGGCAGCTTGTGAGCGGACCTGCTTTAGGACAGACTCATAAACCAGGCCATCCAAACGGTGCAGGAATCGGGGCTTCGCAGCCACCAGGTCGGCTGTCGGGTTAGGGTTTTTTTCCAACACAAGAACGGCGGGGGCAAGAACGGAAACATCGCCGCACTTGTAAGTCCGACCCGAAACAACACCGCCCTTTGCCAATTTGGCGATTGCTTTTTCCTCCTCGGTTGTAGTCGAGAAAAGAGGCAACTGCGCGAGCATATCCAGCATGTTATTCACGTCTTCAGCAGATGCCCGGGGGCTGGTGGCGGCTTCAATTATTCGGGCAATCTCTTTTGGTGTTTTATTGATCTCAAACTCGTCTTTAATGTCCACATTCAGGCATCCTTGGTGAAAAATGGCGCTATGTGTTGTGGTCAAGTCAAACCGGACACTGTGCTAAGCACTTTGCTCAAATTCGATGGGCGTCAAATCGCCCAACGTGGTATGCAGACGGTCTGAGTTATAGTACGCAATGTACGCCCTCACAT
>JALWKC010000139.1 GCA_026996795.1 Lysobacterales bacterium | reverse complement strand
GCCGTGCGCTCACTGGAAAGCAGTACCTGTTCGAGGCTGTAAAGCACCGTCTTGTTCATTCCACAGTCACCGATTTGGCCAGGTTGCGAGGCTGATCCACGTCCGTGCCACGCAGCACGGCCACGTGATAGGCCAGCAATTGCAAGGGTACATTAAAGACGATGGGCGAGGTGAATTCGCCACTGGCTTCCAGCGCGATCAACTGATTGGTGGCGCCGTCCAGGCCGTGATCGCCGGTGTGGTCCACAAACACGTAAAGCTCCCCGCCCCGGGCGCGCACCTCTTCGATATTGGATTTGAGTTTTTCCAGCAGCTCGTCATTGGGGCACACGGCAATCACCGGCATGTCTTCGTCCACCAGCGCCAGCGGGCCATGTTTGAGTTCTCCGGCGGGATAGGCTTCGGCATGAATATAGGAAATTTCCTTGAGTTTGAGCGCGCCTTCCATGGCGATGGGATAATGACGGCCCCGACCCAGAAACAGGGCGTGATCGCGCGTGACGACTTTTTCGGCAATGGACTGAATGGCCGGATCCAGTTGCAGTGCCAGGGCCAGTTTTTCCGGCAACTCTAGCAACTGTTGCACCAACGCTTTCTGCCGTTGCGAAGGCAATCCATTGAGCTGGGCCATTTTAAGAGTAAACATGGCCAGCACTGCCAGCTGGGTGGTGAGCGCCTTGGTGGAGGCCACGCCAATTTCCGGCCCGGCGCGGGTCATGAGGGTGATATCGCTTTCCCGGTCCAGCGAGCTGTTGGCGACATTGCAGACCGCCAGCGTAGCCAGGTAGCCGTTGTCTTTTGCAAAGCGCAATGCCGCCAGGGAATCGGCGGTTTCGCCGGACTGGGAGATGGTCAGAAAAAGGGTGCCGTCTTCCACCACCGGGTTGCGGTAACGGTATTCACTGGCGATTTCCACCCGGGTCGGAATGCGGGCGATGTCTTCCAGCCAGTAACGCGCCACCAGCCCCGCGTGATAGGACGTGCCACAGGCCACGATGTGAATCTTTTTGACTTCGCGCAGCAGTTTCTCGGTGTCCTGATCCACAAACCAGGCAGTCAGGCCCTGTTCATCCAGCCGCCCTTCCAGGGTGCGGCGAATGGCTTCAGGCTGCTCATAGATTTCCTTCAGCATGTGGTGCCGGTATTGGCCCTTGTCCAGCGCTTCCAGGCTGACTTCGGCCTGTCTGATTGGCCGTTGCACGACCGCACCGCTGGCGTCGGTGATGCTCACCGTTTCCGGTGTGATGACCACCCGGTCGCCTTCGTCCAGGTAATGAAAACGATTGGTGACCGGCAGCAGGGCCTGCACGTCCGAAGCGATGAAGTTCTCACCAATCCCCAAACCCACCACCAGCGGGCTGCCCTGACGGGCGCCAACGATGGTCTGTGCTTCGTCGGCATGGATAATCGCCACGGCATAGGCGCCTTCCAGTTCATCAATGGCCGCATTGGCCGCGGTGATAAAATCCTTGCCCTGTTGCTGATGGAATTCAACCAGATGGGCCAGGGATTCGGTGTCAGTCTGGGAGGCAAATTCAAAGCCAGCGGCTTGCAGTTTTTCTCGCAACAGTTGATGGTTTTCAATAATGCCATTGTGAACCACCGCCACTTTTTGGCCAGACTGGTGTGGGTGGGCATTACGGGTGTTTGGCTCGCCGTGGGTGGCCCAGCGGGTGTGGCCTATGCCACACTGCCCGCTCAGGGGCTGCTCGGCCAGCCGCTTTTCGAGGTTTTCGAGTTTGCCGGCACACTTGCGCAGTTCAATGTGCGCTGGCGGCGGGGATTCGGCCACCACCGCTATGCCAGCCGAATCGTAGCCGCGGTACTCCAGTGTTTTCAGCCCGGTGAGAATGATTTGGACAATGTCCCGCTGCGCCGTGGCCGCCACAATTCCGCACATTCAGCTGTTCTCCTGCTCGTTTTTCTTTTGCATGGGACTGCGCCAGTCAGCAATGGTTCGTTGTTTCACCCGGCTGATGGTCAGTTGTTCAGGCGGTGCGTCATGGGTGAGTGTGGTGCCTGCCCCCAGGGTCGCGTTGGCGCCTACGCGCACCGGCGCCACCAGTTGCGTGTCCGAACCGATAAAGGCGCCATCTTCAATCACCGTGGTGTGCTTGTTGACGCCATCGTAATTGCAGGTGATGGTTCCGGCACCGATATTGACCCTGTTGCCAATGATCGCATCACCCAGGTAGGTCAGGTGGCTGGCCTTGCTGCCTGCGCCCAGCCGGGTTTTCTTGATTTCGACGAAGTTGCCCACTTTGCTATCCTGGCCCAGTTCCGTGCCCGGACGAATGCGGGCAAAAGGCCCTACCTGGGCCTGGCGGCCAATGCGGGCCTGTTCGATGACGCAGTGGGAATGTACCGTGGCGCCGTTTGCCAGCTGGCAGTCACTGAGCACGCTGTAGGGGCCGATGGACACGCCGTCGCCCAACACCACCTCGCCTTCGAGAATAACGCCCTGATCCAGAAACACATCGCGACCGGCGGTCACGGTGCCGCGAATCATCACACTTTCGGGGTTGGCCATGCGCACCCCCGCCTGCAGTAATTGATCGCGCTGACGCTGTTGCCAGGCCTTTTCCAGTGCCGCCAGTTGGACCATGGTGTTGGCCCCGGCCACCTGTTGCGCATCTGCCAGTGCCACGGCGGTAAAGGGTCGATTCTCGCTGGCCGCCAGGGCCACCACGTCCGTCAGGTATTTTTCTCCCTGGCTGTTGTTGTCCGAGACAGCCGCAAGCCAGGCCTTCAGCTCACCGCCCCCGGCCAGCAGGATGCCAGAATTGATTTCGGTGATCGCTTTTTCGTCGTCGCTGGCGTCCTTTTCTTCCACGATCCGGGCAATGTACGCTGGCTGATCCGGGTGCCTGATGATGCGTCCATAGCCGGTGGGATTTTCCAGGGTTGTGGTTAAGACGGCGCGATCGTGCGGCAACACCGGCTTCAAACTTTCAGGCAACAGCAATGGCACATCGCCATACAAAACCAGCACACGGGCCGTGTCCGGAATTTCTGCCAACGCCAGTTCTACCGCATGGCCGGTACCGTTTTGCCGGGCTTGCAAGACCCAGTTAACCGGTTCTCCCTGCAAGTGCTCGCGGAGCCGATCCCCACCGTGACCATAAACCACGTGAATAACATCCGGGTGCAGTTGCTGCGCGGTGTCCAGCACGTGTTGAATCATGCTTTTGTGGCCCACCGGCTGCATGACTTTGGGCACACCGGATCGCATGCGGGTGCCCGCACCGGCAGCAAGAATGATGACGTGGAGATTTTCAGGCATGGCTCAGCTCAAAAGCGGAAGTCACTGGTGTTGGGCTATTCAGCGAGAATACCGCTGACTCACCGGGTTCAGTAAAAGGCTATTGTACAACAGCCACGCCAGCACTGGCCCAGCTGGCCGGGGCGTCTACATGACACCGAAAGCCACCATGGCATCGGCCACTTTGACAAACCCGGCAATATTGGCCCCTTTGAGGTAATTGACCCAGTCCTCTTCCTTGCCATAGCGCACGCATTTGTCGTGAATTTTGCGCATGATGTCACGGAGCATGGTATCCAGTTCTTCCCGTGACCAGGAAAGCCGTTGGCTGTTCTGGGACATTTCCAGCCCCGATACAGCAACTCCGCCGGCATTACTGGCCTTGCCGGGCGCGTAGAAAACGCGCGCCGCGAGAAAGCGATCGACAGCGCCTTTTGTACAGGGCATGTTAGCCCCTTCACAGACGGCTTCTATGCCATTGGCGATCAGCGTTTCGGCATCGTCGGTGTCCAGCTCATTTTGAGTGGCGCAGGGCAGGGCAAACTCCGCTGGCACCTGCCAGGGTTTCTGGCCGGGGAAAAATTCCACGTCGGCAAACTTTTCAGCCACTTCGCTGATGCGCCCGCGTTGTACGGTTTTGAGCTGTTTAATATAAGCCAGGTGTTCTTCTGACAGGCCTTTTCGGAACAGGACGTACCCACTGGAATCCGACAAGGTCAGCACCCGGATGCCCAGCTGCAGGGCTTTTTCGGCCGCGTAGATGGCCACGTTGCCAGAACCGGAAATGAGGCAACGCTTGCCTTTGTATTCCCGGCCATGAAACAGCAGCATGTTTTGCAGAAAGTACACCACGCCGTATCCGGTGGCTTCCAGCCGCACCAGTGAACCACCGTATTCCAGCGCCTTGCCCGTCAGCACCCCGGCAAATTCATGCGTGAGCCGCTTGTACTGGCCAAACAGGTAGGCAATTTCGCGCCCGCCCACGCCGATATCGCCAGCAGGCACGTCCACGTTTTCACCAATGTAATGAAACAGTTCGCT
>JALWKC010000138.1 GCA_026996795.1 Lysobacterales bacterium | reverse complement strand
CCAGTGCAGCGATACCTTCCGTGGCGCTTTTGCGGCCTCGGAGCCGGAAACTGATGCCATTGAAACCTATGTGCGCAGCATTTTGCCCGATCAACGCGGCCCCGGTTTGAACGACCCGGCGCCGCCGAACACCACCGGTGTGTACCTGGATGTTCATAGTTTCTCGGAACTGGTGCTGTGGCCTTATGGCTTTGATGACACCAGCAACGCCCCCAACGAGCCGGAAATTGAAGCCCTGGGGCGCAAACTGGCCTGGTTCAATAATTACACGCCCGAGCAGTCCAATGCCCTGTATCCCGCCGCCGGTGCCTCGGACGACTTTGCCTACGGGGAACTGGGCGTGGCCGCCTACACCTTTGAGTTGGGCACCGACTTTTTTCAGGACTGCAGCACGTTTGAAAACACCATAGTGCCGGACAACCTGCCGGCCCTGATTTATGCGGCCAAGTCTGCGCGCACACCTTACCTGACCGGATCCGGGCCCGATGTGGAAAACCTGGCCCTGTCCAGTAGTGTGGTTGCGCCCGGGCAAAGCGTCACGATCACCGGCACGGCCACCGACACGCATTTCAGCAATGCCAATAATGGCACCCAAAGCGCGCAAAACATTCAGTCAGTCAAACTTTATGTGGATGAACTGCCCTGGGTGGCCGGAACCACCTCACAGCCTTTGGCGGCCGTGGACGGCGCGTTTGACAGCGTGAGCGAAGCCTTTAGCGGCAGCATTGACACCACCGGCATGACCACGGGCGAATACCAGCTGCTGGTGACAGTTACCGATGCCAGTGGCAAAACCGGCGTGCCTTATGGCGCCTTGCTCACAGTGCTGGACCCGGCCGATGCCGCCACGGTGCAGGGGCAGGTCTCCGATGCAGTCACCGGGGGTGGTATCAATCAGGCCGCCATTACCTATGGCACGGTTCAGGCCAGCACAGCCAGTGACGGCAGCTACCAATTGCAAACCCTGGCCGGCACTCGCGATCTGCAGGTGACAGCCACTGGTTATGTCGAGGCGCTCGTCCCCGCGGTGACCACCCTGGCGGGCCAGACGGTTACCCACAATGTGGCGCTGGAACCCTACTGCGACGTGTTCAGCGATAACATGGAAAATGGCGCGGGTAACTGGCAAGCCGATGCGCCCTGGGCGCTGGTGGCCCAGACCGGCGGCAGCCCGACCCACGCCTGGACAGACAGTCCCGGCGGCAATTACGCCAACAATCTGGACATCAGCCTGACCAGTGTTGGCCTGGACCTGTCCCAGGTCAATGCACCCACGCTCCATTTCATGCACCAGTGTGATACCGAATCAGGTTACGATTATGGCTATGTGGAAGCCTCCAGCGATGGCGGTGCCAGCTGGCAAACCCTTTATCAGTGCGATGGCCAAGCCAGTTGGCAGGCGCAGACAGCGGATTTGTCGGCCTACGCCGGTCAAGCCAACGTCAAAATTCGTTTCCGCCTTAGCACCGATGGCAGCGTGACGCGTGACGGATGGAGTATCGATGATGTCCAGATCACCGGCTGGGGCCCGGCCTGCCACATCCCTGGCGCTGACCTGATTTTCAAACACGGTTTTGAGTAAGGGAGCCTCTGATTGAATCGTGACACGGCATCTTGCCGCGTAAAATCATCCGTTTCTGCGTTGCAAACCTTTACAATAGCGTGCTATTGCGTGCGGTTTGCGCCTTGAACTGAACAATTTTTCATTACAATCTGCTCGCGCCAGATTCAATCAAAGGCTCCTAAGGGGAAAAGACAGGCGAGGCTCCGTGAGGGCTGATGCCTCAGACACCAAAACGCCGGCAACGCCGGCGCTTTGGGTTTCGTGTTCAGCCAATTGCCAGGGTTCTCTGGCGCTGGGTTTATTTCTTGCCCGTGGCTTTAAGGTATTGCTGAATAACGAAGGTCCAGTTCACCACATGCCAGAAAGCGTCCAGGTACTGGGCGCGGTTGTTGCGGGCGTCAATGTAGTAGGCATGTTCCCACACGTCGCAGGTCAGCAGCGGGGTGATGCCAGCCTGAGTCAGCGGCGTGCCGGCATTGCTGGTCTGGATCAGCTCCAGGCAGCCGGAATCATCCACCACCAGCCAACCCCAGCCGGAACCAAACAGGCCGATGCTGTTGGCGGAAAAGGCTTTCTTGAAGTTTTCAAAGGTGCCCCATTTGGCGTTAATGGCTTCCAGCAAGGCACCGCCGGGCACGCCGCCACCGGCCGGTGACAGGCAGTTGAAATAAAAGGTATGATTCCAGATTTGGGCGGCGTTATTGAACACTGCGCCACCGGAAACCTTGATGATGTCTTCCAGGCCCATTTGTTCCAGTGGGGTGTCCTTGACTAGGTTATTGAGGTTGTTGACATACGCCGCGTGGTGCTTGTCGTGATGGTAATGCAGGGTTTCCTCGGAAATGTGTGGTTCCAGCGCGTTGTAGTCGTAAGGAAGGGGTGGTAATTCAAAGGCCATGGTTGTTCTCCGTTTGATAAGATGACTGCGTGTTTTATTCTAGCCGCTTGCGGACAGCAAGGGAACCTTTGCAAGTCCGTCGCGCTTGAACCGGTCACAGGGTTGGCCGCAGTGGTTGCAATGCCCTTGCCTGCTGTTGGCGTGTAAAGCGGCTGCCTGTGGAACCAACAAAAAGGGGAATTGAATGAATAATGCCTTTGCGATGACGGTGGTACAGTGGTGGGCTTACCTGTTTGTTTTTATGCTGGGGCTGGTCGTGCTGTGGGTTCTCGTGTTGTATGTGGTTGACAAAACTCAGAAGAGACACGCGATTCGGCGCAACTACCCGGTGATCGGGCGTTTTCGCTACCTGTTTGAACACTTGGGGGCCTTCTTTCGCCAGTACTTTTTTGCCATGGATCGTGAGGAACTGCCCTTCAACCGCGAACAACGCAGCTGGGTTTACCGCGCGGCCAAGGGCAAAAGTGACACGGTGGCTTTTGGCAGCACCAAGGATCCGAACCGGCGCGGGGCGGTGACTTTTCTGAACGCGGCTTTTCCGGTGATGCGCAAGGACATCGCCGAGCCGGAACCCCTCTTGATAGGCCCTGATGCCCGCCAACCCTATGCCGCGCCCAGTTTTTTCAACATTTCCGGCATGAGTTTTGGCGCCCTGTCCAGGCCGGCGGTGCGGGCACTGTCGCGCGGTGCGGCGCAGGCGGGCATCTGGCTGAACACCGGCGAAGGCGGTATTTCTCCGTATCACCTGGAAGGCGGTTGTGATCTGGTGTTCCAGATTGGCACGGCCAAATACGGTGTGCGCACGCCCGATGGCAAACTGGATGAAAAACGCCTGGCTGAAATTGGCCGGATGCCTACGGTGAAAATGATTGAGGTGAAGCTGGCGCAAGGGGCCAAGCCCGGTAAAGGCGGTATTCTGCCGGCGGCCAAGGTCACCGAGGAAATCGCGGAAATTCGCGGCATACCGCCGCACCGGGACTCCATTAGCCCCAATCGCCACCCGGAAATCGGCAATCCGGTGGAACTGCTGGACTTTATTCACACCGTGCGCGAAATCAGCGGTTTGCCGGTGGGTTTCAAAATGGTCATGGGCGATGAACACTGGTTGCGCGACCTGTTTGCCGAGGTCACCCGCCGGGGGCTGGAATCGGCGCCGGATTTTATCACCCTGGATGGCGGCGAAGGCGGCTCGGGCGCGGCCCCCATGCCGTTGATGGATGACGTGGGCGTTTCCATTCGTGAAGGCCTGCCGGTGCTGGTGAATGTGCGCGATGAATACGGCCTGGCCGATCGCGTGCGCGTGATTGCCTCCGGCAAACTGATCACACCCGGGGACGTGGCCTGGGCCTTGTGCGCGGGGGCTGATTTTATCAATAACGCGCGCGGTTTCATGTTTTCCCTGGGCTGCATACAGGCCATGAAATGCAACAAAAACACCTGCCCCACCGGTGTCACCACCCACGACCCGGATTTGCAGCGAGGGTTGGTGGTGGAAGACAAGGCCACGCGCGTGGCCAACTTTGCCCGTCACATGATCCATGGCGTTGGCACCATCGCGCATTCCTGCGGGGTGCGCGAGCCTCGGCAGCTCACTCGCGCCCACGTGCGGGTGGTGTATTCCAACGAATTGTCGAAGCCATTGAGCCAGGTTTTCCCCCGGTGCGCCCCCATGCCACATAAAGCCCATAAAACGTCAAATGAAAACACCAGATAAGCCAGAGTCGGCGGCTGCCTCAAAGCCACGCATTGCCGTCAGCGCCTGCTTGCTGGGCCAGCCGGTTCGTTATGACGGCAAGGACAAGAACTGCACTGACCTGCAGTCCCTGGCGGAGCACTGCGAACTGGT
>JALWKC010000137.1 GCA_026996795.1 Lysobacterales bacterium | reverse complement strand
CCGTGATTGATGCTGTCGATAATCATCGACAGGGCCACGGGAGCAGACTGGCTCAGCTGTTCACCCATGGCCTGGGCGCAAGACAGCAGTTCGGATGGCGCCACCACCTTGTTCACCAGGCCAATGTCATGCGCGCGCTGGGCGTCGATCATGTCGCCCAGCAGGTTCATCTCCATGGCCCGCCCCTTGCCCACCAGGCGTGTCAGGCGCTGGGTGCCTCCAAAGCCGGGGATAACGCCCAGCTTGATTTCAGGTTGGCCAAAGCGGGCGTTTTCACTGGCCAGGCGCAGGTGGCAGGCCATGGCCAGTTCGCAGCCGCCGCCCAGAGCAAAGCCATTGACAGCCGCAATCACCGGCTTGGGGCTGTTTTCGATGCGGTTCATGACCTGCTGGCCGAATTCGGCAAAACGCAGCCCGGAAATGGCATCGGTTTGCGCCAGTTCGGCAATGTCCGCGCCGGCAACGAAAGCTTTTTCGCCACTGCCGGTGATCACCATTGCGCGGATGGACTCATCGCCAATGGCCTGGCTTATTGCCTCATTCAGTTCGGTGAGTGTTTCGTGATTCAGTGCATTGAGCTTGCTGGGCCGGTTGATGGTGATGGTCATGACGGCGTTATGCGTGTTCAAAAGCAGGTTGTTCATGCGGTTTCCCCTAATGTGAGAGTGAATGCCAAAAGCGACAAATGAAGGCCGAAATTATAACATTGCCGGAACTTGAGCCACGGCCTGGCGGTCAGACAAACCGCTTGCACCGCTGTCGGTGCCGGCATAAAATACGCCATCCGCTGTCAGAAGCGATCCACAGTGTGGGTCATGGCGGCTCCAGCCCGGTTGTTGCGATGTCACTGAGTGAACATCGGAAGCGCTGTGGTTTATTCAATCACGAGGTTTACTGCATGAAAATTCGTCAATTACTGCTGGCAGGCATGATGCTGGCCGGTTCCGCTGCCCTGGCCCAGAAAGCCGAGGTCAGCGCCAAAGACATTCACTTCGACAAGAACAAAACATCCTATGCCATGGGTTTCCAGCTGGGTCGCGACCTGGCCGCGCGAAAGGGCACGGAGTTTGAATTGTCCATGGACGAAGTCCTCAAGGGCGTGCGTGATGCTTATGCCGGCAAGGAGCCGGCCTATGCCAAGGAAGACCTGATCAAGAACATGACGGCCTTCGAGCAGAAAATGCGCGCCAAACAAATCGAAACTTTCAAGAAGTTGGCAGAGGAAAACAAGAAACGGTCGGAAAAGTTCCTGGCCCAGAATCGCAAGAAAAAAGGCATCAAGGAACTGCCCTCAGGCGTGCAATACCGCGTGATTGAAGAAGGTTCCGGCAAACGCCCGTCGGCAGACAGCGAAGTGACCATCCACTATCGCGGCTCTCTGATTGGCAAGGATAACTTTGACAACCTGCGCGAGTTCGACAGTTCCTTCATTCGCGGTGTGCCACGCACATTCAAGGTCAATGAAGTGCTCAAGGGCTGGCAGGAAGTACTCCCACTAATGAAAACCGGCGCCAAGTGGCAGGTGTTCATTCCACCTGAACTGGCTTATGGCATCCGTGGCCAGGGCCCCATTGGTCCCAATGAAGTGCTGGTGTTCGACATCAATCTGCTGGATGTCAAATAAGCCGGAACCACAAGTTATTCCTTCACGGGCAGGTGTCAGCACTTGCCCGTTTTTTATGTGCCAGGTTTTTATGTGCCAGGGGAAACGCAGGCCATGAACCCCAGCCTTTCTGCTGAAGCCTCCGACCAGCCGATTCAGGACTGGGACAGCCAGGCCTTTCGGCAACGGCTGAAATCCGCCCTGAAACCGCCTGAAGTGTGGCAACCGGATACCCGTGGCGGCTTGCGCCCGGCGGCTGTGCTGATTCCTTTGTTTCAGGACAAGGGTCAGTGGCAGGTATTACTCAACAAGCGCGCCGAAGGACTCAAGCATCACGCCGGCCAGATCAGTTTTCCCGGTGGCGCGTTTGAACCCACTGATGCCAACATTCGTCACACCGCCTTGCGGGAAACGCACGAGGAACTGGGGCTGGACCCCGCTTATATCGAAATTGTGGGTTACCTGGATGAACTGGAAACCATCAGCGGTTATCGGGTGACGCCGTTTGTGGCCTTGTTGAAACCCGGCTTCAGCGTGCAGGTGGATCCGGGTGAAGTGGCCGAAGCGTTTTCCGTGCCGCTGGATTATTTCCTGGACCCGGCCAACCGCCGCGCGCAGGGATTTCGGTCCGAAGGCAAACGCTGGCAGACCTGGGTTTTTCATCACCAGGGTCACACCATCTGGGGCGCCACGGCGCAAATGCTGGTGAATCTGGCGGAGAAACTGCAGCAGCCGGCCACGGTGTCCGGGAGCAAAAGTGCTCAGGAAAACACGCTTGAAAGCAAGCAAGATAACAGCTAAGACAAACGCCCCAGACTACACAGAAACTAACGGCCCGGTGGCCACGAGTACCGCATGACTAGCAAGACAGAAACACGCCATTCACAACAACCCACAGGCAAACTGTTCATCAAAACGCACGGTTGCCAGATGAACGAGTACGATTCGGCCAAGATGGCCGACGTGCTGAAAGCCTCGCACGGGCTGGAGCTGACCACGAACGAGGCCGAAGCGGATGTGATACTGGTCAACACCTGCTCAATTCGCGAAAAAGCCCAGGAAAAGGTCTTTTCGCAACTCGGCCGCTGGCGTGAACTAAAAGAAAAAAATCCCCAGGTGGTGATTGGCGTAGCCGGCTGCGTGGCTTCCCAGGAAGGCGAAGCCATCATCCAGCGCGCGCCATTTGTGGACCTGGTGTTTGGTCCACAAACCCTGCACCGCTTGCCTGAATTGCTGGAAAAGAAACGCCAGCAGAACGTGCCTCAGGTGGACATCAGTTTTCCGGAAATCGAAAAATTCGACAATTTGCCCGCGCCGCGCAAGGAAGGCCCCAGTGCCTTTGTTTCCATCATGGAAGGGTGCAGCAAATACTGTTCCTTCTGTGTCGTGCCCTACACGCGGGGGGAAGAAGTGAGCCGCCCGCTGGATGGCATTCTGGCTGAAATTCTGCAACTGGCTGAACAGGGCGTGAAGGAAATCAACTTGCTGGGGCAGAACGTCAACGCCTATCGCGGCGAAATGGCCAACGGCGAAATCTGCGACCTGGCCTTGCTGATTCACTACGTGGCTGCCATTGATGGCATCGAACGCATCCGTTTTACCACCAGCCACCCGGTGGAGTTCACCGATGGCCTGATTGAGGCGTTTGCCGACGTGCCCAAACTGGCCAATTACCTGCATTTGCCGGTACAAAGCGGCTCCGATCGCGTGCTGGCCATGATGAAGCGCAACCACACGGTGCTGGAATACAAACAGAAAATCCGCAAGCTGCGGCGGGTTCGTCCGGACATCAGCCTGTCATCGGATTTCATCGTCGGCTTTCCCGGTGAAACCGATCAGGACTTTGAAGACACCATGAAGCTTATTGAAGAAATCGGCTTTGACCAGAGCTTCAGTTTTATTTACAGCCGCCGTCCAGGCACCCCGGCGGCCAGCCTGGAAGACGACATTCCCCTTTCAGTCAAAAAAGCGCGCCTGCAGCGTTTGCAAGCGGCCATCAATGCCAATGCCCGAGCCATTTCCGAAGCCATGGTGGGCAGCACCCAGCGAGTACTGGTTGAACGGCCCTCGAAAAAGAACCCGGCCGAGGTCGCCGGACGCACGGAAAATAACCGCGTGGTCAACTTTGTGTCGCCAGCGCAGCTGATTGGCCAGATGGTGGATGTGGTCATCACCGAGGCCATGCCCAATTCACTGCGTGGCCGGTTGGTGCTGTGATGGCCAGGGCGCAGAACCAGAAAAAAATCGTCACCCTGGAAACAGACAACAACAGCACGCTGGTGTCGCTCTACGGGCAACACGACGCCAACATCCGCCTGCTGGCCAATAAAACCGATACCGCCATTCAGGCGCGTGGCAACCAGGTGCAGATCACAGGTCAGCCCAGCGACATCGACAAAGCCGAAACCCTGTTGAAAATGATGCTGCAGGAAGCCAGCCATGGCGACCTGGAGCTGAACACCGTGCACATTATCATTCAGGGCTTTGAGGCCGATACCGAGTTTGAGCCACAAGACGTGGTGATTCGCACCAAGGCCGGCAGCATTTCCGGCCGCTCGCCCAACCAGAAACGCTACCTGCACAACATTCTTACTCACGACATTAATTTTGGCATCGGCCCGGCCGGTACTGGCAAGACCTTTTTGGCGGTGGCCGCGGCCGTGGATGCCATTCAGAACGATCACGTACAACGCATCGTGCTGGTGCGCCCGGCGGTGGAAGCCGGCGAACGCCTGGGCTTTCTGCCTGG